>JAIVJC010000115.1:0-3025 GCA_020200235.1 Acidobacteriota bacterium | reverse complement strand
GTCTCGCGCACGTCGCCGCCGCCCTGCGCCCTCACGATCAGATAACCGAACGGGATCGAGCCGAGCAGGTATGAGGTAATGATAAAAATGTAGGGGGGCATTATTTCCCCGCAGCTCTGTAACGCCCGACGAACTCGCCGTAGATTAACCCTCTCGGTAGAGCACCCCATGCGCGTGAGTCGTATGATTGATCACGGTTATCCCCCGCGACGAAATACTCTCCGGGATTTAACCTAACTGGGGGGTGACTAATTCTCGATTGATTGAATTGCGAATTGACGTAAGGCTCACTTAGCTCCGTCCCGTTGATGAACATTCGACCCTCACGCAGTTCAACAGTTTCGCCCGGCAGTGCAATGATTCGTTTGTAATAACTCTTGGTCTCATCACCGGGGTAACGAAAGAGGACTATATCTCCACGCTCGATCTCGCCGATTGCTCGGCAAAAGAAAACTCCGTCACCATCGTGCAATGTCGGTTCCATCGACTTACCTTCCACTCTTACGGGCTGCACGATTAACAGAAAGGTGATCACACCCGCGCCGCATAAAAAGACGAGCGCGACGGCAAAGCCAATCAGCAATTTCGCGCGGGTTGAGTACATCAGATCAATCGGCGGCGTAGCAGGTCGAGCGCGGCTTGGGAGGCGCGCCAGCGGATGAGTTGTCGGTCGCCGGGCAGGAGCAGCTTGCGGTGCTCGGTGTGAGCGTCGTCGGAGAGCGCGATGTAGACGAGCCCGACGGGCTTGTCTTCGGTGCCGCCGTCGGGTAGACGGACGAGCCGGGGACTTCCGTGATGCGCCCGGCGACGAGACCGCCCGTGCAGCTCTCGGCGGTCGCGAGCGTGAAGCCGCCCACCGCCAGGCGGAGCCCGACGACCTCTTCCATCCGCTCGCCGCGGAAGGCGAAGATCGCGTCGCCGAGTCTCTCCTCGATCTGCCCGGCGAGCCCGTCGAGCAGCAGCTCCGCCTCCTGCTCGGTCTTGCCCTGCGCGGTCAGGTGGATCTCGATCTCCGAGCGGTTGAAGAGGATCGTCGTCTGCGGGTTCGTGTGCTGCCGGTAGACGGGCGCGATCTTCTCGTCCACCGCCGACTCGCCCAAGCCCGACACCCTCAGCAACCGCCGCACGACCCTGACGTCGCCCGCCTTCGCCGCGAGCCGCGGCTGGACCAGAGACTCGAACATCGGCTTCATCTCGCGCGGCGGACCGGGCAGCAGCACGACCGAGCGCCCCTCGTGCTCGACGTACATGCCGGGAGCCGAGCCGTTCGGGTTGTCCAACACTTCCGCGCCCTCGATGATCATCGCCTGCCGCGCGTTGATCTCAGGCATCGCGCGACCCCAGCGCATGAACTTCGCGCGGATGCCGGAGAGGACTTTCTCGTCGAGCTGGAGGCGGCGGCTCATGGCGCGCCCGGCGATCTTGCGCGTGATGTCGTCCTCGGTGGGACCCAAGCCGCCGGTCGTGATGATGACGCGCGAGCGGCGCAGGGCGTCTTTGATCGCCTCTTCCAAACGCGCGTCGTCGTCGCCGACGACCGTTTTGAGTTTGACCTCGATGCCGATCCGGTTGAGCTGCTCGGTGAGCCAGAGGCTGTTCGTGTCCGTGCGCTCCGGCGTCAGCAGTTCCGATCCGATGGCGATGATTTCTGCGGTGAGCATGGCGGGAAGAGTTTGCCACAGGATGAAAGCTGTTAGCCATTAGCTGTTAGCAAAACCGAAGCCGGCGCGAATAATTAAAGTTTTCACTTCTGGCTAACAGCTAACAGCTAATAGCTAACGGCTAACAGCTAACAGCTCTTCATTTCTATTCCTTCGCCGCGAAGACCTGCACCTCGCGCACCCACATGATGAAGGAGCGGTTCGGCGGTCCGTGCTGCGCGGGCTGCAAGAGGCGCAGCCGCGACGTTCGGACGGGCGCGAACTCGAAGGAGGTGCGGTCGTAGTTCGCGCCGGGCTCGACGGTCGAGACGGTGCGCCACTCGCCGCGCTCGTCCGCCGCCTGTAGCTCGGCGCGGCGCGAGGGCAGGTAGCGGTTCTTGTCGAAGCCCCAGTAGACGTAGACGGCGGCGACGGCGGCGGGCTGGTCCAACTGCAACTCGATCCAGTGCGCGTCGGGCGTCTCGGCGGAAGCCCAGTTGCCCTCGTTGTAGCGCATCGCGGCGACGCGGCGCACGTCCGTCACGCCGTCCGTCAGCGGCTTCCCGTCGTAGCCGTCGAAGCTCGAATCGACGACGACGCGCGCGGGCTTCAGCGCGACGAGCGCGGTCGGCGGCAGCGGGCTCATCGACGACGAGGGCAGCGTCGCGCCCTCCCGCGCGTTCGCGTTCGGCGTGCGCTTCTCTGCGGCGCGGCGGCGCGACTCGCGGGAGAGGCTGAGGTAGATGAGCGCGCCCGTGACGATCCCGATGATGATGAGGGCGACGACGGCCCACCTGCCGCGCGCGCCCCCCTGCGCGGTCGAGTCGATCCGCGCGAGTCGCGCGGTCGAGGGCGAGGAGCCGAGCTGCGCGCCGCAGACGCGGCACTTGCCCTCGTCCGAGTCGGCGTCCGTGCCGCAGTTGGCGCAGGTGAGACCGTGGATCGGCTGCGTGTTGTAGCTCTGGCGCACGGTCTGGTCGGCTTCCGTGTCCAGCTCGTATGTGCCGACGGGGTGGAAGGCTTCGACGGCGGTCTGCGCCTCCTCGATCACGTCGCCCGCGTCGCGCGCGCGCGCCAGGCGCACGGCGCGCAGGAACTCGGCGGCGGTCTGGAAGCGCTTCTCGGGGTCTTTCTCCAGCGCGCGCATGATGATCGCCTCGACCTCCGGCGCGCAACCCGCGTTCCGGCTCGAAGGCGGGCGCGGCTCCCGCTCGACCTGCGCGCGCAGGATTTCCGTGCGCTTGAGCTTGTCGTCGTCGTTGCCGAAGGGCGGCTGACCGGCGAGCATCTCGTAGAGGATGACGCCGAGCGAGTAGATGTCCGAGCGCTGATCGACGGGCAGCCCCTGCGCCTGTTCGGGCGAGACGTAGCGGGGCGAGCCGTAG
>JAIVJC010000152.1 GCA_020200235.1 Acidobacteriota bacterium | reverse complement strand
GTGCGTGAGAAAATACATCGCGACGATCGATAAGGCGCGCATCGCGACGAAGGTTGATGCTTGTTCGTCCCCATCCCCCGTCTTTAACCCCCGCCCCTCGAGGAAGGGTAAAACTATTTCGTTGACGCTCGCGTGCGTCTCTTCGACCGAGCGCGCGGCGTCGATGACGCGGACCCGTTCGGGCTCGGCGGCGGCGATCCTCAGGTAGGCTTCGCGGACGCGCTCGTGAAACGCGGGGTCTTCCGCGTCGAGCCGGTCGCCGGGTCGCCCGTTGCGCGTGCGGGAGCTGGCGCGCTCCCTCGCCTGCCCGACCGGCAGGTCGAAGAGCAGGGTGAGATCGGGCTTGAGCCCGCCTGTCGCCAGTTCGACTAAATGATAGACGAGCTGCGGCTCGAAGCCGCGCCCCGCGCCCTGGTAAGCCATCGTCGCGTCGGCGTAGCGATCCGAGAGCACGACGTGACCCGACTCGACGGCGGGCCGGACGAGCGAGCGCACGTGCTGCGCGCGATCCGCCGCGTAGAGCAGCAGCTCGGCGAGCGGATCGACCTGCCCCTCGGCTTCGAGCAGCGCGTGGCGCAGCTTCTGACCGAGCGGGGTGCCGCCCGGCTCGCGCGTCGAGACGACGTCCGTCTGCCGCAGGCGCAGCACGCTGGCGAGCATGCGCAACTGCGTCGACTTCCCGCAGCCGTCGATACCCTCGAAGGTGATGAAGGCGGAGACCAAGATTTATGCCCCTCTGGTGGGATGGGAAAAGCTTCGCCGCGCGGCTTCAGGCTCCGGCGCGCTCGCCGGGCTCGTCGGTCGCCTCGGCCTGAGCCGCCTCCGGCGAAGTCCCGGGTCGCAGCTCGCCCGAGGAGCGGCGCGCGTGCTGGATCGTGGAGATGGCGTGCTTGAAGATCAACTGATCCTGCGCGCCGGATTCCAGGAGGACGGAGAACTTGTCGAAGCTCTTGATGCGGCCCTGCAGCTTCGCCCCGTTGACGAGGTAGACCGTCACGCTGCTACGCTCGCGTCGCGCGGTGTTCAGGAAGGCGTCCTGAATGTTCTGCGGAGCGGACTTACTGTCCACGGCAACTCTCCAAGCTGGCTGACCGACGGGCGGAATGAAAGTCGGGTCAGAGTATAACACGCTCGCGCGACAGACAAGCGGTCTCGAATAATAAACGACCCCGCACACGGGCGCGCTCTGAGAACCACATACGAACCCGCGCGCCGCGACCGGCACACGAATCCTTACGCGACCCTCACCCTTCGGGAGCGCCGCTCTCATCCTCCGCCGCGGGCGGCGCGAACTCTGCGATCAACTCCGCGACCCTCCCCGCCGCACGCTCCTGAACTGCGGGGTCGTCGCCGAACCCTGCGATCCACTCGACGCCCGGCTCGCGCCTGAACCACGTCAACTGCCGCTTCGCGTAGTGGCGCACGTCGAGCTTCGTCTGCTCGACCGCGCTTTCGAGCGTGCGCTCGCCGCGCAAAAACTCCACGACGCGGCGGTAGCCGTGCGCCCCGAGCGCGTTCGACGCGGCGGGCACGCCCCGCGCGACGAGCGCGCGGACTTCATCGACGAGCCCCGCGCGGAAGTGCCCCTCGGCGCGCGCGTCGATGCGGCGGTACAGCGCTTCGCGAGGGGGGCTGAGCGCGATGACGCGCAATCTATCTGCGAACGGCGGCGGCTCGCGGCGCGCGGGCTGCTGCGCCGTGATCGACTGCTTCGTCTGCAAGCGCACTTCGAGCGCGCGCTGCACGCGCGACCAGTCGCGCGCGTGGAGCCTGTCGGCGGCGACCTTGTCCAGACGCTTCAGGACGCCGTGAAGGTGCTCGGCGCCGCGCCGCTCGCGCAGGCGGACGAGTCGCGCGCGCAGAGCCTCGTCGGTCGCCGGTGATTCGAAGAACGGCTCTCTCAACGCGCGCAGGTAAAAGCCCGTGCCGCCGACGACGAGCGCGAGCCGAGCGCGCCCCTCGATCCCGGAGATCACGCGCGCGGCGTCGCGCGCCCACGCGCCCGCCGTGTAGTTCGTGCGCGGGTCGATAAAATCGATCAGGTGGTGCGGCACCCCGCGCCGCTCTTCCAACGGAACCTTCGCCGTCGCGATCTCCACCTCGCGGTAGACCTGCACGGAGTCGCAGTTGACGATCTCGCCGCCGAAGCGGAGAGCCAGCTCGATGCCGAGCGCGCTCTTGCCCGAAGCGGTCGGACCGACGACCGCGACGACCGGCTTCGTGCTTGAGTTTGAAACGCTCACGCGCGGGAGAGGAGGAGGCGGAGGATGATGATCGCCCAGACGGCGGCGAGCAGCAGGAGCGCGGCGGCGAGTTGTGCGCGGGAGAATCTCACGGCGTCAGGGAAGGAGCTCTCTCAGCTCCGCGTCGGTCGGGCGCACCAGCGCGCGCCCCCGCACCTCGACGACGGGCACGAGGTTCTGCCGCGTCAGCCTGTACATCGCGCGCAGCGCGCCGAAGTCTTTGGCAACGTCGCGCTCGCGGAACTCGACCCCCTCGCGCCGCAGCCACGCCCGCGCGTCGGCGCACAGCGGGCAGCCGGGGACGACGTAGAGCGTGACCGTTTGAGTTGGCTGATCTTGATGCATCTGGGCTCAGTGATGAGTTCTGATCGTTTGGTCGGGCGATCGAACAACTCAATACATCTTCGTCAACTCGACGCCCGTGTAGTAGTGCTTGAGAATCCGGTCGTAGCTGAGCCCCGCGCGCGCCAAGCCGTAAGCGCCGTACTGGCACATCCCGACGCCGTGACCCCAGCCGCGACCCGTGAACGTGAAGCCCGTGAGCCGTCCCGCGTCGTCGTAGCGGCGGTCGACGACGAACAACTGCTCGCGCAAGCCGAGCGCGGAGCGGATGCTCCCTCCGCGGGCGTGCGCCGTGCCCTGCGTGCCGACGACTTCCAGATCGAGCGCGCGGTGCGACACGCCGCGGCGCGCGACGCGCAAGTCCGTGATCGCGCCGACGCGGCCCGCGCGCCGCGCGAGGCGCTGCGCGACCTCGCCGACCGAGAGCACGGCCGTCCAGTTCGTGAACGGCGAGAGCCGTTCGGCTGAGGCACCGGCGGGCGCGGGTCTCACTTCGACGTAATCGACCGCGCCGCGAGCGTCCGTGTGAAAGTTGACGGGCTCGCCGCCCGCGAGCCGCACCGAGCGCGCGGGGAAGAGCGTGTCGCCGTAGGCGCGGAAGAGGTACGCCTGCGCCGAGACCTCGAACGAACGCTCCGGCGACTTGCCCGCGCGGACGACGAACACCCCCGACGCCGACTGACGCGCTATCGATTTTTGCAGCGCGAACAGATCGCGCGCTTCGAGCAGGCGAGCGGTCGTGTGGACGGCGCGCGCGCGCGTGAGTGGCTGTCGCGGGCGAAGCGTCGCGTCCGGGTAGAGTTGGAGGTGACCGTCGCGCATCATGAGCGCCACGTCCGGCCGGTTGCGCGCCGGGATGTCGTCGGCGTCGCGGAAGGAGAGAAGGTAGCCGATCGTCGCCTCGTCGAGCAGGATCGTGCCGCGGCTCTCGAAGTCGACGGCGAGTGCGAGCGTGGTCGCGAAGCCGGGCGGTCGAATCGCGTCCGCGTCAATCGCCGAGACGGGCACGGGTCTTCGCGCGAGGCGCGAGACGACTTCGGCGAGAGCGCGCACGTCCTCAACCGAGACGGGTGCGTCGAGCCATTCGTCCGTCAGCTTCGGCGGCGCGCGGAAGCCGTGGACGGCTAAGAGCGCGACCTCGCGCGGGCTCTGCGCGTGTTCGGCTTCGCGCAGCGACGGCAGCTCGCGCGAGGTTTGAAGGGTCGAGAGCGCGCCGGCCGCCGCGCGCGCGCCCGCCGCCGTCTCGACCGCGCAGGCTCGACCGCGCAGGTAGGGGATCGTCTCGCCGCCGAAAATATTTTCTCCGTCCTCGGTGTGCCCGCCGCAGGTCGAGGTGTAGAGCGCGTTGATCGGCTGCCCGCGGTAGGTGGCGACGACGCCGCGCGTCTCTTCGACGGCGCGCGAAGAGAGCTGGTGCTCGGTCGCCATGCCGCCGTAGACCTGCGAGCGCGTCGTGGGCAGCACGTCGAAGCCCGCGGCGGCGAACTGTCCGCGGTTGCTGACCGCGTAGGTGCGCGCCGCGACCGCCTGCGCTTTCAGCGACTCGATGGCGGGACCCCCGCCGAAGCCGCCCGGCGACGACTCGTTCGGCACGACGCCGCGCACGTAGTCTTCTAACGCGACGACGTTGACGACCGTCAGCGCGCCGTTCAAGTTCGTGAAGACCTCGATGCGCCCGCGGTAGGGTTTCTCGTTGAAGCGCACGGGCGCGGCGCGCTCATCTACGGAAGCGAAGGTGACGGGCGCGCGCGCGTCTAAGAGCCTCGACGATCCGGCTGAGTAGACGACGAGCCCACGCGTCGGCGGGCTCGCGCGCGACGTGAGCTTCACGTTGTCGGACGAAGATCGAGACTGCGCGCGAGAGACATTCGGAGTCGCAGCAGTCTGACGCGAAGCCGTCTGGGTCTGAGCGTTGCGGTGCGAATCGGCGTTAAGCGTGCCGCCTCGTTGTGGTGAACCGGATTGCGCACGCGCTGGCGCGTCTTCCGTCGCGCTGACGACGGAGAAGGTCGCGATGCCGGCTTCTTCAAGCCGCGCGCGAAGCTCCTCAGCCTCCGCTTGCATTGACGGCGCGCCGACGCGGACGCGCCAGGATTGCGTGCGCTCGTCGCGCGCGACCTCGGCGGCTTCGCCCGTCAGCTCCTGCGCCGCGCCCGCGATGCGCCGCGCCTCCGCCTCGCTCACGACCGCGGCGATCTCGACGCGAAAGGTCGAGCCTTCGGGTTGCGTCGGGAGCGGCGCGAGCACGCGCGGCTCGACGCGCACGCGCGAGACTCCGAGCGGCGTGGGCAGCGCGTTGGCGCTCACGCCGTCGGGCGCGACGCCGGGCGCGAGGTAGAGCTCGCCGCCCGCGGTCGAGATCGTGACGGAGCGCGCAGCCGTCGCGAGCCCGACGCGGATCGTCGGCTCGGAATCGAGCCGGACTGCGGGGACGACGACGGGCGTCGGTTCGACGTTCGTGTCAATCGTGGCGGGGGTGGGGAATTGCTGCCGCTCGACGCGGCGCGGGCGCGTCTCCTGCGCGCCGGCGAATCGCGTGAAGGGTGTGAGGGAGAGCGCGAGTGCGAGGGCGAGAGGCGTAAATCTTGTAAGGGGCGAAGGGGACACGCGTAAAACTCCGTGACGGCTGCGGCGCGATCCTGCCGCGCGCCACGGTGCAATACTACTACAGCTTTCGGAAAAAATAGCGGGCGCGGCATCGCGACCGCGGCGCGGGCAAGTACGAACTGCGGCACCCTAGCCGGCGGCGGGCGAGGTCGGCGAGGCGTCGAGGGCGGCGGAGGCGAGCGCGTGGAACTGTCGGCGGACGCCGTTGATGTTCGCGAAGGGGAGCGTGCGCGTGTGCGTGCGGTTCGTGAGCAGGATGTAGACGCGCTCGCGGTCGGGATCGATCCAGCAGCTCGTGCCGGTGAATCCGAGGTGACCGAAGGCGTCGGGAGGGAGCGACGCGCCGGCGGTCGAGTCGGGGGTGGCGGCGAGCTGCCAGGCGAAGGAGCGCGCCTCGTTCAGACCCGGAGTCATCTTCCTGCGGAAGAGCGCGCAGGTTTCCGGCTTGAGAAGATGCGTGCGCGCGGCGAGGAACTGTTCGGCGAGCGCGAAAGTCTCGCGGGCGGTCGAGAAGAGACCGGCGTGGCCCGCCGCGCCGCCGAGGAAGTAGGCGTTGCCGTCGTGCACCTCGCCCCAGATCGTCTGCTCGCGCCACCCGCCCGCGTCGCGCGCGCCGTCTTCTTCGCCGCACATCGCGCGCTCGTAGGCGTTACCCGCGATCTCGCACGCGGCGACTTCGGTCTGGAGCGCCGCGGCGGGGTTGAAGAACGTGCGGCTTAGACCGAGCGGCGCGAAAGTCTCGCGGCGCGCGAGTTCGGCGAGCGGCGCGCCGGAGACTCTTTCGAGGAGCAGCCCGAGCGTGATGAATCCGAGATCGCTGTAGAGGACGCCGGTGCCCGGCGCGTGCACCAGTTTTTCGGCGGCGATCACGTCGAGCACGCGGTCGCGCCGGTCGCCGGTCAATGCGCGCAGCGGGCGCCACGGCGGCAGACCCGAAGTGTGCGTCAGCAGGTTGCGCACGGTCATCACGACGCGGCCCGCGCGCGCGAACTCGCCGAGGTATTTCGCCACCGGCGCGTCGAGTTCCAAGTCGCCGCGCTCGACCCTGCGCGCGCAGAGCAGGCCCGTGACGAGGGGCTTCGTCAGCGACGCGAGATCGTAGATCGTCGAAGCGGTCGCGCGTCGCGGCTGCGGCTCGCGCACCGCGTCGCCGAGCGCGTCGGTGAAGCGAACGCGACCGCGCTCGCCGACGAGGTAGGCGGCGGAAGGGAAGTCGCCCTCCGCGATGCGTCCCGCGAGGAAGTCCGTGATCGCGACGCTGAGTTGGGGGAGGACGGTCACGCCTTATGACTCCGTGGGGGCTGAGCGCGCAGCGTTCGCGCCCGACTCGTCAGCCGCGGCAGTCCGCGAGCCGAGGGCGTTGATGCCGGCGCGGGCGTCGTGGTCGTGGATGCTTTCGAGGGCGCGCAGGGCGAGGGCGAGCGCGCGGCGACCGTCCTCGCCGGTGACGGGCGGCTCGGCGCGCGACTCTGCCGCGGCGAGGAACGATTCGATCTCGGCGCGCAGCGGCTCCACGTCTTCGACTTCGAGGCGGCGGTGCGCGACGCCGGGATGACCGGCCGCGCCCGCGGGCGCGAGGCTGCTGATCGAGGCGTAGCGCGTGACGTAATCGACCGCGACGTAGTCGTGCGGCTGGAAGAAGCGCATCTTGCGAATCTTCTCCATGCCGACGCGCGAGGCGGTGATGTTGGCGACTGCGCCGGAGGCGAACTCGACGCGCGCGTTCGCCGCGTCCACGAGACTCGTCAGGACGGGGATGCCGACGGCGCGCACGTCCGTCGCCTCCACGTCCGAGCCGACGAGCCACTGGACGATGTCGAGGTCGTGGATCATCAGATCGAGCACCACGTCGATGTCGAGCGAGCGCGCGGTGAACTCGCCGACGCGGTGAATCTCGAAGTAGACGGGATTTTTGACGTGCGGGCGAAGCGCCGTGAGCGCGGGGTTGAAGCGTTCGAGGTGACCGACCATCAGCGTCGCGCCGCCGCGCCGCGCCGCCGCGATCATCTCGTCTGCCTCGGCGAGCGTGCGCGAGATCGGCTTCTCCACGAGCACGTGGATGCCCGCTTCGAGGAGCGGCACGGCTAAGAGCGCGTGCGACTCGGTCGGGACGGCGAGGCTCACCGCGTCGACGCGATCCAGCAGCGCGCGCCAGTCGGTCACGCACTCGACGCCGCACTCGGCGGCGACCGCGCGCGCGATCTCTTCGTTCGTGTCGCAGGCGGCGACGAACAAGGCGCGCCCCTCTGCGGCGAGCGCCGCGTGGACCCGCGCGTGGTGTCTGCCGAGTGAGCCCGTGCCGATGACAGCGGTGGAGAGCATAAGAGCAGTCAGCATTCAGCAGTCAGCGCTCAGCCTGAAGCGTGAAGCGGCGTTAGCGTCAGCCGTCGCCGCCGCCCTGACTTTGATGGGCGCGTGCGGACGAGAAAAAATGTATGCTGACGGCTGATTGCTGAATGCTGACTGCTTCACGATGACTATATTGCAACCGACGAACCTTGCCAAGCGCGGCTTCGCGCTACTGCTGCTCGCGACCGCGCTCTGCTATTTCTACGGGCTGGGGCGCGCCCCGTTCGTCGGGGCTGACGAGCCGCGCTACGCCGAAGTCGCGCGCGAGATGTTCGAGCGCGGCGATCTGGTGACGCCGACGCTCGGCGGGCGCGTGTGGTTCGAGAAGCCCGCGCTCGTCTACTGGTCGGCGATGGCGGGCTACAGCGCGTGCGGCGTCTCGGAGTGGTCTGCGCGCCTGGGCGCGGCGCTGGCGGGGTGGCTTGCGGTGCTGCTCGTCGGCTGGCTCTGCGGCCGCGTCGAGGCGCGCGCGGGCGGCGGGTTGAGGGGCTTGCGGCTCGCGTGCGCGGGCGTCGCCGCGTCGTCGGCCGGGCTGATCGTTTTTTCTCGCGCGGTCAACTTCGACATCTTTCTGACGACGACCGTCGCGCTCAGTCTCGCGTGCTATTTCGCCGCGGGGCTCGAGGGCGACGCGGGCAAGAGGCGACTGCTGCTCGCGGGCTTCTACGCGGGCGCGGGGCTGGCGCTTTTGGCGAAGGGGCTCGTCGGCGTCGTCCTGCCGTTCGGGGTCGTCGGCCTCTACGGACTTTTGCGGCGCGAGTTCCCGCCTGAGTGGAAGAGCGCGCTGTGGGGCGTGCCCCTGTCGCTGCTCGTCGCGGCGACGTGGTACGCGCCCGTGACTCTGGGACACGGCCGCCTCTTCGTCGAAGAGTTTTTCCTCAAGCACCACTTCGCGCGCTTCGTCTCGAACAAGTATCACCACCCGCAGGGTTTTTATTTCTACCTGCTCATCCTGCCGCTGCTGCTGCTCCCGTGGACGCCGTTCCTGTTCGCGGCGATCAAAACTCACTGGATCGCGTCGCGTCGCGCGCGCGCGACGGACGGATCAAGAGATGATCCGTCAACGAGGCTGCGGCTGTTCGCCGTCGCCTGGCTCGTCGTGCCGGTCGTCTTCTTCTCGATCTCGCGCTCGAAGCTGCCGGGATACGTCCTGCCCGCGCTGCCGGGCGTGGCGCTACTCGCGGGCGCGGAGCTGCGACGCTTCGTCGCGGGCGAGGGAAACACGCGTGCGATGCGCGCGACCGGGCTCATCCTCCTCGCGGCGGCGGTCGCGACGCTCGCCTACCCCGCGCGGGCCGGACTCGTCACGTGGGGCTGCGCGCTCGCGGTCGCCGCACCGCTCGCGCTCGCGGGCGCGTGGGCTGCGCTCGGAAGAGGATCACGCGCGCGCGCCGCGTGCGTGGTCGTCTGCGCGTCGCTCATCGCGGCGGTGCTCGTCGCGGGCTGCGCGCTCGCGGGCGCGTCGCGGCGTGAGTCGGTGCGCGATCTCCTCAGACTCGCGGACGCGCGCGGCTACGCTGGCGCGCCCGTGCTCGACCTCTACACCATCGAGCGAAGCGCGGAGTTTTACGCCGCGGGTCGGCTCGTGTACGACGACGCGGGCGAGCCGCGGATGTTCGACGGCACAAACCTCGTCACGGATTTCGCGGACGAACGTCAAGAGCCCGTGCTGGTCATCATCCCCACGGAGCACGCGGGGCAGTTGACGGCGATGGGCCCGGCGCGCGCGGAGTTCGTCGGCGACAACGGGACGAACGCGCTCTTCGTCGTGCGCGCCGCCCTGAAGTGAAGTTGTGAAGTGAAATCGTGAAGTGAGTTGTAAACAGCACTCAACACTCAGCACTCAGCAAAACAGCCTTTTGGTTTGGCTGACAGCTAACAGCTAACAGCTAACAGCTCTAATTGATCGCGTCAGCGGAGCGACTGCTGGAAGAAGTCGATGATGAGGCGGTCGTAAGCCTCGCCCGCCTCGCCGGTCGCGGAAGAGGCTTGGAGACCCGTGACGGGGAGATCGGCTTTCAGCTCGACCGCGCCCGCGCCGGGGAAGCACCTGGCGAGTTCCCGCGTGGAGTCGCGCAGCGAGCCCGCGTCCGCCCCCGAGAGCAGGAGCACCTTGCGACCGTCGAGTGAGGCTGCCGCTTCGCAGGCGGGCGCGTCCTCATACTTGCCGAGGAAGTAGAGGCGCGAGCCGGCGCGCGCGATCTGGAAGAGCGCGCCGCTGCCGAAGCCGACGCGGTCGCGCATCAAGCCGCGCAGGAGATCGTCTGGGCGCGCCGGGACGGAATCGAGCGCGAGCGCGTTGATCGAGGCGGCGTCGCCCGCGCGCGCGGCGGAGCGGAGCGCGGCGTACGCGCCCAGCTCGACTCCGTAGAGACCCATCCGCTTGCCGACGAGGGGGCGCTGCTGCGGCGTCTTGAGCGCGCGCAGGAAGTCGAGCGCGGCCGCCGCGTCCGCCCCCTCGCGCGCGCCGAAGGTGGTCGTCGAGACGGTCGGGCTCTGCCCGTGACCGCGCAGGTCGGGGCAGAGGACTGTGAAGTTCGTCGCCTCGTTGATCTTGACGGCGAGGTTGAGGAGCCACGAGCGATCCGCCCCGTAGGCGTGCAGCAGCACGACGGCGGGCGCGCCCTCCGCGCCGCGCAGGAGCCAGCCGCGCGACCGCGTGCCGTCGTCGTTCGCCCACGTCTCCTCGGTCGCCTTCACGCCGCGCGGGCTCAGCAGCTTGTACCCCTCGGGCGTGACGAGGTAGGCGTGCGTCGGCGGGTGCGCGACCGTGTGGACGACCCAGAAGGAGAACGCCGCGATGCCGAGCGCGACGAGCGCGGCGACGGGCAGCATCGCCTTCAACAATCTACCTCCGGGCCTGCGGTGTTGACGCATAATTAAATGATGAACGGTGAACGATGAACGATGAAGTGAGGAACAGGAGATTTTACTTCATGGTTCATCGTTCATCATTCATCGTTCATGATTCACGACTGCCTTCGCGCGTTCGTATTCAGCGGGCGTGTTCACGTTCGTGAAAAAATGTTCGGCGCGCGTGAGGTCGGACAACTCTTCTGGCGAGACCCAGCGCGTGCGCACCTGCCTGAGCAGGACGCGCGGTCGCAGCTCGCCCCCGGCTAACAGCCTCTCGGCGGCGGCGAGGCAGGCGCGCGCCGCGTAGAGTGCGCAGAGCGGCTGAGGTCTCCCGTCGCGCTGGACGGGCGCGACCGCTTCCGGGTCGTCGCGCGCCAGCGAGGCGAGCCGCGCGAAAAGCTCCGGCGTGACGAAGGGCAGATCGCACGAGACGACGAGAGCCCACGGCGCGCGGCACGCGGCGAGCGCGGCGTGCAAGCCCCCGAGCGCGCCCGCGCCGGCGTGAACGTCCGGCACGACCGGGAGGCTGAAACCTTCGTGCCCTTCGCGGCTGCTGACGACGCTCACGCGCCGTGCGACCGTCGCCAGGGCGCGGCTCACGCGCGCCACTAAAGTCTCACCGCCGAGCGCGAGCCCCGCCTTGTCCGCGCCCATGCGGCTCGACTCCCCGCCCGCGAGGATGAAGCCCTCGATCTCGATCATGTGAGCGCGCGAGACGGCGGCGGGCCCGGTCGCATGAACTGAGGAGCCCGCGCGCCCGCGCCGCACGCACGATCGGCGAGGCGCGGGAAAGGCTTGCGGGTGTCGGCGTTCGGCGGCTGCATCGCGCCTGCGAAGTTAACACGCAACAAAAGGGGCGGCAAGAATTAAGAGGGCGGCGCGGCACGCCATCACCCCCCGGCTCCTCCCGCACGAGTAATCCAACTATTTCAACGCCTTGACCATCAAAGAAAGCGACAGTTATAGTCGAGTCGCGGCTGCGGGTCTGAAATCGTCGGAGCCACGGTCGCACGGCAAACGAGTTTTGACGCGTTAACCCTTCCCCTTCGTCTCGCGCTGGTTTTGATCCCATGAAGAAAAATCTGGTCGCAGTTGTCGTCGCAGCCTTCGCCCTTCTCGCCTCTGCCTTCGCGGTCGGGGCGCAGACGCCCGCGCAGCCCGCCGCGGTGCGCGACGCGCGCCTCTTCCCGCTCGAAGACGTGCGGGCGGGGATGAAGGGCACGGGGCGTTCTGTCTTTTCGGGGACGCAGACCGAGGAGTTCGGCGTCGAGATTCTCGGCGTGCTGGAAGGCTACCCGGCGCCGCGGCAGTCCGCCATCATCGCGCGGCTGACGGGCGCCAACGTCGAGAAGACGCGCGTCTTCGCCGGGATGTCCGGCTCGCCCGTCTACATCGACGGCCGGCTGGTCGGCGCGGTCGCCTTCGCCTTCCCGTTCGCGCAGGAGCCGATTGCGGGCATCACGCCGATCAAGCAGATGATCGACATCTTCTCGCGCGACGCCGCCGCCGCCCCGCGCTCCGTCTCCTTGCGCACCTACTCGTTCGCCAAGCTCGCCTCGACCGACTGGACGGCGGAGCTGCCGAAGTCGTCGATAGCAGCCACGTCTCTGCTCGCGCCCGCGCGGGCGGGAGCTCCGCGATCACGCCGCTCGGCAAGGTGACGGAGAAGACCCTGCTGCCCGGCTCGAGTGTCACCGTGCAGCTCGTGCGCGGCGACTTCTCGCTCGCCGCCGCCGGGACGGTCACGTGGAGGGACGGGGATCGCGTCTACGCCTTCGGGCACCCGTTCCTGAGCCTCGGCGTCGCGGACATGCCGATGAGCGAGTCGTCGGTCGTGACGGTCATCTCGAACCTGAACAACTCTTTCAAACTCTCGACCCCGGGTCAGATGGTCGGCACGATCTCGCAGGATCGCTCGACCGGCATCTACGGGCAGCTCGGTCGCGCGCCGAAGATGATCCCCGTCACCGTCGACGTGCAGACGAGCCGCGACCGCTCCGAGAAGTACACCTACGAGATCATCAACGATCAGTTCCTGACGCCGCTGCTCTTGAACATCACTCTCTACAGCACGCTCGGCGCGACCGAGCGCGGTCTCGGAGAATCAACCATCAGCGTGAGCGGGACGATTGACGTGAAGGGGCAGCCGTCCATCACTCTGGAGCGCCGCTTCTCTTCGAACCAGGCGACGGCGCAGGCGGCGGGGTCGGTCGCGATGCCGGTCGCCGCGCTCTTGTCGAGCGGCTTCGACAACGTCGAGATCGGCGGCATCCACATCCAGATCACCTCGTCGGAGGAGCGGCGCGCGGGGACACTGGAGCGCATCGCGCTCGACCGCACCGAGGTCACGCGCGGCGAGACCGTCGAGGTGCAGGCGTACGTGCGCACCGATTCCGGCAAACAGTACGTGCAGCGCATCCCGGTCGAAATCCCGCGCGACGTGCCGCTCGGTCAGCTCGTCCTCTTCGTCGGCGACGGCGGCGCGCTCCAGCAGGCGTCAGCCTCGCAGGGCTTCGTCCCCAAAGACCTGGGGCAGCTCGTGATAGCTATCAACAAGATCAAGAAGAACGATCGCCTCTACGTCAAACTCTTCCGCATCACGCCGGGCGCGGTCGTCGGCACGGACGAGCTGCCGAGCCTGCCGCCCTCGGTCGTCGCGACCTTGAACAGCGAGCGCAGCTCCGGCGGCTTCACGCCGACCGCGCTCTCGCCCTTGAGCGAGAAGGAGCTGCCCGCGGCGGAGTTCGTCATCGAGGGGCAGCAGTTGATCGTTGCGGATTGAAAAGCATCTAAGCTCTCTCCTTCTAATCCGAAATCCGCATTCCGCATTCCGCAATTGAATACCCCGCCCGCTACCGCAGGCGGTTCTGACCTACGACGAAGAGGAAGCGCCGTTCGGACTCCGGGATGTGAACGGGCGTGAATGACAGACCCTCGCGCTCGATCGCCTCGCGCAGCGCCGCGCCGCCGAAGAGGAGCAGGCGCGCGCCCTTCGGCGACCACTCGACGAGGCGCGGCAGCATCTCCGCGAAGTGTTCGAGCGCGCGGCACGTCACGGCGTTGACCTGCGGCGGGGTCGTCTCCTCGAAACGCGCGTTGATGATTCTCGCAACGTCCTTCAGACCGAGCGCGCCCGCGGCTTCGCGGAGGAAGACTGTCTTCTTCGCCGAGGCTTCGTAGAGCGTGGCGCGCAGGTCACCGCGCGCGACGAGGCAGGGGACGGCGGGGAGACCGCCGCCCGAGCCGACGTCCGCGAGGCTCGACCCGGCGGGGATGTGTTCGAGCGCGAAGAGTGATTCGAGGACGTGGCGGACGGCGAACTCCGCGGGCGCGCACGGCGCGACGAGGTGGAGCCGCTCGTTCCACCGCCCCAGCATCTCGAAATAGTCCGCGAGCCTGCGCTCCTGCGCCTCGCCCAGCCGCACGCCGAAGGCTTCGGCGTGCGCGGCTAACGCGTCGCGAAAATCGTGCCGCTGATCTCTCATCCCTCTCCCTGACGGTTGGAAAACCCTCCGCGCCTGAGTTAGCTTAGCGGAAGATGGAAGAACGCGCACCGGAAAGAGCCCCCCTTCGCGCCGAATCCCTCGCCGCCGAGCACGAGCGGCTGGGCCGAGCCGCCACGGAGATCGTCGCCCGCTTCGCCCGCGCGCTCGAAGACGCGCCCGTCTGCTCGCGCGCCACGCCCTCGGAGCTGGAACAACTCTTCGACGAGCCGCTGCCCCGCGAAGGAGGCGCCGACCCCGCCGATCTGTTCGCGCGCTTCGCGCGCGACATCATTCCGCACTCGATGAAGATTCCGAGCCCGCGCTACTTCGGTCTCTTCAACCCGACGCCGCTCGCCGTCGGCGTCTGGGCTGACGCGCTCGCCGCCGCGCTCAACCAGAACCAGGCGGTGTGGCGCAACTCGCCCGCGGCGAGCGTCGTCGAGGCGCGCGTCGTGCGCTGGCTCTGCGAGATGATCGGCTACCCGGCGGAGAGCTACGGCACGATGACGAGCGGCGGATCGGAGGCGAACCTCGTCGCGCTCAAGTGCGCGCGCGACCGCGCCGCGCGCCCCGCGCGCGACTACGGGCTGCGCCGCGTCGCTGAAGAGTCTGACAGTCGTGCTGACAAACATTCGCGTTCGGCATCCGTGGCGGGCGCTTCTGGCGACCTCGTCGTCTACGCCTCGGAGCAGTCGCACTACTCGTTCGAGAAGAGCGTGGACATCCTCGGACTCGGCAGGTGCAACCTCCGCAAGATCGCGACGGACGAGCGCTTCCACGTCAGGACGGATCTGCTGCGCGCCGAGATCGAGCGCGACCTCGCGGCTGGGAACGTCCCCACTTGCGTCGCCGGATCGGCGGGCGCGACCTCGACGGGCGTCGTCGATCCGCTCGACGAGCTGGCTGACATCGCCGCCGAGTACGGCGTGTGGTTCCACGTGGACGCGGCTTACGGCGGCGCGCTCGCGCTCTCCGAGCAGCACCGCCACCTGCTGAAAGGCATCGAGCGCGCCGACTCCGTCACCGTCGATCCGCACAAGTGGATGTTCGTCCCCTTCGCGGCGGGCGCGACGCTCGTGCGCGACGGCGGGCGCGTCCTGCGCGACTCGTTCGATATCACGCCCGAATACCTGAGCGAGCAGCGCGGCGGCGAGGACGTGCCCTTCGACTGCTTCCGCTACGGGCAGCTCGGCACGAAACGCTTCAACGCCCTCAAGGTCTGGATGGCGCTCAAGACCCTCGGCGCGCGCGGCTACGCCGAGATCATCGACCGCCAGATCGAGCTGACGAACCACCTCGCCGCGCGTTTGCGCGAGGCGGAAAACTTCGAGACCGTCGGCGAGGTCGAAACGGCCGTCTGCTGCTTCCGCTTCGTGCCCGCGTCCTTGCGTGGCGCGGGGGGCGAAGAGCTCGACGCCGCGCAGATCGCCCTGCAACAGCGCGTCGAGCGCAGCGGCGAGGCTTGGATTTCGACGACCGTGCTCAAGGGCAGGAGGGCGCTTCGCGCGAACGTCAACAGCTACCTCACGGAGCGCAGGCACGTCGATGATCTGTTAGAATTGCTCACGCGCGAAAGCCGAGAGTTGTTGAAAGCGAGGGAAGCGTGATGAGACTCCTGAAAGTTTTTCCAGCCAGCCTGCTGCTGATCATTTGCTGCGCGGTCGGGACAGCGGCGCAGGCGGGCGACGAGGTGAAGTCGCTCCCCGCGATCGGGTCGCAAGCGGAGTTCGACCGCGTCGCGCGCGTCAACACCGACACGGGCTACCCGCTCCCGCACGCCCTCTTCGTCGTCGACCGCCAGGACGCGAATAAAATCTACTACGTCAACTCGCGCCGCTACCGCTTCCACCGCGACTTCGTCAACGGCACCTACCTCTCGCTCGACCGCGGGCAGGACTTCTTCGACAAGAATTACCTGAGAGCCGACCGCCGCTTCATCCTCGGCACGCTCGCCTACCAGACGCCTCTGAAGCGCTGGACGTTCGAGTTCTGGGAGGGCGACACGATCCCCGCCGAGCAGGTCAAGCTCGTCGCCGGGGTGATCGGGCAGACCTTCTTCGCGCCGGTCGCCTTCAAGGCGAACTCGCTCAGGCAGGAGGAGCTCGCCTCGCAGCTCGGCGATCTGCCGCGCGTCTCGCAGAGCGAGATCACGCGGGAGCAGGAGTACGTGCCGCTGAACCTCGCGCGCGGGATCGGGCGCGTCCACGTGATCAAGAACCTGGACGAGCACGTCGAGATCGGCGAGAACGAAATCCTCGTCCTCGAAGACGCCCCGCTGCACCTGCCGCCGGTCGCCGGGATCATCACGAGCAAGCCCTCGACGCCGCTCGCGCACATCAACCTGCTCGCTAAAAGCTGGGGCGTGCCGAACGCCTACGTGAAGAACGCCTTCGAGTTGTTCAAGGCTTACGACACGCGCTGGATCATCTTCGAGACGAAGCCCGGCGGCTACGCCGTCAAGTTCGCCGACAACAGCGCGCTCAGCGAGTACCAGAAGCGCGTCCGCGAGCGGCGCGATCTCATGTCGCCTCGCTTCGATCTCTCCGTCAGACGGCTCGCGAGCCTCTCCGCGCAGCGCGCGCGCTCCGTCGTCGCCTACGGCGCGAAGTCCGCGAACCTCGGCGCGGTCTTGAACGCGCGCATCCCCGGCGTCGTCGTCCCCCACGGGTTCACGATCCCTTTCTACTACTACGGGCAGTTCGTCAAGCAGAACAAGCTCGAAGACGCCATCTACGAGATGCTCGACGATCAAAGGTTCGTCCACGACCCCGCGTACCGCCGCGAGCGCCTGAAGCGGATGCGCGAGACGATTCAGAACGGCAAGTTGGATGAATCATTGCGCCGCGAGGTGGTGCGCCGCTTCCGCGCGGAGTTCAAGGGGCGGGGCGTCTTCGTGCGCAGCTCGACGAACACGGAAGACTTGCCGAACTTCAACGGCGCGGGGCTCTACAACACCGTGCCGAACGTGACGGACGAGGACAAGCTCGTCGAGGCGATCAAGAACGTCTGGTCTTCGATCTGGAACTTCGAGGCTTACGAGGCGCGCGAGCGCGCCGGCATCGATCACGCCAAGGTCTACCCGGCTGTGCTGATTCAGGAGGGCGTCAACGCCGACAGCGCGGGCGTGCTCATCACGACCGACCCTTACGACCGCGCGAACTCGGGGGGCGTTTACATCAGCGCGAAGCGGGGCTTGGGGATCAAGGTGGTCGAGGGCAAGCGCGTCGCCGAGCAGATCATCTACAGCCCGCGCTCGCAAGCCGTGAGAATCCTGACGCGCTCGGAGGAGGACAGCCTCTTGACGTTCGACGAGCGCGGCGGCGTGAAGGAGATACCGATCACGGGCGACCGCCTCGTCCTCACCGACGACACCATCCGCCGCCTCGCGCGCGCCGCCACGCGCATCAAGGAGATTTTCGGCGGGCGCGAGCAGGACATCGAGTGGGTCTTCCGCGGCAACCAGCTCTACATCGTGCAGTCGCGACCATACATCGCGGGGAGTTAGTATTGATGAACCGAGTCGGACGAAAAATTCTGCTCGCCGCCTGCGCCGCCGCCGCCATCACGTGCGCGTGCGGCGCGCGGCAGGGGGAGAACCAGGCGGCTGCGAACAAGCCCGCACAGGGCGACCAGCCCGCCGCCAACAGCAACAACGTCGCGGGTCAACCGGACATCGCCAAGCTCGGCGCGGAGATCGCGTCCCTCGAAGCGCAGGCGGCGCGCAGCCCCGGCGACCAGTCGCTGCGCGATTCGCTGGCTGAAGCCTACGTGCGCCGCGGCTCTGCCAACTACGCCGCGCGCCAGCTCGACGCCGCGCTCAAGGATTACCAGAGCGCGCTCAGCTACGACCCGACGAACGAGGAAGCGCAGCTGCGCATCACGCAGATCAACCAGGAGACCGGCGGCGAGCCGCGCGCCGACGACGGCAAGCCCGCGACCGTCACCGCCAAGCCCGGCGCGGCGAACAGCAACCTGTAATAGGCGGCGACGGTCAGAACCGCCTGCCGCAAGCGGGCGGGTCTACCGATTGGTAGATTGTGGATTGCGGAATGCGGATTGAAATGCAATAAAGCTCTGCTTGAAATCCGCATTCCGCAATCCGAAATCCGCATTGCTCTCCATCGCCACACCGCATGACAGAAAAAATCTTCGTCGATAATTTGTTATCGGGCCGCGTCGCGCTCGTCACGGGCGGCGGCACGGGCATCACGGCAGGGGTCGCTCGCGCGCTCGCCGGCGCGGGCGCGCGCGTCGTCCTCGTCAGCCGCAAGATGGAGCACCTCGAACCCGCCGCCGAAGTGATCCGCCGCGATGGCGGCGACGCCCTGCCGTTCGCGGCTGACGTGCGCTCTTTCGAAGACGTGGAGCGCGCCGTCGCCGCGACCGTGGCTCACTACGGGAAGCTCGACATCGTCGTCAACGGCGCGGCGGGCAACTTCCTCTGCCCCGCCGAAGAACTTTCCGCGAACGGCTTCGGCACGGTCGTCGACATCGATCTCAAGGGGACGTTCAACGTCTGCCGCGCGGCGTTCGGGGAGCTGAAGCGCGGGGGCGGCTCGATCCTGAACATCAGCGCGACGCTGCAACTGCTCGGCACGCCGCTGCAACTCCACGCCTCGGCGGCGAAGGCTGGCGTCGATGCGCTGACGCGAAACCTCGCGGTCGAGTGGGGCGGGCACGGCATCCGCACGAACGCCATCGCGCCGGGTCCCATCGAAGACACCGAAGGCATCAAGCGCCTGCTGCCCGAACCTCTGAAAGAGAAGCTGCGCAGGCGCATCCCCGTCGGGCGCTTCGGTCGCGTCGCCGACGTGGCGCACCTCGCCGTCTTCCTCTGCTCCGACGCCGCCAGCTTCGTCAACGGAGCCGTCATCGTCGTCGACGGCGGGCACTGGCTCAACGCGAACCGGCTGCTCAGCCCGGAAGGTTAGAAAAACTGTCCGCTGTCCGTTGTCAGTTGCAGTTAGTTAACACAACCGCGCAGCTAAGTTTGCGACGGACAACGGACAACGGACAACGGACAACTGACCGCTTTCATGCTCTCCCTTCAACCCTCAACCTTCGAAGAGTTCGAGCGCGAGGCGGCGCGGGGCAACGTGGTGCCCGTCGTGCGCGTGGTGCTGGCTGACTTGCTGACGCCGCTCGGCGCGCTGCTGCGCGTGGCGGGGGCGGAGCCTTACGCCTTCCTGCTCGAATCGGTCGAGGGCGGCGAGCGCGTCGCGCGCTACTCGTTCCTCGGCGCGAAGCCTGAGATGATCGTGCGCGGGCGGGGCGACGAAACTATCGTCGAGCGCGGCGGCGGCGCGGAAGTCTTCGCGAACACGCGCGCGATAGATTTCCTGCGCGAACATTTTCGGGGCTCGCGCCTCGCCGCGCGCGAGGGTCTGTCGCCCTTCACGGGCGGCGCGGTCGGCTTCCTCGGCTACGAGGCGGTGCGTTGGTTCGAGCCCGCGCTCGACGACGCGGGCGAGTTCGAGGCAGACGACGCCGTCTTCATGATCTTCCGCAGCCTCCTCGCCTTCGACCGCGTCCGCCAGCAGATCGAAATTTCCTCCCTCGTGATGACCGACGAAGCGGGCGGCGACCGCGCGCGCCTGCGCTCGCTCTACGACGCGGCAGTCGGTGAGACCGAGAGGATCGAGGAACTGCTGCTCGGCGAACCATCCGAAGCGCGCGTTCGAGGGGAGGGCGACGTTGAGCGCGCGCGGCGCGCGGGCGCGGGGGTGCCGCGCTTCGAGTCGAACTGGGAGCAGAGCAGGTTCGAGCGGGCGGTCGAAGAGATTAAGGAGCGCATCTTCGCGGGCGACTGCTATCAGGCTGTCCTCTCGCAACGTTTCGCGGCGGAAGTCACGGCGTCGCCGCTCGAAATCTACCGCGCCCTGCGCGCGCTGAACCCTTCGCCGTACATGTTCTTTTTGCGGCTCGGCGAGCTGTCGGTCGTCGGCGCGTCGCCCGAAATGCTCGTGCGCTGCCGCGGCCGCGAATTGGAGTACCGACCCATCGCGGGCACGCGACCGCGCGGCGCGACCGAGGCGGAAGACGCGGCGCTCGCCGCGGAGATGCGCGCGGACGAGAAGGAGGTGGCGGAGCACCTGATGCTCGTCGATCTCGGGCGCAACGATCTGGGTCGCGTCGCCGAGTACGGCACGGTGCGCGTCGGCGAGTTGATGTCGGTCGAGCGCTACTCGCACGTGCAGCACCTCGTCACGAGCCTGACGGCGCGGCTGCGCGAGGGCGCGGACAGGTTCGACGCGCTCGCCGCGTGTTTCCCGGCGGGGACGGTGACGGGCGCGCCGAAGGTGAGCGCGATGCGGATCATCCGCGCGCTCGAGCCCGCGCCGCGCGGCGTCTACGCGGGGTCAGTGCTCTACTTGGACTACGCAGAGAATCTCGACTCGTGCATCGCCATCCGCACGCTCGTCCTGCGCGGCTCGCGCGCCGAGGCTCAGGCGGGCGCAGGCATCGTCGCCGACTCCGCCCCCGCGCGCGAGCACGAGGAGTGCGTCAACAAGGCGCGCGCGCTGTTGCGGGCGGTCGAACTGGCGGAGCGCGGGCTGTGAATTTGAAGAGGGCGCGCGGGCGCGAGTCTCGGCGAAGCTGTGAACCATCCTGATCAAGAAAAATTGCGTGGTGCGGCGTGTGGTGTGTTGTTCGTGACGAGCGCGGCGTGACGCCGCTCGTCGCGGCGATGATGGCCGAGCAGGACAAGGTCGCGCTCGCGCTGCTCGAAAAGAATCAGAACGTGAACGTGCTGGATCGCGGCGGCATGACGCCGCTCACGCGCGCCGTCGATCGCGGTCGGATCGATCTGGTGAGACTCCTCGTCGCGCGCGGCGCCGACTTGAACATGCCCGACCGCGACGGCTGGACGCCGCTCATGTTCGCCGCGCGCCAGCGGGACGAAGAGATCACGAACCTGCTGCTCGCGCGCGGCGCCGACGCGAACGCGGCGAACAAGTCGGGCGGGACGCCCCTGATGGTCGCCGCCTCCGCGGGGCGCACCGAGGTCGTCCGCGCGCTCCTCGACGCGGGCGCGAAAGCCGAGACGAGAGACGACACCGGCTTGAACTCCGAACAATGGGCGGAAAAATTCTCGCACGCCGAAGCGGCGGAGCTGATCAGGCGGGCAGGGCGGAGCAGTCAGCTGTCAGCAGCCAGCACTCAGCCAAACCATTCTCCGACACGCTGATCGCTGACCGCGTGGGAAGGAACTGCGGCTCAAAAAAGTGGAAGACGAACATCATGGGCGAACCTTACCAACTCCGAGACTCCGTCGGCTCTGAGCCCAGTGTCTGGCTAATTGCTAAGAGCTAACAGCTAATGGCTAATAAATGATCTTAGTCTTAGACAACTACGACTCCTTCACCTACAACCTCGTGCAGTACCTCGGCGAGCTGGGCGCGGAGCCGGTCGTGCGGCGGAACGACGAGGTGACGGTCGAAGAGATCGAGCGCGAGCTGCGCCCCGCGAAGATTCTCATCTCGCCGGGTCCGGGCACGCCGCGCGAGGCGGGCGTCACGCTCGAAGTCGTCGGGAGGTTCGCCGGGCGCGTGCCGCTCCTCGGCGTCTGCCTCGGTCATCAGGCGATCGGCGAAGCGTTCGGCTCTTCGCAGGGGTGTCGCAAAGTTTCCGCGCGGGTCGCTACCACTCGCTCGTCGTCGAGCGCGCGAGCGTCCCCGGCTGTCTGGAAATATCGGCGACGACCGCGGACGGGCTCGTCATGGGTTTGCGCCACCGCGAGCTCGCGGTCGAGGGCGTGCAGTTTCACCCCGAGTCGATCATCACGAGTGAGGGGAAGCGTCTGCTGGCGAATTTCTTAAGCCTGTGAGCGCGCCGGGCAGTCCCCATGAGACGTGACCGTCCGGTACCCTACTTCTCTGAACATACCCACTTTTTAAAGTCGAGCGACGCCGAGCCCGCCACTTCTCCGTCCGCGCGCAAGTCTCCCGCCTTTTCCTTTCGACCTGAATCGGGGTTAAATGATCGCGATCATTTGCGCCGACGCGATTCCCGGCTATGCCCGACGATCACACGCACCGCCCCGCGCAGCCGTCATGGCTCCTCCCAACGCCCGCGCGCCGCGACGAGCCGCAGGCGGGGGGCTTGCGCGCGCTCCTTCTGCCACTGATGCGCGGGGAAAATCTTTCGCGCGACGAGGCGGCGGGGCTGCTCCACTCGCTCATCGGCGGCGAGGCGACCGACGCGCAGATCGCGGCGGCGCTCGTCGCCCTCGCCGTGAAGGGCGAGACGGTCGAGGAGCTGGCTGGCATGGCTGAGGCGATGCGGGCGCGCGCCGTGCGCGTCCAATCCCGGCACGCGAGGTTCATCGACACGGCGGGGACGGGTTCGAGCCGCGCGAAAACTTTCAACGTCTCGACCGCCGCCGCCTTCGTCATCGCGGGCGCGGGGCTTGCGGTCGCCAAGCACGGCAGCCGCGCCGCGACGAGTCGCTCGGGGAGCGCGGACGTGCTCACAGCGCTCGGCGTCAACGTCTCCGCCCCGCCCGAAGTCTCCGAGTCATGTCTCGAAGAGCACGGCGTCTGCTTCATGTTCGCGCCGCTCTACCACACTGCGACCGCGCGCGTCGCCGGCGTGCGCCGCGAACTGGGCGTCCACACGACCTTCAACCTTCTGGGCCCGCTCACGAACCCAGCCCGCGCGCCGCACCAGGTCATCGGCGTGTGGCACGCCTCGCTCGTCGAGAAAATGGCGCGCACGCTCGCCGCGCTCGGCACGGAGCGCGCGTGGGTCGTCCACGGGGCGGACGGCTTGGACGAAGTGACCGTCGCAGACAGGACGTTGGTCGGCGAGGCGCGCGCCGGCGCGGACGTGCGGTTCTTCGAGATCGCGCCGGAAGATTTCGATCTCGAACGCGCGCCGCTCGATGCCTTGCGCGGCGGCGACGCCGCCGAGAACGCGCGCACGATCCGCTCCGTCCTCGAAGGCGAGCTCGGGGGCGCGGCGCGCGCGCTCGTCGTCGCGAACGCCGCCGCCGCGCTCCACGTCGGCGGCGCGGCGGAAGACCTTCGCGCCGCTGCCCGCCTCGCATCCGAGAGCATCGACGGCGGCGCGGCGCTCGCGAAGCTCGAACGTTTAATCGAAGCGACTAACAAGGTCGGCTGATGCGCGACAGGTCGGAACCGCCTGCGGTAGCGGGCGGGTCTGCCGATTTTAGAATGCGGAATGCGGAATGCGGATTGAAGAGCACTCAAGCCCTCTGCTGGAAATCCGAAATCCGGAATCCGCATTCCGCAATCTCGTCACCCGCCCGCTTGCGGCAGGCGGTTCCGACACAGAGCTGGCAAAGCGGGCGCCCGCCACAGACGACACCGAGGAGGCTCGCCTTGATGAGAGAGACCGCTGATCGCGTCAACATCCCGCGCCTGATCCTCGTCCCCTTCGTCATCACACTCGCCGTCACCCTGCTGCGCCTCTTCGGCGAGCTGCGACACTGGTCGGCGCAGTGGTTCAACCCCGCGGCGGGCGGCGTCACGCCGCAGGGCGTGAGTTGGATCGTCGGCATCGTGTGGCTGCCGCTGCCCTTCGGCGTCTACTTCGCGCTGCGGCTCGCGAGGGCGGGGCACGCGCCGCGAAGCGCCGGGCGCGCCGTCGCGTTCGCCTTCGCGGGGCTCGCGCTGCTCGCCTGCTTCTTCTTCCTCGTGCTGCCGCGCCTCTCCGCGCTCGACTGGCGACCGACGCTCCTGCTCATCTGGTCTGCGGGCGTCGCCGCGGGCGCGCTCCAGTTCCTCGGCTGGCGCGAGCTGGCGAAGACGCTCGCGGCTTACGGGCTCGCCGCGCGCGCCGTCGTCGTCCTCGTCATGCTGCTGGCGATGCTCGGTCGGTGGGGCACGCACTACGACTACGGGCAGGAGGCGAGCGTCGCCGACTTCACGCTCGCGCAGAAGTTCTGGTGGCTCGCCTTCTTCCCGCAGCTCGTCTTCTGGGTCGGCTTCACCGTCGTGCTCGGCTCGCTCTCCGGCGCAATCGCCTACGCGCTCACGCGCCGCGATAGAGTGCCGCAAGCCGCCCCGTCCGTCTCGTAAAGGATTTTATGAAGCGCACTACGCCACTCAAACTCTCACTCCTACTCTCCTTCCTCGTCGCGACTTCCGCCGCGCTCGCGCAGCAGCAGCAACAGCCAGCGCGCACGGACGACGCCAACGCGGAGAGCCTGCGCGCGCACGTCGGCGCCCTCGCCTCCGACGAGTTCGAGGGCAGGCGCACGGGCACGGAGGGCGCGCGCAGGGCTGCCTCTTACGTCGAGGCGGAGTTCAAGCGTCTGGGTCTGCACACCGGCGCGAGCGTCGCGCGCGAGTCGGGCGCGGAGTCGGTCGCGCGCTCGATGAGCGCGTACCTGCAACTGTTCCCCTACGTCGCGGGGGTCACGCTCGGCAAAGACAACGCGATGAGCTTCATCCCGCGCGCCACAGCCTCGCCGCAGAACGCTCACGCCGCCGCGATTGACCTCAGACTCGGCGAGGACTGGTCGCCGCTCGCGTGGAGCGCGAACGGGCGCGTCGCGGCAGCGCCGGTCGTCTACGTCGGCTACGGCATCACCGCGACGGAACTGAACCGCGACGACTACGCCGGCGTGGACGTGCGCGGGAAGATCGTCGTCGCCTTCGCGGGCACGCCCGACGGCGACAACCCGCACGGGCAGTTCGCGCGCTTCGAAGACTTGCGCTTCAAAGCAGCGGCGGCGCGCGAGCACGGCGCCGCGGCGCTCTTGGTCATCTCGCGGCAGGAGAATTTCAAGGACGACAGGTTGGCGCGCATGAGCGTGGACGAAAACCTCGCCGCCGCGGGCGACGCCGGATTGCCCGTCGTCCTCATCTCGCGTCAGGTCGCGCGCCGCGCGGTCGAGGCGGCGGCGCTGCCGATGGTGACGTTCGAGAAGCTCGAACAGTCCGCCAACGCGAAGCCGACGGACGCGCAGGCCGCGGGCGCGAAGGACGCGACGGCGGAGGCGAAGCAGGCGGCGACGCAAGGGGCGACGCAAGGAAGTGTGCAGAACAACGCCCCGCGCAAAAACGGCTCGACGCAGCTCCGCAACATCGCCTTCAGCATCTCGACCGACGTGGCGCGGCGCGAGGCTCCGGCGTTCAACGTGGTGGGCGTCGTCGAGGGCAGCGATCCGAAGTTGAAGAGTGAAGCGGTGGTCGTCGGCGCGCACTACGATCACCTCGGTCGCGGCGGCGCGGGCAGCCTCGCCGCGCGCGTGGGCGAGATTCACCACGGCGCAGACGACAACGCCTCGGGCGTCGCCGGCCTGCTGGAGCTCGCGCGCATCGTCTCGACCGCGTCGCCGCGATTGCGGCGCACGGTCGTCTTCGTCGCCTTCGGCGGCGAGGAGGAGGGCTTGATCGGTTCGAGCTACTACGCGAAGAACCCGGTCGTGCCGCTCGCGCAGACCGTCGCGATGATAAACCTCGACATGATCGGTCGGATGAAGGACGACAAGTTGATCGTCGGCGGCGTCGGGACGGCTGCGGAGTGGCGGCAGTTGATCGGTGAGGCGAACACCGACTTGAACATGAAGGTCAACGTGCAGGGCGTCGCGCGCGAGATCGGAGACATCCCCGGCGTCACCTCTGCGAACGGGAAGACGATCATGACCACCAACCCGAAGGCGCGCTTCCAGCTCACGCTCAACGAAGACGGGTACGGACCGAGCGACCACTCGTCGTTCTACAAGCATCAGGTCCCCGTCCTCTTCTTCTGGACGGGCACGCACGACGACTACCACAAGCCCACCGACACGGCGGAGAAGATCGGCTACCACTCGCTCGCGCGCGTGACGGAGCTGGTGCGCGACGTGCTGCGCGCGATCGACGCGACCGAGAAGCGGCCGACCTTCGCGGTGGCGAAGACCGACGCGACCGCCGGTCGCTCGGCGACCTTCCGCGTCTACCTCGGCACGCTCCCGAACTACGCGGAGGGCGACGCGGGGCTGAAGCTCGACGGCGTCAGAGAGGGCTCGCCCGCCGAAGCCGCGGGCTTGAAGGCTGGCGACGTGATCGTGCGGATGGCTGGGCGGGAGGTGAAGAACGTCTACGACTACACCTACGCGCTCGGCGAGATGAAGGCGGGCGAGGAGTACGAAGTCGAGGCGCTGCGCGGCGGCGAAAGATTGAAGCTCAAGATCACGCCCGCGGCGCGCAGATAAGAAAAGCCGTGACCCGCCGCCTCCGCCGCGATTACCGCCGTAGCCGCCGCGACCTCCGCCTCCGCCGCCTCCGCCTTCGGAGCGGGGGCGCGCCTCGTTGACGGTCAGGTTGCGACCCTGAAAGTCTTTGCCGTTGAACTGCTCGATGGCGGCTTGCGCGCCCGCGTCGTCCGCCATCTCGACGAAGCCGAAGCCGCGCGAGCAACCCGTCTCGCGGTCGGTCACGACGTTAGCCGCGCTGACCTCGCCCGCCTGCGAGAACAGCTCTTGCAGCTCTTCGGCGGTCGCGCGGAAGGAAAGGTTTCCCACGTAAAGTCTCGTAGCCATTGTCTCTCATCCTTTACCTGTTCAGGGAAGCGCGGGCGGGGCGTGCGCGTGGGGCGTTATGTCCCCGCGGCTTAAGCATCGACGGCGACCGAGCCCGTCGTCCCGCCAGCCCTTGCGGCCGGCGCGAGCGGCTTCCGACTAAAATCAATCAACCGACCTGACTCTCTCCACCAGACACAACGCCGTCGCCATCTAGTCTCGCGGGCGCGCGCGAACCTGCGGTCGGTCACGCTAGAGCCAAGAGCCTTGAACGGCGGGAAGTATGCCCGTAAAAAGGCGCGGATTCAAGAGTCTTTTCCGCCGCCCCGGCGAGCCTCGCAGGCTACCGAAGCGACGCTCCGGATGGTCGTCGGGAGGCACGGGAATGGCGAAATAAACCTTGAAATGAGCCCGGCTTTGGCGCAGAATACGCGGGCAGCCGAGCAAGGTTCTTCCAAACAGCAGTCCGAGCCGCAAGAGCCCGCGGCTCCCGAGTAGTTCCCGCGACCTAACACCTTCCGCACTCTTCGGGTCAACCCACTGGAGACACCACGGATGATCGGCGAGACGCTTTCCCACTATCGCATCCTCAGCCTGTTGGGCGAGGGCGGGATGGGCGTCGTCTACCTCGCCGAGGACGTGCGGCTCGGTCGCCGCGTCGCCGTCAAAATCCCGCACGCCGCGCCCGGCGCGCACAACCTCTACCACGCGCGCTTCCTGCGCGAGGCGCGCTCCATCTCCGCCCTCTCGCACCCGAACATCGCCACGCTCTTCGACTACGGCGAGACCGCCGACGGCAAGCCCTACATCGTGATGGAGCTGGTCGAGGGGCGCGAGCTGGGCGATCTGCTCGGCGGCGAGGGGCTCACCATCGCTCGCGCGCTCGAGATCGTCGAGGACGTGGCGGAGGCGCTCGGCGAGGCGCACCGGCGCGGCGTCATCCACCGCGACATCAAGCCCTCGAACGTCATCATCAACGACCGCGGCGAGGTGAAGGTGCTGGACTTCGGTCTCGCCAAGCTCGTCGGCGCGGAGCACGAGGCGGCGGGCGTCACGCCCGAGGCGGAGACGATGCAGCGCCTCCAGACGCGCAGCGACGTGATGCTCGGCACGCCCCTCTACCTCTCGCCCGAGCAGGCGAAGGGCACGGCGGTGGACGCGCGCAGCGATCTCTTCGCGCTCGGCGCGCTCCTCTACGAGTGCGTCGCGGGGCGACCGGCGTTCGCGGGCGCGACCGTCGTCGAGATCGCGGCGCAGGTGCTGCACGTCGATCCGCCGCCGCCGTCGAAGTTCAACCCGGCTGTCCCGCGCGCGCTCGACCGCGTCGCGTGCAAGGCGCTCGCCAAAGACCCGGCGGCGCGCTACCAGTCGGCTGAAGAGTTCGCCGCGGCGCTCTCGGAGGTGCGCGTCAAAGTCTCCTCCGCGGGCAACGGGCACGCGCGCACGCAGCGGCTCACGCTCGGCGCCGGGCAGGGGGGCACCGAGCACCACCACAGCGCGCTCGTCACGCTCTCGGACAACCTGCGCCGCCCGCGCGTCTCGCTCGTCGCGGCGGTCGCGGCGGTCGCCCTCGCCGTCCTCGGGTTCTGGGGCTTGAGCCGCTGCTCTACCTCGACGCCGTGACCTCGACCGCCACGCGCGACTTCGCGCAGGCGCGCAAGGCTTACGACGAGATCGCGCGGCAGACCCCGAAGGAGGCTTACGCCTACGTCGATCTCGGTCGCGCCTGCGAGAAGGCGGAGGATGCGAAGTGCGCCGTCGAGAACTACCTCAGGGCGACGCAGCTCGACCCGAATTACGCCACCGCCTACCTGCGGGTCGCCGTCCTCTACACGCGGCAGCAGGAGTACCAGAGCGCGGCGTCGGCGCTGGACAAAGCCGAGTCGATCTACACAGACACGGGCCTCGCCGAGGGGCGCGCCGAAGTCCTCTACCGCCGCGGCTACATGATGCGCGCCGTCGGCAACAACGCGGAGGCGCGCTCGCAGTTGCAGCAGTCGCTCAACCTCGCGCGCGCCAACGGCTACGAGACGCAGCAGATCAACGCGCTGCTCCAACTGAGCGCGGTCGCCTCGAACGAGAACGACGCCAAGGGCGCGCAGGCTTACGCGCGCGAGGCGGTCGGGCTGGCGCAGTCGAACGGGATGGAGAATCTGGTCGCGCTCAGCCTCGTCGATCTCGGCGTCACCTTCTACCTGCGCGGCGACTACGCCGAGGCGGAAAAGTATTACAAGCAGGGGCTGGAGTTCGCCGAGCGCAACAAGGCGCAGCGCGTGCGCGCCAAGGCGCTCGTCAACCTGGGGAGCCTCCGCATCTCTCAGGGCGAGACGGACGAGGGCGTGCGCTACGTCGAGCAGGCGCTCGCCTTCTACCAGCCGGGCGGCTACCGGAAAGAGTCCTCACAGGCACTCGCCATGCTCGGCCGCGCCAACCGGCAGAAGGGTAACTACGCCGAAGCCCTGAAGGCGTTCGAGCAGCAGCTCGAACTCGCCGAACGTGTGAGCGATCCCGCACAAACCTCCCTCGCCCACACCGAGATCGGCAACGTGCTCATCCAGCAGGAAAAGTATGCAGAGGCCCTCCAACATTTCGACGAGAGTTATCGGCTGGAGAAATCGCTGGGGGGCGCCATGAGCATCGGCTACAGCATGGTCATCCGCGCCGACGCGCTCTGGCGCCTCGGCCGGTACGAAGAGGCGCGCGGGATGCTCGCTCAGGCGGCGGCCATCGCCGGGAAGACCGACGGGGGGAGCCGTGACCTGCTCGCGAGCGTCAGCCTGACGGACGCGCACATGGCTCTGAGCGAGCGCCGCTTCGCCGACGCGAAGGCGAAGGGTCAGCAGGTGCTCGCCCTCGTCGGCGAGCAGAACAAGCAGACCGCGAGCCAGGCGAAGCAAGTGATCGCCCTCGCGCAGGCCTTCACCGGCGCGGCGACGGCCGGCGGGCAGATTTGCAGGGAGGCTCTCGATCTGGCGAAGCGCGTCGGCGACCCGTGGCTCTTCTCCAACGCGCAGCTCGCCTACGCGGAAACTTTATTGGAGGGCGGCGACGCACAGGGCGCGCTCACGAACGCGCTCGAGGCGCAGGAGAGTTTCGCGCGCGCGGGTCAGCGTGAGTCCGAGTGGCGCGCGTGGCTGGTGGCGGCCGGTTCGGCGGCGCGCGCGGGGAAAGGCGAGGCGGCACGCCATTATGCCTCGCGCGCCGCGTCATGCCTCGAAGAGTTACAGCGAGCGTGGGGGGGGGAGGTCTTCAACACCTATCAAGCGAGACCCGACGTGCAGCTGCGGCGCAGGCGGCTCGGCGAGTTGTCGGCCGGGGCGCGCCCCGCCTGACGCCGCGCGCGCCTTTCGAACCCGGCACTCCTCATGCGACTTTCTGACAAACGGTTTCGACCTCGGGCGATTCGATGATCTTTTAAGGTCCGACGTGAAAGGAAGATGAACATGGTAGGGAAAAAAGGCTCGCCGGGTAAACGGCAGAGAACTGATGATCCGACGCCCGAGCGGCGCGCCCTGACGGACAGGACCGCCGCGATCAAGTCAGCCGCGACATCAACCGCGAAATTCGACACCCCGACGGGCGGGGGCGTCTCCCTGATCGACCCGCCCATCGTCGTGCAGGGCGGCGGATCGATTGACGTGGACATCCCAGAAAAGTTTAAAGAGAAAGGCTCGGGCAAGAAGGGCGGAAAGTATAAGGGCGATACGCAGAGCCTCGTCAGCGTCGTGATCGACGGCGGCGCGCCGATCCACGTGAACGCGACTTCGAAGATCGAGATCAATTACAAATGACGGCGGCACCTCTGAAACTGCCCGGTTCGGAAGGCTAGGGCCGGGGGCAGACGCACAGGCAGGCGCGGGCGGTTCAATCCGAATCGCCCGCGCTTGCGCCTTTCCCGTCCGGCGCAACCTGACGCGCTAACTCGCCGGTCGCCGCTTCCGCCGGCTGCTCGCCCACGCCGAACGAGGCTTGCGGGTCGGCGTCCGCTCGCCGCTCGCGCAGGGCGGCGTCGGCGGCGTGGGCGAGCCAGAGGAAAGTGCCGCGCGCGCCGAAGTGCTCGCGCACGCGCTGGAGGATGCGCGGGTAGAGGCGGACGGTGCGGCTCACGAGGCTGCGCAGCGCGCCGAAGGAGAGTTGATCGCGGAACAGCTCGCGCCGCACGCTCTCGTCGAGATCGTGGAGCGCGGCGGCGACGGCGTTCAGCGTCTCGTTGACGGTCGCGGGCTCTCTCGCGGCGCGCGCGCCGGGGCGCAGGAACTCCGCGAGGTGCGAGGCGTGCGAGGCGCGTGGCTCGGCGCACGCCACCGAGGCGAGCGAGTGGGCGTCGAGCGCGTCCGAGG
>JAIVJC010000236.1 GCA_020200235.1 Acidobacteriota bacterium | reverse complement strand
ATCGTCGTGATGGTCATCGTCACCACACTGCTCACGCCGCCGCTGCTCAAGTGGGCGACGGCGCGCGGCGACAGGCGCGCCGCCGAGAAGCAAGGATGACGACCGCGCCGCGCCAAACGAAAGGGCCGCGAACGCTGGTTCGCGACCCTTTCAAATTCGAACCGATCTGAAAAACCGCTCAGGGGAGGTTGACGAAGCCGCCGAGGAAGGCGCGCGCCGAGGGCGTGTCGAGGCGGTAGACGACGTTCGTCGACTTGCAGAACGTGTCGCCCGTGATGGTCGTCGCCGCGACGATGTTCGTCTCCCTGGCGCCCGCGCCGAGGAAGTTCGGTCCGCCCGAGTCGCCGTAGCAGGTGCCGCCGTTGCCGGTCGCCGCGTTCTGCGACAGCCGCAGCCACGCCGGGTTGACGGCGTTCAGAGTCGAGACGGCGAACTCGCGCGTGTCGAGGTAGCCGATGACGGGTCCGCCCGGCTGGTTGACCGGCTCCTGACCGCCGTAGCCGACCGCCGTGAACTTCTGATCGGCGGGCAGGTTGTCGAGCTGACCCGCCGCGGGCAGGCTCGCGGGCGTGATGCCGTTGATGGCACGGTCGAAGACGACGACCGCCAAGTCGTGCGGGTTGTCCTGCGCCTGGTTGTACTGCGGATCGGGCTGGTAGGTGCCGCGGTAGAGCTTCGACTTCGAGGAGAACTTCGTGTCGAAGGTGACGTAGACGGTCTGCGTGCCGAGGTCGCAGTGCGCGGCGGTGACGAAGATCGTGGGCGAGACGAGCGTGCCGGAGCAGTAGGGGTACGTGCCGGAGCTGAACTTGCCGACGAGCGCGCCGACCTCGGGGTGGCGGTTGCCGTCGGGCTGGCCGTAGGTGATGGCGAGCGCGGTGACGGCTGTGAGCAGGATCGCGGCGGCGAGGGCTAAGACTTTTCGACGCATGAGACTCCTCCGTGAGCGGGCTGTTTGGTTTGAGACGACCGGACGTGAATCGCGGCGCGGCGTGTAGGGCGGAGACTTAAACACGGGGCTCTACGGAAGTCAAATGATGATCTGATTGCGAGCCGGGCGGCGCGCGGCGCGCCGGATCAGGGCATGACTCGCGTCACGCGTCCAGGGACTCGCGCGCGGCGGCGAGGGCTTCGGCGACGCGCGCGGGCGAGGTGCCGCCCGCCTGTGATTTCGTCGCGAGCGTGCGTTCGAGCGAGAGCGCGTCGCGCACGTCCGTCTCGATGAGGGGCGAGGCGGCGCGCATCTCTTCCAGGGGCAGCTCCCCCAACTCGACGCCCAGTTCGATGGCGCGGAGCACGACGCGCCCCACAGCCTCGTGCGCCTCGCGGAAGGGGACGCCCTTGCGCGCGAGGTAGTCAGCCAGTTCGGTCGCGTTCATGTAGCCGCGCGAGGCGGCTTCGCGCGCTCGCTCCTCGCGCAGAGAAATGTTTCGCAGGACGGTCGCCGCCACTTCGAGCGAGGCGCTCAAGGTGTCGGCGGTGTCGAAGACCGCCTCCTTGTCCTCCTGCATGTCCTTGTTGTAGGCGAGCGGGAGCCCTTTCAGCGCGGCGAGCAGCGCGACGGTGTGCCCGAAGACGCGACCCGCCTTGCCGCGCAGGAGCTCGAGCGCGTCCGGGTTCTTCTTCTGCGGCATCAGGCTCGAACCCGTCGAGACGGCGTCGCCCAGCTCGACGAAGCCGAACTCGGTCGTCGCGTACAGGATCAAATCCTCCGCGAGCCGCGAGAGGTGAACCATGAAGAGGGACGCCGCCGCGCAGAACTCGACGCAGAAGTCGCGGTCGCTCACCGCGTCGAGGCTGTTGCGCGAGACCGCGTCGAACCCGAGAGAGCGCGCGACCGACTCGCGATCTATCGCGTAGCTCGTGCCCGCCAGAGCCGCCGAGCCGAGCGGCAGCACGTTCGTGCGGCGGCGAGCGTCGCCGAGGCGCTCGCGGTCGCGCGCGAGCATCTCGAAATACGCGAGGCACCAGTGGGCGAACAGCACCGGCTGCGCGCGCTGGAGGTGCGTGTAGCCGGGCAGCACCTTGCGACCGGCGTCGCCGACCAGCTCGACGAGCCGCGACTCGATGAGCGAGTGGACGTCCTCGGCGCGCGGGTCGTCGAGAAAATTCTCGTCCTCGCGAGCGCGCGAGAGCAGCGTGTCGAGGCCGCGCTTGATCTGCTCTGCCTCGTCGTCGGTCAGCACGCCCGCCGCGCGCAAGCCCTCGCCGTGCGCGACGCTGGCGCGCACGTCCGCCGCGAAGAGCCGCCGGTCGAAGCCGAACGAGCGGTTGAAGGCGGCGAAGCCCTCGTCGGCGCGACCCGTGAACCGCCCGCCCCAGAGTTTTTGATCTTCAGCCATCGACTTTTCTCTCTCCGCGGAAGTTTTTACCCCGCGCCTTGCGCCGGAGCAACAAAGTCGGTATTTTATGCATCTATGCATTAATTATGCAAACCTATTGCATAAATGAACGGGATGCTTGAGAAGGAAAGACGGCTGCAAAAAATCCTGAGCGTGATCCGGGCGAAGCCCGTGGCGACGCAGGGGGAGCTCGCGTCGCTGCTCGAAGGCGCGGGCTTCGCCGTCACGCAGTCGAGCGTCTCGCGCGACATCGCGGAGCTGGGCGTCGTCAAGCGGCGCGGCCGCTACGTCGTCCCAGAGGCGGCGGACGGGGCGAAGGGGCGGGGGCTCCTGAGTCTTCAGGCGGCTGGGGCGTCGCTCGTGGTCGCGCGCTGCGAGCCGGGGCTGGCGTCGGCGGTGGCGGTCGAGATCGATCGGGCGTCGATCCCAGAGATCGTCGGCACCATCGCCGGCGAGGACACGATCTTCGTCGCGGTCGCGGACGCGAAGGCGCAGCGCGCGGCGATCAAAAAAATCTGGGGGCTGTTTCAGTAGAGCCGTTAGCTAATAGCTGTTAGCTGTTAGCTATTAGCGATTAGCCAGAAGGTTGAGTGTCGAGGTGGGACACGCTGTTTGGCTGACAGCTAACAGCTAACAGCTAAGTGCTGATTGCCAGGAGTCGAATGCATAGTCACATAAAAAAAGTCGTGCTGGCGTATTCGGGCGGGCTCGACACGTCGGTGATGCTGCGGTGGATTAAGGAGCACTACGGCTGCGAGGTCGTCTGCTACTGCGCCGACGTGGGGCAGGGCGAGGAGCTGACCGGGCTCGAAGAGAAGGCGCGAGCCACCGGCGCGTCGAAGCTCTACGTCGAGGACCTGCGCGACGAGTTCGTGCGCGAGTACGTCTGGGCGGCGGTGAAGGCGAACGCGCTCTACGAGGGCGTCTACCTGCTCGGCACGTCGCTCGCCCGGCCCGTCATCGCGAAGCGGCAGATCGAGATCGCGCGCGCGGAGCGTGCCGACGCGGTGGCGCACGGCGCGACGGGGAAGGGCAACGATCAGGTGCGCTTCGAGCTGACCTACTACGCGCTCGAACCCGACATCAAGGTCGTCGCGCCGTGGCGCGAGTGGGAGTTCAAGGGGCGCAGCGACCTGATCGCCTACTCGAAGGAGCACGACATCCCCGTCACGGCGACCGCCGAGAAGCCCTACTCGACGGATCGCAACCTGATGCACGTCTCCTACGAGGGCGGCATCCTCGAAGACCCCTGGGCGGAGCCGCCCGCGGACATCTTCCAGATGACGAAGTCGCCGGAGGACGCGAAGGCGGAAGCCGAGTACGTCACGATCGGCTTCGAGCGGGGCGAGCCGGTGAGCGTCAACGGCGAGAAGCTGAGCCCGGTCGCGCTGCTCACGGAGCTGAACCGTCTGGGCGGTGAGCACGGCGTGGGGCGCGTCGATCTGGTCGAGAACCGCTTCGTCGGGATGAAGTCGCGCGGCGTGTACGAGACGCCGGGCGTGACGATCCTGCAAGCCGCACACCGCGCGGTCGAATCCCTCACGATGGATCGCGAAGTCGTGCGCCTGCGCGACGCGCTCTCGCTGAAGTTCGCGGAGAGCGTCTACTACGGCTTCTGGTTCGCGCCGGAGTCCGAGCTGATGCGCCGGACGATTGACGAGACGCAAAGAGGCGTGACGGGCGAGGCGCGTCTGAAACTCTACCGGGGAAGTTGCACGGTCGTCGGTCGCCGCGCTCCGCGCTCGCTCTACAACGAGCGGCTGGCGACCTTCGAGGCCGACACGGTCTACGATCAGCGCGACGCCGAGGGCTTCATCAAGCTCAACGCACTGCGCCTGCGCTCGCGCGCGCAGCTCGAACGCCAAACGTGATGAGGGAAGCAACGATGACGAACTTCGCTGAAAAGATCGCGGGCGTGCCGCTCACGGTGGTCGAGGCTGAGAAGATCGGCTCGGTCACGTCGAACCTGCGCCTGCCGAAGACGCTGGCGGTGACGGGCGAGCAGACGGACGTTCGCGCGGGCGATGTCGTCGCCGTGCGCGCGCTGACCGACAGCGCGACGTACAACCAGCTCGAACTCCCGACCGGCAGGCTCGCGAAGATCAACCCGGGCGACGTGCTCGTCGGCGCGCTGGGGAGCCGCCGCGCGCTCAAAGGCTTCGTCGGCGACGTGCCCGCCACCGTTCAGGCGGGCGACGAGCTGCACCTGCTGAACATGGGCGGCGTCGTCGGTCTCTGCACCGGGCATCATTCTTCCTTGAGCGACGCGATCAAGGTCGAGGTGCTGGGTCTCGTCTGCGACGAGGCCGGGCGCGTGCGTAACATCGCGGACGGGGCTTTGCAGCCGCGCGCGAGCCTCGGCGAGAGCGCGCCGCTGGTCGTCGTGGCGGGCGCGTGCATGAACAGCGGCAAGACGTTCGCGGCGACGGAGCTGATCCGGCAGGCGACGCGCGAGGGGTTGCGCGTGGCGGCGGCGAAACTCTCGGGCGTCGCGTGTCTGCGCGACACGCTGAACATGGCTGACCACGGCGCGGTCGCGACCGCCAGCTTCCTCGACTGCGGGCTGCCCTCGACGGTCGGCGTCGGCGATCTCGCGCCGGTCGCGAAGGCGATAGTCGCGCGCCTCAACGAGGCGGCGCCCGATCTGATCGTCATCGAGCTGGGCGACGGGATCATCGGCGGCTACTCGGTCGAGTCGGTCTTCGACGACGCGGAGCTGCGCGCGGCGACCGCCGCGATCATCTACTGCGCTTCGGACTACGTCGGCGCGTGGGGCGGCTGCGAGTGGTTCGCGCGGCGGGGGATGACGGTCGATCTGGTGGCGGGCTCGGTGACCGACTCGCCGATGGGAGAGGAGTACGTCGAGCGCGAGTTCGGCGTCTCGGCGGGCAACGCGCGCAGGGACGGGGCGCGGATGTTCGGGATAGTTAAGGG
>JAIVJC010000151.1 GCA_020200235.1 Acidobacteriota bacterium | reverse complement strand
CTCCTCGCCCGCCTGCCCTTCGCCGATGCGCTCGCGCTTGACGGTGTGCGGGTTGGTCGAGCGCTCGCCGCGCTTGCGCGTGGACTTCGTGCGCCGCCTCACCTCGCCGCGGTGATCGACCGAGCGGATCGGCTGCAAGTCAGCGGCGTCGCCTTCCGGATCGTCGAGCCGCGTCTCGACGTCCAAAGGCGGCGCGCCGTCGACCGCGTCAACTTTGCGCGCGCGCCTCCCGCTTTTAGTCGTCTTAGTCGGCGCCGCCGCGCCCGAGACGTTTCCGCCGCCGGGTGTGTCCGCGTCGTTCGATTCTTCGACCCCGGCGAGGGCGCGCTGGCGCGTGAAGTGTTCGGCGATCTCTTCGGCGGTCTGGCGACCGACGAAGGGCGCGAGCTCCGCCGCCGAAGCCTGCGCGATGCGCGTGATCGAGCCGAAGTTTCTCAAGAGCCGGTTCTTGCGCTTGTCGCCGACGCCGGGAATCTCCGTCAGCTCCGAGGTGAAGTCGCGTATCTCGCGCCGCTTGCGGTGGTAGGTGACGGCGGCGCGGTGCGTCTCGTCGCGGATCATCTGGATCAGGCGCAAGACAGCCGAGTGCGAATCGAGGTAGACGGGATCGTGCTCGCGCCCTTTGACCAAAAGGTGCGAGACCTCGTTGTGGCGGCGCGGCGGCTTGACGACGCCGATCATCGGGATCGCTTCGAGGTCGAGCTCGCGCATGGCGGCGGCGGCGGCGCCGAGCTGCGCCTTGCCGCCGTCGATCATCACGAGATCGGGGAGCGGCTGGTTCTCGTCGAGCTGCCGGCGGTAGCGGCGCAACACCGCCTCGCGCATCGACGCCGGATCGTTCGAGCCCTCGACCGTGCGGATGCGGAAGGTGCGCTTGGCGGCGCGGCTCATCTTGCCGTTCTCGCACACCACCATCCCCGCGACGTTCTCCGCGCCGGAGATGTTCGAGACGTCGAACGACTCGATGCGCGCGGGGAAGCGCGGCAGCTCCAGCGTCTCCTGCAACTCTTCGAGCACGCGCTCCATGTCGGGCTTCAAGACGCGGAACCTCTGCTCGAAGGCGATCTGCGCGTTCTTCTCGACTAAGGCGATCATGTCGCGCTTCTCGCCGCGCCGCGGATCGAGAATCTTCACGCGGCGGCCTTTGCGCCCGGTCAGCGCTTTTTCGAGCAGCTCCCGATCCTCGAAGTCCACGGGCACGTGGATCTCGCGCGGCACGTAGTCGGTCGAGTAGTACTGCGTCAGAACTTCGCCGAGGAACTTCGCCGGGTCGAACTCGTCGTCCGCCGCCAGGTCCTCCCAGAAGAACTCGCGTCGCCCGACGATCTTGCCCTCGCGCATGGTGAAGAGCTGGAGGGCGAGGCGCGCGCCCTCGCGGTAGTAGCCGAAGATGTCCACGTCGCGCTCAGGCGAGGTCGCCATCTTCTGCTGCTCGGAGACGGCGAGGACGGTCTTTCTGAGGTCGCGGTACTTCGCCGCCAGCTCGAACCTCATCTCGTCGGAGGCGCGCGTCATCCGCCCCTCGTACTCGTCCGCCAGCTCCTTGTTCCTGCCCTCCAGAAACATCTTCACGTCGCGCACCGACTCGGCGTACTCCTCCGGCGTGCACAACCCCTTCACGCAGGGACCGAGGCAGCGCTTGATGTGGTATTCGAGGCAGGGCCTGGGGAGCTTGCCGTCGATCTCTATGTCGCAGGTGCGGAGCTGGAACGTGCGGTTGATGAGATCGATGGAGCGCCGCGCCAGTGACGCGGGGAGGAACGGACCGTAGTAGATCGCGCCGTCGCGCTGGATGCGGCGCGTGATCATGACGCGCGGGAAAGGCTCGTTGACGGTGAGCTTGAGGTGCGGGTACTGCTTGTCGTCCTTGAGCGCGACGTTGTAGCGCGGCTTGTGCTTCTTGATGAGGTTCGACTCGAGGACGAGAGCCTCGACCTCGTTGTCGGTGACGATGAATTCGAGATCGTGGATGCGGCTGACGAGCCGGCGGGTCTTCGAGTCGTGACCGCGTCCCGACTGGAAGTAAGAGCGCACGCGGTTGCGCAGATTCTTCGCCTTGCCGACGTAGATGATCTTCCCCGCGTCGTCCTTGTGCAGGTAGACGCCGGGCGAGGTCGGCAGGTTGGCGAGCTTGTCCTGTAGAGTCATGCCCTTGCTCGTCGCGCGCGAAATCAGAGGGGGAAACAGATCCTACTATAACCCAGAAGTTTTGCGGCGGCTAAAAGCGCGCGGTCGCGCGGGTCAGCGCGCCGACGAGACGTAGGCGAGACCTGCCGCGGCGGCGGCCGAGGCTACTGCGGTCAGCACCGACCAGCCCGCGCCCGTCACCTTCCCGCCAGCGCGAAAACCGCCCGTCGATTTGCGCGGGAAAAAGAGGTGCGCGAGGGCGAGGCAGAAGATAGCGAGCGCGAGCCAGTAGAGTCTGCGCAGCAGGAAGGGCGAGAGGTTATCGGGCGCGCCCGCGAGATCGGCGTAGGTCCACGCCTGATAGAGCAGCGGGTTGTAGAGCCAGTGTTTGTAGCCCTGACCGTAGAGGTAGAAGAGACCCGTGGCGACGCCGATGCTCGCCGCGTAGGCGAGGTATTTGTCGCGCAGCAGGACGTTCAAGCAAACCGACGCGGCGGCGACGAAGACCACGCCCGGCAGCAGGATCAGCGAATAGACCCGGAGGTAAGCCGAGGGCTCGACCGGCGTATGACCCCTGATGAGCTGCACGCAGACGGCTGTGAGCGCGACCAGCGCGAGCAGGGAGAGCGTGAGCAGGAGCGTCGCGAAGAACTTCGAGAGGAGCAGTACGGAGTTGGGCGCGGGCGCGCTCCACAGCACCGGCTCGATCCTCAGCTCGCGGTCGCGGTGCGTAGCCTCGCCCGTGTAGAAGACGATCATGCCGACGAGGAAGAGCGTCAAGCCCCGCGCCGTGCCGCCCGCGTAAGCCGCGGAGAAGGAACCTTCGGCGATGACCCGGTAGAAGGAGAGCTCCACGTTGGAGAAGAAGATCGCCAGCACGACGAAGACGACGAGGCTGCGCTCGGCGCGGAGCAAACGGAACTCCACGCCCACCGCCGCGATCAGCTTCGCGAGGCTCGCCCGCCAGCCCTCCGCGATGTGGACTTCGGGGATCGCCACCTTCTCCTGAGAGGCTACTGTTTCGAGTCGACCGCCGCCGCGCGCCGACGCGAAGTCCGCCGCGTCGTTGTAAAGCCAGTCGGGCTGGGCGGAGAGGTTGACCAGCGACAGATCACTCTTGCCCTCGTCGCCGCCCGCGCGCTCGGCTCTCGCGAAGCGCGCGTGGATGATCGCGAGGATGGCGGCGGCGATGAGCATCATCAAAGCGCGGCTCAGAATGATGTCCGCGTCGTAGCTGACCGCGTGGTGATTCATCCACTCGTCGCTCTGCCCGTGGACGTCCTTCTGCCAGTTCATCACCAGCGGATCGAGGAGGACGCGCCAGCGCTGCCGCATGGCCTTCAAGAAGACCACCTGATAGGTGATGTAGATCGGGTAAAAAGAGACCGCCAGGGCGTAGACGATCTTGGCGTTGCGCGTGAGCGTCCCGACAGCGAAGTAAAACGCCGCGAGGACGAGGTGCGAGACGACGACGAGAAACAGGAAGTGTTTGAAGTAAGGGACGAAGCGCGCCGGCTGGACGATCATGCCCGACTTGCGGAACCACTGGAGCACGAAGAGCGTCAGGGGGAAAGCCGCCTGGCAGCAGGCGAGCACGAAGAAGTTGCCGAAGAATTTTCCGAGCAGGTACTCGGCGCGGCTGACGGGTTTCGAGAAGAGCAGCGGCGTGACGCCCGCGCGGAAGTCTCTGATGACGGGGTCGCCCATGATGACGGCGGTGAAGAGCGGCAGCGTCATGAAGGAGAAGACCGGGAGCACGCCCGCGATGAACCCTTCGCTGTTCGTCGCCAGGGCGCGACCCGTGGCGGGTCCCCAGCCCCACCACAGCAGCGCGTTACCGGCGCACAGCGCCGCCATCGCGTAGGGGACGACGCGCTTCGAGTTGAGCCGCACCTCTGTCCTGAAGATCGCGCCGAACGCCGTGCGCGCGGGGTTCCTCATCTCGCCTCACGCCCCTCCGCGCGGCTGACCACGCTGAAGTAATAGTCTTCGAGCGTCGGCGTCGCGCTCGTGAACTCTTCGCCGGGTCGCACGTCTTTAGAGATGACCCTCACGCGCGTCCGCCCGTCGAACCTCTGGGAGGAGATTACTTGCAAGTGCGACTTCAACGCCGCGATCCGTTCGGGCTCGACGAGGGCTTCCCACACTGAGCCCGCGAGATCGTCGGTCGCACGCCGCGGCGTGGAGGCGGCGAGGATTTCGCCGCGGCGTATGATCGCCATCCGGCTACACAGGTTCGACACGTCGGAGACGATGTGGGTCGAGAGGATGACGACGGCGCTCTCGCCCGCGGCGTCGGCGAGCAGGTTGTGGAAGCGCAGGCGCTCTTCCGGATCGAGCCCGGCGGTCGGCTCGTCCACGATGATGAGCTCGGGCTGACCGATGAGCGCCTGCGCGATGCCGAGCCGCTGGCGCATCCCGCCCGAAAATCCCCCGACCCTTTGAGCGCGCGCCGAAGACAGATTGACTCTATCGATGAGCGCGTCGACGAGCGCCCTGCGCTCCTTCGCTTCGACGACGCCCTTGAGCCTGGCGAAGTAGTCGAGCGTCTGCTCGGCGGTGAGCGTCGGGTAGAGCCCGAACTCCTGCGGCAGGTAGCCGAGCATCCGGCGCGCTCTCGCCTTCTCGGCGATGAAATCGACGCCGCCCATCGAGACCGCGCCCGCGTCCGCGTCGAGCAGCGTCGCCAAAACTTTCATCAGCGTCGTCTTGCCCGCGCCGTTCGGACCGAGGAGCCCGAACATCCCCGGCGCGACTTCGAGGCTCACCCCGCGGAGCGCGCGGACGCCGCCGCGATAAGTTTTCTCCAACCCGTCAATCTTGAGCATCACACGTAGACACCGACCGGGGCGGGCGTGTTCCCGATCTTCTCTCGCCGGTTCGTGCCCTGCCAGCCCGCGCTGAATTAAAGATGAAAACAGATTCTATCGTCAGCCGAAAGTTTTTCGGGGCGTTGCGTGGTGATCGGCTGACTCCTCCGGCAGACGCGAAAACAGTCCCGGCGTCCGATGATCTGTCGTGATCGCCGGGCGCCGGGACTGTCAGAGAGACGGAGCGCTTGTCGTGTGCGGAGGCTGTTAGACGGGCGGGGCGGCGGTGAGCTTGACCTTCTGCTGCCTGCGCGCGGCGCGGAATTTACCCGTGCCCTCGCGGACGAGGCTGTAGAGCGTGCGGCGGTTCTCGAAGATCAGTTTCATCCACGCGCGCTTGCCCATCTGCGGGAAGTAGATGCCGTGGAAGAAGAGGCGCGCGATTAAGTGACCGGCGCGGTACTGGAACGACCTGCCCGCGAGCGACTCGACCACCTGCGCGTTCCGCTCGGGGCTGTAGGAGCGCTCCCACGCGAGCCGGGTCTCCTGCCGCGCCTCCTCGATCGTCATCTTCAAAGGCGCGTGCGCCATCACGAAGGGCGCGAAGTCGAGCCAGTGTTTGGGGCGCACCAGCCGCCCGGCTTTTTCCAGACGGTCGTAGAGCGGCGTCGCGGGAAACGGCGTGAGCTGACCGAAGACGGGGAGACCGGGGGGCCACGAGCGGAGCTCGCGCAGGGTGCGTTCGGCGACGCCCGGCGTGTCGTTGTCCATCCCGAAGATGAACGACGTGATGGCGTAGATGTCTCTGCGCGCCAGCCTGTCCAGCACGACGCCGTACTCGCCCGGCTTGCTGAAGTTCTTGTTCACGTCAGCCATGTTCGCCGGGTCGATCGACTCCATCCCGATGAAGACCCACTTGCCGCCCGACTCGGCGATGAGATCGACCAGCTCCTCGTCGCGCAGAAGGTTCGCGCTGATCTGTGCGACCCAGGGGAGCTGCGCGCCCGCCGCGATGATGTCTTTCAGGAGCGACTTCGTGCGCTTGACGTTGATGGCGAGGTTGTCGTCGATGAAGAAGACGGCGATCTGACCGCGCTCTCTCTTGGCGCGCTCCTTCAAACGCAGCAGCTCCTCGACGACCGACTCGTTCGTGCGGAAGCGGATCGAGTCGCCGAAGAATCCCGTGACGGTGCAGAACTCGCAGCCGTAGGGGCAGCCGCGCCCCGTCTCGATGGGCACGACGTGGAACGAGCCCCACCCCGCGCCGAGCTTGCTCAAGACCGGCTTCAAAAATCCGGGGACGAGGCTGAACTGTTCGATGGGCAGTGTCTCCCACGGGATGTGCGGGTAGGGTTGCAGCGTCGGCTTCTTGTCCAGACCCTTCGCGTCGCGCTCCGGCTCGTAGACTTCCTTCAATCGCCCTTGCGCCGCGTCCTCGACGATCAGGTGCCACGTCTCGTCCGCCTCGCCGAGCGCGACGGCGTCCGCGTGGCGCTCGCCGCCGTCGCGACCCAGCGCCTCGTCGGGGCACTCGGTGACGTGCGGGCCGCCCATCACGACTTTGATCCCGGCGGCGCGCAGGGCGTCGGCGAAGCGGTAGGCGCGCGCGACCATCCTCGTCATCGCCCCGATGCCGACGAGCCCGATCCCCTCCTCGCGCGCGAACCGCACCAGCTCTTCCTCGTCCATCGCGCGCGCGTTGCCGTCGATCAGCACGACCTCGTGACCGGGCGGCGTGAGCGCCTGGAGCAGGAACATCCACAGGTGCGGCATGAAATTGCGCGTGACGCCGTTGTCCGGGTTGTAAAGCAAAATCTTCATAGAAACCTTCTACTGTCTATGCGTCTGTCAGGGGGTTGACGGGATAATTCTTAAAGGTCTGAACACAGACCTGAGCAGCGGCGGGCAGTATAGCACGCCCCGCCCGATGTCCTAGCTCCGGGATGCGACTGTTACAGAGCAACGGCGGTTTAGCTGCTCGTGGCGGTCGCTCGTCCGTGTGTCGGCACACATATGGAGGAAAGCCCGACGGCGGCGCGCGCTTAGCCGACGCGGACACAGAGCATCGAGATCGATCCGCCGTCGAAGCCCTCGACGGGGAAACTGATCTCGTCGCCGTCGCGCCGCTGCGCGACGACGTAGAGCAGCGGCAAATAATGATCGGGCGTCGGCGCGGAGAGCGTCGCGTCGCGGCCGAGCGACTCGTAGTCGACGAGCGGCGCGTGGTCGTTCGCCTTCAGCAACTCGCGCGCGCGCGCGTCGAAGCGCGCCGCCCACTCCAGCGGCTCGACCACGCGGCGGCCCCACGCGTAAGCGTGCAGGTTGTGAACTACGTTGCCGCTGCCGACGATGAGGACGCCCTCGTCGCGCAGGGGCGTGAGGCGCTTCGCGAGTTCGTAGTGGAACGACGCGGGTCGCGTCTCGTCGATGCTGAGCTGCACGACGGGCACGTCCGCCCTGGGGAAGACGTGGCAGAGCACCGACCACGTGCCGTGATCGAGACCCCAGCGCTCGTCCAGTCCCACGGGTGCGGGCGCGAGCAGCTCACGCACGCGGCGCGCGAGCGAGGGCGAGCCGGGCGCGGGGTATTGAACCTCGAAGAGCTCGCGCGGGAAGCCGCCGAAGTCGTGGATGGTGCGCGGGGAGGTTTGCGCGGTGACGAGCGTCGCCGGGAGATACCAGTGCGCGGAGACGCAGACGACGGCTGTCGGGCGCGGGAGCGACGCGCCGATCGCCGCCCAGCCTTCCGTCCAGCCGTTGCGCGCGAGCGCGTTCATCGGGTTGCCGTGCCCGAAGAAGACGGCGGGCATGATCTCGCTCATTAGTCGATAAAACCCCCGGCTCTCGACTGATTCGTATGGGTCGATTCTAAGGCACGGGGAGGAAGCTGGCTAGCCGACGACTCGGAGGGGGTGCGCTTGTCAGCGGCGGGGGCGCGCCGTTGGTGCGCCGCGGGCGTGTCGAGCCTTCGCGGGGCGCGGGCGGACGCTCGGCGTCGAGCGCGGGGCGCGCGGGCCGGGGCGCGCCGCGCCGGCGGAAGTAGTAGCCCCGCTTGGTCAGGACGATCACTCTGCCGCTGCGCGCGGCGGCGGCGGGCGTGAGTTGCAGCTTGAGGCGGCGGAGCCTGCCGTCCTCGCGCGTGTCGGCGGGCTTGAAGCCGAGGCTGTAGCGCGTGCGCAGGCGCGCGAACATCTCGCCGAGCTTCACGCCCACCTCCCCCTTGTCCGCGCCCGACACCTCGCCGCCCGTCTCCACGCCGAAGTGCTCGACCGGGTTCACCTTGCCGAGCGTCAACGCGTTGAAGACCTTGCCGAACGCGGCGCGCACGACGAGGCCGTAGACGACTGCGCCGGATTCGAGCAGTTCGTTCGTGGTGCGGCGCACGCCGTTTTTGTTGCCGAGAAACGCGACGTTGTCCGTCACCACGATGACGACCCTGCGGCTCGCCTGGTTCGTCGAGTTCTGCATCTCGCGCGCGGCGGCGTAGAGGGCTTCGGTGAGGAGCGTGCCGCTGCCTACCGAGTATTCCCGGCTCGCCTCCTTGATCTTGTCCGCGACGAGCTGCCTGTCTTTAGAGAAGCCCTGAATGAGCTTCGACGCGCTCGCGAACGCCATGACGGCGACCTCGTCGCCCGGCTTCAGACGCCCCAGGGCGTCCTGCGCGCCCTCGCCGACCCGCTCGATGATGGGGCGCACGCTCCCGCTCACGTCGAGCAGGAGCAGGACAGAGAGCGGCAGCTCGTCGCGGCTGAAGTAGCCGATCTCGCGCCGCGCGCCGTCCTCGTAGAGCTCGAAGTCCTCGCGCCTGAGATCGGCGACGGCGCGCTTCGTCTTCTTGCTGAGGACCTGCGCGTCGAGGACGACCAAATCCGTGTTGACTTTGATCACCTCGTCCGGCTGAGCCTCCTGCGCGGCGGCGCGCGCGGGCGCGAGCAGGTGTGTGAGCGCGAGGCAGAGCGCGAGAAGCGCGGCGGGTTTCATCTACGGCACCTCCGGTTGGACGCGAAAGGCTACGCACCGCAGGTTAGCACGCCTTCGCGAAGCCCGGCACGGCGAGGGGGCTTTGTCAGGCGGGCGGCGCGGCGGAGCACTCTAACGAGTCGTTAGAGTGCTCCGGGCGGCGGCGGCGCGTTGTTCGGCTTCGGTTATGATCGCCGCGTCAGGGGGCGACCCGCTCGGCGACGCGGTCTTCGCCGGAGTAGCGCATGTTGACGCGCGCCGACTTGCCCGCGGCGTCGAGCGTGAAGACGGCTCTGTCGTCGCCGAGCGGGAAGTAGAACTCGGTCGGCGAGAGTGGGATGAGACCCGCGACGTACTGCCCTTTGATCTGCGCCATCAGGTAGGGGTAGTCGGCCTCTTTGTATATTTTCATTCGCCCCGCAAGGTTTCAAAAAAACCGCTTGACCCTGACGCAGCGTCAGGCTTTAGGATGCGGCGCGTGGGAGGGAGGAGACTTTGAGCGGATCGGGCGAGAGGCTGTACCGGGCGAGCGAGTTCGCGCGCGCGGCGGGCGTGACGGTGCGCGCCCTTCACCACTACGACCGGCTGGGCTTGCTGAAGCCCAAGCGGCGCACGGCGTCGGGCTACCGCCTCTACGGCGAGGGCGACTTCGTTCGTTTGCAGCAGATCGTGACGCTCAAGTTCATCGGCTTCCCCCTCAAACAGATCAAGGACGTGCTCGACCGGGATCGACCCGATCTCAGGACAGCGCTCCGCTTCCAGCGCATCATCCTCGCCGAGAAGGGGCGCCGCCTGGCGCAGGCGGTGCGCGCCATCGAAGAGGCGGAAGTGCTGCTGGCGGCGGGGACGGAACCCGGCAGGGAGGCGTTCGCAAAAATAATCGAGGTGATCGAAATGCAGAACGACACGGACTGGACGAAGAAGTATTACTCCGAGGAAGCGCAAGCCAGAATCGCCGAGCGGCAGAAGACGATCCCGCGCGAGGTCGTCGAGCAGGGTCAGCGCGACTGGATGGCACTCATCGCGGAGGTCGAAGCGGCGGCGGCTGAGGGGGTTGAGCCCGAGAGCGCGCGGGCGCAAGCGTTAGCCGCGCGCTGGTCGGAGTTGATCAGGGGCTTCACGGGCGGCGACCCGGAGATACAGAAGGGGCTGAACAAGATGTACTCCGACCCCCAGTGGGGCGCGCCCTTCCCCAAGCCCTACAGCGACGAGGCGGGCGCGTTCATCCAGAGCGCGATGGCGGCGAGTAAGAAGTGATGCGTGATGCGTGATGCGTGATGCGTGACGAGCAAGAACCGGCTTCTGTCTTGCTCGTCACCTGTCACCTGTCACCTGCTACGTTAATGACGTAAGCCGTCTGGTTCGCGGTGAGGACGAAGAGCCGCTTGCCGTCGTCGCTGAAGCGGGCGAAGGAGACGGCGGCGGGGAAGTTGAACTCGTCGCGCTTCTGCGCGGTGGCGAGATCGTAGAGGGTCAACTGCCCGCGCTCGTTCTCGACCGCGAGCAGCCCCGAAGCCTTCGAGATCGCCTCCCCGTCGCCGAAGAACCTGCCCCGCTGTTCGCCCGTCGAGACGGAGTAGGCGAGCACGCGGTTCTCCGAGTCGGAGACGATCACCCAGTCGCCCGCCGCTTCGACGTCGCGGATGTGGAACGATCCCTTGCCCGTCTCGACGAGGAGCCTGCCGAGTTGTATGCCGGTGCGCGCGTCCAGGACTTGCAGGAAGTAGTCGCCCTCCTTCTCCTTCATCGCGGCGAGCCGAGAGCCCAGGCGCGGATCGGTTTTCGCCTCCTCCTTCGCCACGCGCGAAGACGTGCCCCACGCGAGGACGAGCGTGCCCTCGGTCTCGCTCATCCAGAGGCGCGGCGCCTCCTTCACGAACTCCCTCGACCACAGCCCGGCGCCCGTCAGCGCGTCGCGCACCTCGACGCGCACCCCCTTGTCGCCGCCGCCCTTCCCGACCGGCTTCGTGACGAGGACGTTCGCGCCGTACTGCGCGGCGTTCTCGCCCGCGGCGAACTTCATGCCGTCGACCGCCCCGCCCGTCGAGAGGTTCACCCACGCGATGGTGCGCTCCATCGCCTCGAACTTGGGGAAGTCTGCGTAGAAGAGCCCGTCGCCGCCGAAGTGCGCGCCGCGGAAGCCGCGCACGTGCATCACGCGCGCGCCCTTCGCGAGGTCCCACACCGCGCCGCGGGAGCGCTCCGAGACGGCGAGCCACTTGAAGTCGGGCGAGACGGCGCGCGCGCGCAGTATCCCCAGGGGGTTGCGCGGCAGGACGACGACGCCCACCCGCTCCGTCTTGTCGACGCGGTAGAGGCCCACCTCGCCGTTCGAACGCTCCGAGACGAAGAACTGATCGTAGACGTCTATCGCCGCGAGCTTGTTGGCGAACAGAATCTTCTTCGTCGCCAAATCCATCACGCCCGCCGCGAAGCCCTGGATCGGGCGGAGCACGATGTAGTTCCCTCTCGTCGCCGCCTCGACCCTCCCGTTGAGCGGGAACTGCTCGACGATCTCGCCCGCGGGGAAGCTGACCAGTGCGGACTTGCGGTAGTCCTGCGGATCGACGCCGACCACCCTGTCCGCGCCCACGAAGGCGAACTTGCCCGCGAGCAGCCGCTTGAGCGGATCGCGCAGTGGCAGGCTGCCCTTCGGCGCGCTCACGTCGATCGCCACGGCTGAGGTCTCGGCGCTGACGCCGATCCCGTTGAAGTTGACGCTGCGGTCGCCGGCGGCGAAGTAGCGACCGTCGGGCGAGAAGCTCATGCCGATGAGTTCGAAGTTAAACTCGCCGCCGCCCGTCTGTCCGCCGCTCAGGACGGAGCGCAGCTGGAGCATCAGCACGTCGATGAAGTTCGGCTTGAAGAAAGATTTTTTCTGGAAGATTTGCGCGCCCGTCGCCACGTCGAAGAGCGTGAGGTCGGTGCTCGGCTCGAGGCACGCGAGCGTGCGGGCGTCGGGCGCGAGCTCCGTCTGCAGGCAGCCCTCGCGCACGTACATCTCCCGCGCGCCCGTCATCTTCTTCTCGGCGACGCTCCACGTCTCGACCCGCAGAGATGGGCTGTGGAAGACGAGCGACTGCGAGTCGGGCGTGAACTGCGCGGGGTAGGCTTCCGGAGCTTCGACGCGGAAGGGGGGCTCGAGATTGATCTTCGAGACGACGCCGCGAACCGCTTCTCTACCGCCCCCGCCCGCGTAGGCGACGACCGCCGCCTGCCACTTCCGGAACTCTTCCGTCGAGCCGCTCGCGCGCGCCTCGACGCACGACGGGGGGAGCTGCGCGACCGACCTCAGCATCTCGCGCAGCCGCTTCGACTCGGGCTTCGTCGCGCCGAAGAGATCGGAGAAGAAGTTGCCGGTCTTGCCCTTCGTCTCCGTCACGCGATCCCAGAGCGCGGCTTGCGCCTGCGGGTCGTAGCCGGCGAGCACGAGGGCGTAGAAGCCGATCTGATCAGCCACCTCCTGATCCTTGTCGGCGTCGCCCCGGCGGAAGACCGAGGGCTTGCGCGCGACGTTCTCGACGAGCTGGTTGTACTTGTCGAAGATGTCGCGCCGGTCTGTGACGCCTGTGACGCCGAGCAGCTCGCGGAAGCGCCGCGACATCTCGACGGGCATCTGGCGCGCGACGCCGTGCCCGATCTCGTGTGCGAGCACGCCCGCGATCTCGCCCTCGGTGCGGGCGAGCGCCACCAGCTTGCGCGAGAGGTAGATGCGACCGCCCGGCAGCGTGAAGGCGTTCGCCTCCGGGAGATCGAAGAGGAAGAACTGGAAGCGCAAGCCCACGTCGGGCGCCTGGCGCGCGACGCGCTCGCCGACGCGGCGCAGGTAGGCGTTCAGCTCCGCGTCGTCGACGACGCGGAAGTTGCGCTGGAGGTGTTCGGCGATGGCGTCGCCCAGGTCCATCTCCTGCTGCGGGCTGAAGATGTTCTGCCCGGCGGCGGGCGGCGGCGGCGCGGGCGGCTTGCAGGGTTGCTGCGCGGGCGCGCGCGGGGCGAGAATGGCGCACGCCGCGGCGAAGAGGCACGCGCGGAGGAGGCTCTTGAGGTTCATAGCTATTCGGCTCTGGGGTTGAAGTGTGCGCGGCGGAAAACAGCCGCCCCTTTTAGATGCGGCGCCGGCGCGAGGCGGTGTTCGCGCCGCCGCCGCGCCGCCGCAGTTATATGCGATTCCCCTTCGACATTCCAGCGGCGCGCGAGTTCGACGCGGTCGGCTTCGGCTTGAACGCCGTCGATCACCTCGTCGTCGTCCCCGCCTACCCCGCCTTCGACACGAAGACGCGGCTCGTCGAGCGAGCGCAGTCGGCGGGCGGGCAGACCGCCTCCGCGATGGTCGCGCTCGCGCGACTCGGCGCGCGCGCGGCATACGCCGGGCGCTTCGGCTCCGACGCGGAGGGTCGCTTCGGGCTTCAGACTCTGCGCGACGAAGGCGTGTGCGTCGAGCGCGCCGAAGTGATCGAAGGCGCGCGCACGCAGGTCGCCTACGTCATCATCGACGCGCGCACCGGCGCGCGCACCATCATCCGGGACAGGGACGAGCGATTAGCCTACCGCGCCGACGAAATCCCGTCGGACTTCGCCGCGCGCGGCCGCGTGCTGCACCTCGACGCGCACGACCCGCCGGCCTGCGCCGCGCTCGCGCGCGAGGCTCGCGCCGCAGGGACAATCGTCTCCGCCCACATCGACAACGTTTACGAAGGGCTGCCGGGACTCCTGCCGCACCTCGACCTGCTCATCTCGTCGTCCGAGTTCCCGCGCAGGCTCACGGGCATGGAGGATGAGCGCGCCGCGCTCGTCGAAGTCAAATCACGTCTGCGCGCGGACGCCCTCGTCGGCATGACGCTCGGCGCGCGCGGCGCGGTTCTCTACCACGGAGGGCGCTTCGTCGAGTGCCCTGCGTTCACAGTCCCCGGCGGCTGCCGCGACACCACGGGGGCGGGCGACGCCTTCCACGCCGGCTTCCTCCACGCCATGCTCGGCGGCGCAGACGTGGAGACATCCCTGCGCACGGGCTGCGCCGTCGCCGCCCTCAAGTGCAGACGTCTGGGCGCGCGCGCGGGACTGCCGACGCCTCGCGAGTTGGCGGAGCTGCCCGCCCCTGCGCCGGGGCACGGAGCGAAAAGATAAAGGGCGGCGGACTGTCCTTCAGCCCCACCGCCCTTTACTTCTCTCCCCGCCCGCGTCAGCATACGCCGGGCGGTTTTTGCCTCTCCGTTACTGAGTTAGACCGAACGGTTCGGCTTTTGCCGCCCTCTTACGGAGTTATGCCGCCCCCCGCGGCTTTTCGCTCTTCATTACGGAGTCATGCCGCGCGGTGCGGCAGAATATGCGTTAGATGCTCGTTGAATGAAATCAGTCGACAGATAATGGATGCTAATGTAGAACATGTATCTTGAACGGGGAACGGGAACTTTGCTGTAAAATGAGAATTTGGAAAACACCTAAACTATAAGGAGTAGAAGTTGTCGCTTGAAAATCTTAACAAGCTTGCTGCGCTAATCAGGCAGGAGAGTGACGTATTGCTCGCTGAATGGCGGCAGGAGGTGCGCCAACTTCCTATCGCAAAGCATCTCGATGTGCCGACGCTCAACGATCATCTCCCCGAACTGCTTGAGGAACTGGGCTGCGAGCTTGAGGCCAGTAGCGACGAAACGATGATCGGAGCGGGATTGAAAGAATGTCCCGTTATTCATGGCTTGGAACGGCTGCGTAGCGGCTTCGACATTGAGGAAGTGGTCGCCGAGTACAACGCCCTGCGGAGCATCATCCAAGACCTCGCCGAGCGGCGCGGTCTCAGCCTTCACGGAAAAGCAAACCACATCGTTAATCGCGTGATCGACGGATCAATCGGTCTGGCCGTCAAGACCTACGCGGCGCAAAAAGCTGTAGAGGTGCAGCAACGTCGTGAGGAACACCTGTCTTTCGTCGCGCATGATCTCAGGACTCCGCTGTCAGCTATTGCGATAGCCGCCAAACTTCTTGGCACTAATCGCCCCGGCGGGGCGAAGGATGAGCGGGCAGCTAATTTGCTGGAGATTTTGCAACGTAACGTCAACCGGATGAACGCGCTTGTGGTCAAAGTAGTTCAGGAAGAAACTAATCTGAAGGCGAACGCCGAAGGAAAGTTGGAGCGTCGTGAAGTAAAGCTGCGGGCGCTCGTCGAAAGTCTTATCGACGACCTGCAACCGTTGGCTGGAACCTTAAACACGAAGTTGACCAATCATATCTCCGAAGAGTTGACGGCGTTCGCTGATCCCAATCTCTTGACGTTAGTCTTTGAGAACTTGATCTCTAACGCCATCAAGTACACTCCGAATGAAGAAGTCAGTGTTGGAGCAAGCGAGATTAAAGAAGGGGGCGCGGTTGAATGTTGGGTCAGCGACAACGGCGCAGGGATTCCGGCAGACCGGCTGGAAAAGGTATTCGAGAAATTAGAAACCGACCCGGATAGGAAAGAAGGCATGGGGCTTGGACTCGCCATTGTCAAACAAATTGTCGAAGCACATGATGGTCAAGTCAGCGTTACCAGCCAACTTGGTGAAGGCGCAACATTCCGTTTTACGCTTCCCCACAAAGCGAGCGGGAACAAAGAGCAAAGGTAACGTCGGGCGCTCATTGTGAAGCCTTTTTAGTTGGAATAATTGAATCAGATGTAAGCCATTGTCCGCGAAATGCTGTCGCACTATGACAATGACCTTACACACACTTGAGTTCTTTTGTCCCGTCCATTATACCACGCCCACGAGATGACTCTCAT
>JAIVJC010000038.1 GCA_020200235.1 Acidobacteriota bacterium | reverse complement strand
TACCAGTTCTGCACCGTCGAGTACTTGATCTCGGCGTCGTCCAGGGCGACCAGCTCGACGACCGCCGCGTGCAGCTGGTTCTTGTCGAAGCGCGGCGCGGTGCAGCCTTCGAGGTAGGAGACGTGCGAGCCCTCCTCGGCGACGATGAGCGTGCGCTCGAACTGTCCCGACTCGGAGTTGTTGATACGGAAGTAGGTCGAGAGCTCCATCGGGCAGCGCACGCCCTTCGGGATGAAGCAGAACGAGCCGTCGGAGAAGACCGCGCTGTTCAGAGCCGCGAAGTAGTTGTCGCCGACGGGGACGACCGAGCCGAGGTACTTCTTGACGAGATCGGCGTGGTCGCGTATCGCCTCGGTGAACGAGCAGAAGATGACGCCGTGCTTACGGAGCTTCTCTTTGTAAGTCGTCGCGACCGAGACGGAGTCGAAGACCGCGTCGACCGCCACGTTCGCGAGCTGCTTCTGCTCGGTGAGCGGGATGCCGAGCTTCTCGAAGGTGCGCAGCAGTTCCGGGTCGACCTCGTCGAGGCTCTTCTTCATCTCCTTCTGCTTGGGCGCGCTGTAGTAGATCACGTCCTGATAGTCCATCGCCGGGTACGTGACATTCGCCCAGTGCGTCGGCTCCGTCATCTTGAGCCACTGGCGGTACGCCTTCAGCCGAAATTCGAGCATCCACTCCGGCTCGTTCTTCTTCGCCGAGATGAGCCGGACGGTGTCCTCGCTCAAGCCCTTCGGGATCACGTCCGACTCGATGTCGGTCACGAAGCCGTACTTGTATTCCTGGTTCGCCAGCAGTTCGATTGAACTCATCTTTGCACCTTCATGATCGCGTCAAGAATTATTCAGACCGCGCCCTAAGCCCTCTTGCCCGTCGTCTCCGCGCGCGGCAGCGCGTGAATCTGGTGGAGCGTCGTCTCGACCTTCGACTCCGTGCCCACCAGCTGCGCGAGCGTGATGTTCGAGAGCGCCTGCTCGACCACGTCGTGTAAGCCCACGATCACGGGACGGATGCCGCAGTTGCCCGTGTGGACGCACGAGTCGAGCACGCCCGTGTAACTCTTGCAGTGACCCGCGAGCACGTCCTCGTCCAAGACCTTGATGACTTCGCTCAGGCGGATTGACGCCGCCGGGCGCGCGAGGCGGTAGCCGCCCTTCGTGCCGCGGGTCGAAGTGACGAGCCCCGCCTTGTTCAAAATCCACAGGAGCTTGCCCGCGTTCGCCTGCGAGATGCCCTCGCGCTCGGCGACCTGCGCGAGCGAAAGCGACTCGCCCTCTGCGAGCAGCGCGAGCTGCAACAGGCACCGCAGCCCGTACTCTTCCTGCGCCGAGACCTTCATCTAACTATCTCCAAAACAAACGATTATCTTGCCGCTGGGGAGATTATATGAATACCTTACTTTTAAGTCAAGATTAGGGAGGTGCCTTCGCGCGGGGGTTTTTGATGTAAACTCGCGGCGCGGCGGCGGGGCGGTTCGACGTTCCTTCCCCGCGTGCGGCGCATCAACAGTCACGGTTCACGTTTCGACCACCCGACGAGCATGTTCTCCTTCCCCCGATTCTCCTTCGCATCCTACCTGCTGCGCCGTTGGTACTGGGCGCTCGCCGTCGCGCTGACCGCATTCGTGTGGGCGGCGACCGCGCTCGCGCTGCTCCCGGTCGCGGATCGCGACGGCACTTACACCACGCGCCCGCAGGGCTTCATGACGGGGATGGAAGACGACGCGCTCGCGCTCCTCTTCCAGCTCCGCAACGCACGCCACGCGGACGCGCGCGCGCGCGGTTTGTCCGAGCCGATCACGCTCGTCGAGGTTGACGAGGCTGCGATCCGCGCCTCGAACGTGCGGCTGCAACGCTGGCCCCGCAGCTTCTACGCGCGCCTCATCGATCGCGCGAGCGCGGGGGGCGCGAACACCATCGGGCTCGACGTGTACCTCAGCGAGGCGGGCGGCATCTCCGAGAGCGACAAGTCCACGGACGAAGACCTCGCACGCTCAATCGAGAACGCGGGCAACGTCGTGCTGGTCGAGAAGCTGCCCGCGGGCGGCTCGGACGCCATCACGCCGCTCGCGCAGTTTCGCGACCCCGCGTGGGCGGTCGGCTTCGCGGACTTTCCGCACGAGAGCGAGGGCAGCATCCTCACGGCGCAGCTATCACGCGCCCGCCCGAAGCCCGACGGCTCGACCGACCTCCGCTTCAGCTTCGCAGACCTGCTCGCGCAGGGCTTGACCGGAGAGCCGATCGAAGCTCCGCCCGGTGGCGAGTTCGTGAAGCTCGGCGCGCGCACGATCCCTCTGCGGCGCGACGGCAACCTGCAAATCGACTTCCGCGCTCGCTCGCCCGCATTCCGCAGCGTCTCCGCGAAAGACATCCTCTGCGAGGACTTCAGACGCGTCTCCGCGCCCGATCTCTCGTGCGAGGACGCGCGCGCGCCCTCCGACGATCTCTTCAAGGATCGCATCGTCATCATCGGCGCGACCAACAACGACGCGCCCGATCTCTTCACCACGCCCTTCTTCCAGCCCGCGACCTTCCCCAACCAGCCGCTACTCAAGCTCTTCGACCGCGGGCTCCAGACCGCCCCGAAGCTCATGCCCGGCATCGAGGTTCACGCCAACGTCGCTGCCACCATGCTCGCCGGCAAGTACCTCACGCGCCCGCGCTACCTCTGGCAGATCGCCTTCGTGCTCGCGCCGATGCTCCTCGTCGCGCTCGCCGTCTTCCGCCTGCGCGCCCTGCTGAGCCTCGTCGTGACGCTCGCCGCCGGCTTCCTTCTGCTCGCCGTGTCGGCGTCGGCGTTCGACGCGCGCGGGCTGATCCTGCCGCTCGCCACCGCCGAACTCGGCACGCTCGGTCTGCTCGCGCCGCTCACCTTCCTGCTGCGCTACGCGCACGAGCGCGCCGTCAGGGAGGAGAAGGAGGCGGAGCGCGCCGCGATCATGGACATCTTCTCGCGCTGCGTCTCCCCGGAAGTCGCCGACACCTTCTGGGAGAAGCGCGGCGACATCGTGATGGGCGGCGAGCGGCGCACCGTCACGCTCATCTTCACGGACATCCGCGGCTTCACGTCGCTCTCCGAGAGCGTCGATTCGGAGGCCGTCGTGACGTGGCTCAACGAGTACTTCAGCCGGATGCACAAGATCGTCTGCGCCTACGGCGGGCACATCAACAAGTACATCGGCGACGGGCTGATGATCGTCTTCGGCGCTCCTCTGAGGCGCGGAGACAATCTCGAGGCGCGCGCCGCCGTTTCGTGCGGGCTGGAGATGCTGGCGGAGGTCGAGCGGATCAACAGGGACTGGGAGGGGACGGGCAGGCCGCACCTCGCCATCGGCGTCGGCATCCACACGGGGGTGGCGACGTGCGGCGTCGTCGGCGCGGAAGGGCGGCTCGAATACACCATCATCGGCGACACCGTGAACCTCGCCTCCCGGCTCGAGTCCACGACTAAGGAGAAGGGCGTGCCGATCCTGATCAGCGACGTGACCGCGGCGCTGCTCGGCGTCGATTACGAGACCGAGCCGCTCGGCGACGTGAAGGTGAAGGGCAAGAAAGAGAGCACACAGGTGTTGACTGTCAGGAAGATCGTGCGCAAGAAGCAGGTGGACGCGGTTGAAACGGTAGGGGCGTAATCTAACTACTTAACGAACCGCGGCGCTCTTCTCTCTAACCGCTACGCTCTGCGTCGAGCTTCGATATTTTCTCCACGCGCTGCTGGTGTCGCCCGCCCTCGAAACCCGTCTCGACGAAGGCGCGGATCATGCGCGCGGCGAGCCCCGGCTCGACGAAGCGCGCGCCGATGCACAGCACGTTGGCGTCGTTGTGCTGGCGGGCGAGTCGCGCCGTCTCCTCGTTCCAGCAGACACCTGCGCGCACGCCCGGAATCTTGTTCGCCGCGATGGAGATGCCGATCCCGGAGCCGCAGATGAGCACGCCCATTTCGACCTCGCCGTTCGCGACCGCGCGCCCGACCGCCGCGCCGAAGTCAGGGTAATCGACGCTCTCCGCGCCGTAAGTCCCTTTGTCCGAGACCTCCGCGCCCAGCTCTTCGAGCACGCGGCGCGCGCGCTCCTTCGCCTCGTAGCCCGCGTGGTCGCTCCCCAACGCGATCTTTTTCCGTCTCACTTCTCTCCCCCTTCTAACTTCGCCGCAGCCGCGCGGTCGGCGTACCATTCGAGCGTGCCCCGGACGGGCCGGATCAACTGCGCGGGAAGCCTCCGCGGCTCGCGCGCCCCGTTCAACACTTCATTCAGACATTGTGCCTTCCCCGCGCCCACGACGACGAACAAGACGTGCGCAGCACTGTTGATAACTGACGCGGTCAGCGTGAGCCTGTACGCGCCCAGCTTCTCGACCCAGTTCGCCGCGACCCACGCGCCACGCTCATCGAGGGCGGGCGTTTCGGGAAAGAGCGAAGCCGTGTGCCCGTCCTCGCCCAAGCCGAGCATGACGAGATCGAAGCTGGGGGACGGAACGTCGCCGAAGTAAGCGCGCAGCTCGTCCTCGTAGAGCCGCGCGTTCGCGACCGCGTCGCCCTCGCCGATCATGCGATGTACGTTCTCGACGGGCACGGGCACGAGGGAGAGCAGAGCGTCTTGTGCCATGCGGTAGTTGCTCGCCTCGTCGTCCGGCGGCACGCAACGCTCGTCGCCGAAGAAGACGTGCGCCTTCGACCAATCGACGCGCGCCCTGAATTCGTCGCCCGCGAGCAGCGCGTAGATCCGCCGCGGCGTCGAGCCGCCCGAGAGCGCGACGCTGAACCGACCGCGCGACCGCACCGATTCGCCGGCGATCTCGGCGAAGCGTTCCGCCGCGGCTCGCGCCGTCGCTTTGGCGTCGTCGAAGATCAGCAGGCGCGTCGTCTCGTCGTTCATCATACCGCCTGACGCTGTTGCGCGTAGCGCGCCGCGCCGTAGAGCGCGGTCTTCTCGTCGAGGATGACGCGCACGGGGAACGACGCGGCGAGTCCCGACATCCGACCCTTCTCCGAGAAGGCGCGCACGAACGCGCCGTCCTTCAACTTGTCGAGAATCTTAGGCGCGATGCCGCCGCCGACGTAGAGACCGCCCGTCGCCTTCAACAACAGTGCGAGGTTGCCCGCCGCCGCGCCGTAAACGTCGACGAAGAGATCGAGCGCGCGCACGCACAGCTCCGACCTCCCCGCCAGAGCCGCCGCGCTGACGACAGCCGCCGCGTCGCCCGCGCGCGCAATTTCGTCCGTCAGCAATTCAGACTCTTTAAACTGCCCCGCGTCGCGCAGGAATTCGTAGACGTTGACGAGTCCGGGACCGGACAGCACGCGCTCGTAGCTGATGTGGGCGCCGAACCGCTTTTGCAGGTGCCGAAAAAGCCCCACCTCCGTCTCGTTGCGCGGCGCGAAATCGACGTGCCCGCCTTCGGACGGCACGGGGCGGTAGCGCGCGCCGTCCCAGAAGATGGCGGACGTGCCGAGCCCCGTCCCGGCGGCGATGAGCGCGCGATTACCCACCGCTTCGCCAGTGCCTTCGTTGAGCGTGAAGAGTTGATGGGGCGCGAGCGCGTCGATGCCGTAGGCGGTCGCTTCCAGATCGTTGATGAGGTGGACGCGGCTCACGCCGAGCGCGTCGGACAGAGACGAGCGCGCGACCTTCCACGCGAGGTTCGTCGCGCTGACCTCGTCGCTGACGACCGGACCGGCGACGCCGAAGCACGCCGTCTCGACGCGGACGCGCGGCTGACCGGCGAGGTATTCGCGGAGGATCGCTTCCGGCGTCTCGTAGCCCGCGCTCGCAAAGCTCGCCTGGGCGCGCGGCGCGGAGAGATTCCCGTCGCGCGCCTCGAAGAGCGCGAGGTTCGTCTTCGTCCCGCCGATGTCGCCCGCGAGGATCATCTTGTCAGGAAACGTCTCGACTCAAATCCCGCCCGCCGCGTTCGTCGCGATCAAGCGGGACGCGGCGGCGACCGCCCGCTCGTAAACTTCGTCGCGCGCGAGGATGCTCAGCTCTCGACTGAGCCGCTGCCCCTCAGACTTCGCCTCGTATGCCACGACGCGCCCGACGATGGGCGCGTCGCCGATCTTCGCGGAGGTCTCGACCGTCGCGCCGCCCGCGCCGAAGCCCGCGCGGAACTCAGCCGCCCCGGCGCGGAAGGCGACCTGCCTGATCGCGCCGACGCCGAGTTCCCCGGACGCGCGGAGCGCGAGCTCGATCTCGCGACCGCCCGACGCGAGCCCGACGCGCAACCCGTCTTCGTCTTCGACGCGTCTGCCCGACGGCTGCCAGCCGAGCCGCGACGCGAGCCAGCCCACGGCGAGCAGAGCCTGCGCGGCGACATCCTTCGGCGCGAGGGCGGAAGGCTCGTACTCGATCTCGACGCGATCGAGCGCGTCCAGATGTTCGCGGTAATCGGGTACGTCCCAGAAGTTCGCGACCAGGCTGCGCCAGCTCGTCAGCCGCCCCCAGTTCAGATCGCTCAAGCGCATCTCCTCGCCGCGGCTCGCGACGAGGCTCGCGACCCTCGACAGGTCTTCGCGCGGGCGGTCGAAGGCGGCGGAGTCGATCACGACGCGTTCGACCATCTCGACGAGGCGGCTGAAGAGTTTGTCCTCGCCGTTGGGGATGTCTTTCCACCAGAGGAATGCCGCGATGTCGGGCACGAGCAGGGGCTCGACCGCGCTCGCGACCGACCCGATCACGCCGCCGCCCGCCTCGATCGTGATCTGCTCGCCGCAGAGCTGACGCCTGCCCCTGAGCGCGGGGCGGCAGCGCGTCGAGACGGAAGCGTCGAGCCGCGGCGCCCCGCCGCGATCCGCGAGCAGAAGGATCACGCGCGTCGGCGTCTGCGCCGCGACCTCTTCGAGCAGCTTGTCCAACTCGGGGCGCGCCTCGGCGGCTGACGCGTAGACGATGAGGTTCGCGACGCACACGCGCGTCACGCCCGACTTCCCACCCACCTCTTCAGCCGCCGTCTCCCGCCAACGCGACGCGAGCTGCCTCTCCAGCCCCGCGACATCGACCCCGCCCACTCGCCCCGCGTCATCGTTCGACTTTGATTGCGTCTCCATCATGGTTAACAGTCTGGAGTCTGGAGTCAAAAACAAGGGTGATCTGACTCACGACTCCGGGTTCCAGACTCCAGACATTCTATGGTCTGCGCCAGCGGCGACTCGTGCGCTCGATCAGCTCGTCCGACGCTTCGGGTCCCCACGTGCCCGCCTCGTAGTTGGGGAAAGTCACACCGCCGGTGGTGCGCGCCCATTCCTCGATGATGGGCATGACGATCTCCCAGCCGCGCTCGGTCATGTCGGTGCGCGCGTAGAGGGTCGGGTCGCCGAGCATGCAGTCGAGCAGCAGGCGCTCGTAAGCCTCGGCGAGCTGGACGCCGAACGACGAGCCGTAGCGGAAGTCCATGTTCACGTCGCGCACGCGCGTCACCTGCCCCGGCACTTTCGCGGCGAAGCGTAGAGTGATCCCCTCGTCGGGCTGGATGCGTATGATGAGCTGGTTCGCCGCGACCTGATCCATCATCTCGCGACCGAAGAGCTGGTGCGGCGCGTCCTTGAACCGGATGGCGATCTCGGTGACGCGCTTCGCGAGCCGCTTTCCCGAGCGGATGAAGAACGGCACGCCCGACCAGCGCCAGTTGTCGAAGTACATCACGAGCGCCGCGAACGTCTCGGTCGTCGAATCCTTTGCGACGCCCGGCTCCTCGCAGTAGCCGACGACCGTCTCGCCGCCCACAGCGCCCGCCCCGTACTGCCCGCGCACGCAGTCAGCCCGCACGCGCTCCGCCGTGAAAGCCCGCGCCGAAGTCAGCGCCTTGATCTTCTCGTCGCGCACGGCTTCCGCGTCGAGCGAGGCGGGCGGCTCCATCGCGATGAGCGAGAGGAGCTGGAAGACGTGGTTCTGGATCATGTCGCGCACCACACCCGCCGACTCGTAGTAGCCGCCCCTGCCCTCGACGCCGACCGTCTCGGCGTTCGTGATCTGCACGTGGTCGATGTACTGCCTATTCCACAGCGGCTCGTAGATGCCGTTGGCGAAGCGGAAGACGAGCAGGTTCTGGACGGTCTCCTTGCCGAGGTAGTGATCGATGCGGTAAATCTGCGACTCTTCGAGGTGTTCGTGGAGCCGCCGGTTCAGCTCGCGCGCGCTTTCCAGATCGCTGCCGAAAGGTTTTTCGACGATGACGCGCACCCACCCGCGCGACTTCGTCAGACCCGCCACGCCCAGTTGTTTGACCGCCTCGGCGAAGAGCTGCGGCGCGGTCGAGAGGTAGAAGAGTCGGTTCCCTTGCGCGCCGTGCTCGCGGTCAACTTTTTCGAGCAGCGCGCCGAGCCCTTTGAAGTCAGCGGGCGTCGAGATGTCGAGCGTCACGTAGTAGAGCTTTTGCGCGAACGACTCCCAGACCTGCGTGTCGATCTCCTGTTCGTCGGAGAACTCCGCGACACTGTCGCGCATCTGCGCACGGAAGGCGTCGGTCTCCATCGCCGTGCGCGCCGCGCCGACGACGGCGAACTCCGCGGGGATGAGGCGCGCCTGCGCGAGCCGGAAGAGCGCGGGCATCAACTTCCGTTTCGTGAGATCGCCCGACGCGCCGAGGATGACGACGACGCACGGCTCGGCGGTGCGTTCGAGCCGCATCCCTTCGCGCAGAGGGTTTTCGAGAACTGTGGCTGCCATGCGCCCTAACCCTGTGATCCCCTTTGGCTTTCGAGCAGTTCTTCCCACTCGGTGTGAACCGCGCCCGCGCCCGGCCTGTCGGCGCGCTCGTAGGTGTGCGAGCCGAAGAAGTCGCGCTGCGCCTGCGTGAGGTTGGTCGGCAGTTCGGCGGTGCGGTAGGTGTCGAAGTAACCGAGGCTCGCGGTCATGGCGGGGACGGGCACGCCCGCGCCCACGGCGACCGTGATCGCGCGACGCCATGAGCTTTGCGCCTGCGACAGCCGCGCGTTGAAATCAGGATCGAGGAGCAGGCTCGCGAGATCGGGCTTGCGTGCGTAAGCCTCCTTGATCTTGCCGAGGAAGCGGGCGCGGATGATGCAGCCGCCCTTCCAGATGCGCGCCGTCTCGCCGAGATCGATCTTCCAGTCGTAATGATCGGAGCCCGCGCGGATGAGATTCATGCCCTGCGCGTAGGAGCAGATTTTCGCGGCGTAGAGGGCGTCGCGGATCGCGTCGACGAGTTCGCCGCGTTCGCCCTCGAACTTCGCGGCGGCGGGCGCGGTGATGGTCCTGGCAGCGTCGGCGCGCTCCTCCTTGCGCGAAGAGAGGTTGCGCGTGTCGACCGCGGCGTCGATGGTCGGGATGGGCACGCCGAGTTCGAGCGCGAGCTCGCTCGCCCACCTGCCCGTCCCCTTCTGCCCGGCTTTGTCCAACACGAGATCGACGAGCGGCTGCCCCGTCTCCGGGTCTTTGACGCTCAGAATCTTCGCCGTGATCTCGACGAGGTACGACTCGAGCTCGCCGCGGTTCCACTCACCGAACACGTCAGCCATCTCCGCGGCTGACATCCCGAGCACGCGGCGCATGAGATCGTACCCCTCGGCGATGAGCTGCATGTCGCCGTACTCGATGCCGTTGTGCACCATCTTGACGAAGTGACCCGCGCCGCCCGGCCCGATGTAGGTGACGCACGCGCCGTCGTCCACCTTCGCCGCGATCGACTCCCAGACGGGTCTGATCTTTTCGTAAGCCTCGCGGTCGCCGCCGGGCATCAGGCTCGGACCCTCTAGCGCGCCCTTCTCGCCGCCGGAGACGCCGGAGCCGATGAAGTAGATGCCGTCCTTCTTCAGCTCCTGTTCGCGCCGCGCGGTGTCGAGGTAGTGAGAGTTGCCGCCGTCGATCAGGATGTCGCCCGGTTCGAGGTAGGGCTTCATCTGATTGATCGTCCAATCGACGGGGTCGCCCGCCTTGACGAGCATGACGATCTTGCGCGGGCGTTCGAGCGAATGGACGAACTGCTCCCACGACTCGGCGCCGACGAAACGCTTGCCCTCGTGCTTGCGGACAAACTCGCCGACCCGCTCGACCTCGCGGTTGAAGACGGCGACCGAGTAGCCGTTGCGCTCGATGTTGAGCGCGAGGTTCGAGCCCATCACGGCGAGCCCGACCATGCCGACGTGCGCCGTCTTCGTCTCCTGCACAGGTGTGGTCATGGACGTTACCCTCTGAATGTCAGGCGCGAAGATTGATAAATATTAAGAAATGGGAAACGGAACTCACCCGCTCGCGCTCGTCGTCTCCGAGAGCGGCAGCGCCTCGCCGATCAACTCGCCCAGACGCGTGAGACCGGCTCCGACGTCCGCCCCGAGATCGACGCGGAGCGCGCGCCGTTCGCGACGCGCGAGCGAGCGGAAGTCGCCGAGCGCCTGCGCCTGCTTGAGGATGCCGAACGTGTACGGCTCGCCGGGGACTGGCAGGTCGGTCGCGTCTCGCGCAGTGATCTGGAGGAATACGCCCGCGCCGGAGCCGCCCTTGTGGAGTTGTCCCGTCGAATGGAGGAATCGCGGGCCGTAGCCGACGGTCGTCGCGCAGCGCGTCGCGTCGCGCAGCCGCGCGCGGATCGTTTGCAGGAGTTCGTCGTGCCCTTCGGTCTCCTCGAAATAGTTTAAGAGGGCGACGTAGTCGCCGGGCTTCACGCGCGCGAGGTGTGATTTGATCGCGTCGGCGAGCGAGCCGGACTGAAGCGACGAGTGAGCGCCTTCGCCCGCGTAAACGGTGAGCACCTCGTCGGAGGCGAGCGCCGCCTGCTCGGGCAACTTGCCTTCGCGCGCGAAGGTCTCAAGCAGCTCCTTCGTCGCGTCCTTCGACTCCTGCACGTTCGGCTGGTCGAACGGGTTGATGCCGAGCCGCCAGCCCGCGAACGCCGTCGCCAGCTCCCAGAGGAAAAACTCCTCGCCCAGATCATAGAGGTCTGTCAGCACGCGCCGGACGACCGGGTGACCCGCGGCTTCGAGAGCGCGCAGCTTCGTTTCGGTCTCGCCGTCGGGCTTCTCGACGGCGACGGAGACGAAGAGCCGGTCGTCGCCGTAGGCTGACGGGGAGCCGAGCGTTTCGCCCGCGACGGGCACGACGCCCTTCCCCTCCTTGCCCGTGCTCTCCGCGATCAACTGTTCGATCCACAAGCCGAGCGATCCGACACGCGGATCGGCGACTATCGTCAACTTATCGCGCCCGGCTTTCGCGCACTCCGCGACGACCGCGCCGAGTCGCGCGCCGGGGTTCTCGGCGGCGGGCACGACGTGCGAGCAGGAGTGTGCGACGCGCCGCGCGCGGTCGATCAGTTTCTTCACGTCGAGCCCCTGCAAGGCGGCGGGGACGAGCCCGAAGTAGGAGAGGGCGGAGTAGCGACCGCCGATGTCTGCGGGGTTGAGGAAGACGCGGCGAAACTTCGCTTCGGTCGCCATCTTCTCCATCAGCGTGCCGGGGTCTGTGATGGCGACGAAGTTTTTACCGGGCTCGCCCGTGCGCCGTCGAACCTGTTCGAACCAGAACTTGTAGAACGCGAGGGGTTCGGTCGTCGTGCCCGACTTCGACGAGATGACGAAGAGCGTGCGCGCGGGGTCGATGCGACTGGCAAGATCGGAGACGACGTCAGGGTCGGTCGAGTCGAGGACGAGCAGCTCGGGGAAACCCTCCTGCCTGCCGAAAGTCTGGCGCAGGACTTCCGGGCAGAGCGACGAGCCGCCCATGCCGCAGACCATCACGTGCCGGAATCCTTCGTTGCGAATCTCCTCGGCGAAGATCGCGAGCTCGTCCGCGACGCCGCCCATCTGCTCGGCGACCGTGAGCCAGCCGAGCGAGTTGCGTATGATCTTCTGGCTCGCCTCGTCCTCTTTCCAGAGCGCCGCGTCCTTGCGCCAGATGCGCCGCACGGCTTCCGCCTTCCGCGACGACCTGTCGGCTCTCGTCCAGCCCCTCTTCGATGGTGAGCGCAGCGCGACCGTGATCGCGGATCGCCGTGTAGGTCGCGGGCGGGACGGTGTTAACGGTCTCCGCGCCGATCAGGTTGTCGACGTAGAGCACGTCCGAGTATTTCGGGTTCTTCGTGCCCGTCGAAGCCCAGAGCGGTCGCTGCGGCTGCGCGCCCTTCTCGCGGAGCGCACTGAATCGCTCGCCGTGGAAGATTTCCTTGAACTTCTGGTAAGCCAGCTTCGCGTTCGCGACCGCCGCCTTGCCGAGCAGCGACTCGTAAGCCTTCCTCTCCTCTTCCGACTTCGCCCCGCGCGCCAGCTTCTCCAGCTCGGCGTCCACGGAAGTGTCCACGCGCGAGACGAAGAAGCTCGCGACCGAGGCGATGGCATCGACCGGCTTCCCTTCGGCCGCGCGCCGTTCGAGACCGCGGATGTAACTCTCGGCGACCTGCTCGTAGTTCTCGATGGAGAAGATCATCGTGATGTTGATGTTCACGCCGCGGTAGATCGACTCCTCGATTGACGGGAGCCCTTCCTGCGAGGCGGGGATTTTGATCATCACGTTCGGGCGACCGAGCAACTGGTAGAGCCGCGTCGCGTCGTCGGTGGTCTTCGCGGTGTCGTAGGCGAGGCGCGGATCGACTTCGAGGCTGATGAAGCCGTCGCGCCCGCCTTCACGATCATAGACGGGGCGCAGGATGTCTGCGGCGCGCGCGATGTCGGCGACGACCAGTTCTTCGTAAATCTCGGCGACGCCGCGCCCCTCTGCGACGAGCGCGCGGAACTGCTCGTCGTAGTCGGTCGAGCCCGTGATCGCCTTCTCGAAGATGGTGGGGTTCGAGGTGACGCCGCGCAGATCGTCCTCCTCGATCTTGCGCGCCAGATCGCCCGACGCGAGCATCGCGCGGCGGATGTTGTCGTACCAGATGGACTGACCGAGCCCGGCAATCTCAACCAGCGTGTTCGTCATCGCTCTTGCTCTCCCCCGCGCGGCGCGCGGTTAATTCACGGAGTAAAAGTTCGGAGACTTGGTATTGGCGCAGCGGCGGACTTCAAGATAGAAGAAAAGGGACTGAGTTTCAACACTCAGTCCCCCGTCGCGGGCTGCGGATGAGAAGAGGGGCGCGTCAGTTCGCCGCCGCCTGCGGGTTCAGGAAGTACGTCTCGTCCATCTTGACGCCGTAGGTGACGGTGAAGATGCGCGCCTCCTCCACCTGCCTGCCGTCGGCGTAGAGGACTGAGCGGTAGGGCACGAGCGTGTTCTGCGCGTAGCGGTACTCGTGGAACGTGCGGCGGAACTTGACGGGCTCGCCGCCCGCCGCGCCCGGCTCCTCGTATTCGAGCCAGAGGACGCGCCCCATCAGACGCGGGTCCTGGTTGGCGCTGATGTAGAAGCGCGTCTTGCGCTGCCCCTTGTCGGTCACGTCGATCATCCAGAGGTCGATGTTCTTCTGCTTGTCGCGCCCGGCGTAGGTGATGGTCGAGTCGTTCTCCTTGTAGCGCAGCAGCGTGTCGATGCCGTGGTGCGCCTGCGAGAGGAACTCTTTGGTCGCGTCCTCGCGCGGGGTGAAAGGCGTGCCGTTGATGACGCCCCAGATTTGCCCGGCGTTGTAGACGATGGCGAACTCCATCGCCGGGGTCTTCTGGTCGAGGCGGATCTTGTCCTTCGCCAGGCTCTCGCCGTGGATGAACCGCTGCTCGTAGCTGATGTCGACGGTGCGCCCCTCGCCGTCGGTGCGCGTCACGCGCCCGTTCTCGACCCCGTTGCGCCGCACCTGGTTGAGGACGGGGCGACCGTAGGGCAAGCCGTAGATGACGATGACCGTCTCGACGACCTGCTCGGCGGTGGGGTTCTTCAGATCGCGGAGCGTGACGGCTTTCGAGCGCTGCGCCTTCTCCTTCTCGATCTGGACGGGGGGCGGCGCGGTCTTCTCGGGGGTCGGGCTCGCCGCGGGCGTAGGTGTCGGGCTGGGCGTCTGCGCGAGGCAGGGCGCCGCGCCAGCCGCCGCCACGAGCACGAGGGCAAACGCCGATAGTCTGAGCTGACGGGACACTAAAACTATTCTCCTTACAAATTATTCCTGCGTGCACGAGCCGCGACGGGAGGTGCGGCTCACCTTGCGTTTGGCGAAATTGTAACACAGCCGGGCGGCGCGAAGTCCCCCGCGGCAATCGCGGACGCGCACTTTTATTGATGCCCCGCGGGCGCTCGCCGGATGCCCGCCTCGTTGACAACACCGCGCGCGCGCAGTAGATTTCAGAGTTTCCAATCAGCACGTGACAAGTGACAGGTAAACGGTGACAGGAGGGGAAGGTTTTTACCTGTCACCCGTCACGGTTTACCTGTCACGCATTTAAGACAGGAAAGGATCGTGAGCATCGTGAAAAGAGTGGGCCTTCTGGTGGGGCGGGAGAAGACTTTCCCGCAGGCGCTGATCGAGCGCATCAACGCGCAGGGCAAGGGCGAGGTGTCGGCGGAGTTCGTCAAGCTCGGCGGCGTGCGCCTCGACGAGGGCAGGAGGTACGACCTCATCATCGACCGCATCTCGCACGAAGTCCCCTTCTATCGCGCCTTCCTCAAGCGTGCCGCGCTCGAAGGGACTTACGTCGTCAACAACCCCTTCTGGTGGTCAGCCGACGACAAGTTCTTCAACTACTCGCTCGCCACCAAGCTCGGCGTCGCCATCCCGAAGACCGTCCTGCTGCCGCAGAAGGACTACATCGACGGCATCACGAGCGAGTCTTTGCGCAACCTCGAGTTCCCGCTCGACTGGCAGGCGATCGTCGATCACACGGGGCTGCCCGCGATCATCAAGCCCTTCGACGGCGGCGGCTGGAAAAACGTCTCGCGCGTCGATTCGCTCGAAGAGCTGTGGCGCGTCTACGACACGACGGGCACGCTCTGCATGACCCTGCAGGAGTTCATCCACTTCGATCAGTTCGTGCGCTGCTACTGCGTCGGGCAGGAAGAGGTGATGATCATGCCCTACGATCCGCGCCAGCCTTACCTCTCCGGCGAGCAGTACATCAACGATCCCAACTACCTCTCCCCCGAGCTCGCCGCGCGCGTGACCCGCGACGTGCGCACGCTCTGCCGCGCGCTGGGCTACGACCTCAACACCGTCGAGTTCGCGATCAAGGACGGCGTCCCCTACGCCATCGACTTCATGAACCCCGCGCCCGACGCCGAGCTGGCTTCGGTCGGCGAGTTCTACCACAACTGGGTGACGGACGCGGTCGTGCGCCTCGTCTTCAAACGGCTCGCGGAGCCGCGCGAGCAGCCGCGTTACCGCTGGGACGCGCTGCTCGATTCAGCCTCGACCGCGTCGGGTTCGGGGTCGCAGGTGATGTCGGCGGTCGCCTCAGCCGCCGAGCAGTCGCAGCGCACGATCATCCCGCAGCCGGTGCGCGAGTTCACGGCAGACGTGGCGGCGGGCGCGAGCGCGCTGGTCGAGGAGGCGAAGAGCGCCGTCGCCAACCTGATCGGCGCGGCGGACGACGATGGGCAAGCGGGCGCCGCACCGCGCGAGGGCGCGGAGTCTACGGCGCAGCCGCAGGCGAACGAGCCGCCGAAGAGCGCGCGCGGCGCGACGGGCAAGCTCCCGCGCACGCCTGCGGCGAAGAAGGGCGCGACGAAAGCCCCCTCGCTTCGCGACAAGAAGACGACGCCCGGCGCGTAAGAGATCGCGCCCGCGCTCAACAGGCACGATCCGGGAAGTGGTCGCCGCGCGCGCGACCACTTCTCATTTAAGATCGAATGCGACTCTCGCTGGCTTTGTCGGAACGTTTGCGAGAGTTCTAATAAAATGGTAAAGACTACCGCAATCTACGTGAGCACCGACATCGAGGCGGACGGGCCCATCCCCGGTCCGCACTCCATGCTCAGCTTCGGCTCGGCGGCGTTCCTCGCCGACGGCACGCTCCTCGGCACGTTCTCAGCCAACCTCGAAACGCTGCCCGGCGCGACCGGGCACCCCGACACGATGCGCTGGTGGCTCACGCAGCCCAGGGCGTGGGCGATGGCGCGCGAGGACTTACAGACGCCGGAGCAAGCGATGCGCGATTACGTCGCGTGGCTCAAACAACTTCCGGGCAAGCCCGTCTTCGTCGCCTACCCGGTCGTCTTCGACTTCATGTTCGTCCAGTGGTACCTTCACCGCTTCGCGGGCGAGAGCCCTTTCACCTTCGTCGGGCTCGACATCACCTCAACGGCGCGCGATAGTAGCGATTAGCGACAACAGATCAGAACCGCCTGCCGCAAGCGGGCGGGGTATTCAATTGCGGAATGCGGAATGCGGATTTCGGATTAGAAGGAGAGAGCTTAGATGCTTTTCAATCCGCATTCCGCAATCCGCAATCTCACAATCGGCAGACCCGCCCGCTTGCGGCAGGCGGTTCTGACTCTGACCGAGGTACTACTTCGCCGGTATGATCGGCAGGAGGATGTGCGACGCGCGCGCGCGGTCGTGATAGACCGTGTTGTCGGCGACGATGAAACGTCGGCTCTGTTGTAGCGGCTCGCCCGTGTTGGGGTTGATGTCGAAGCGCGGGAAGTTGCTGCTCGAGATGTCGACGCGGATGCGGTGGCCGCGCTTGAAGAGGTTCGAGGTCGGGTAGAGCGTGATCGTGACGGGGTACACCTCGCCCGGCTTCATCAACGCCGCCCGGGAGAGCGAGTCGCGGTAGCGCGTGCGGATGATGGAGTCGCCGATGTTCATCTCGAAGCCCGCGGGGTAGTCGGGGTTGGGCGGGTAAACGTCGATGAGTTTCGCGGTGAAGTCAGTGTCGGTGGCGCTCGAAGAGACCCAGAGTTTCACCTCGACTGGTCCCGTCGCCTCCACGTCTTCGGCGAGCGGCTCGGTCTGGAAGACGAGCACGTCGTTCCTGACGGAGAGCGGCAGGAGGTCTCGGCAGCCGACGACGTTCGCGCGGCAGCGTTGATCGTAAGCCCCGTTGTCCATCAGCCCGGCGTTCGAAGAGATGTTGCCGCCGAGCGTGGGCACAGGGTTCGACGGATCGAAGCGGTAGGTGGTCGAGGAGTTCGCTTCCGCAGGCTTCTGCGTCGAGAGCGTGCCGTCGGCGCGCAAGTAGTAGGGCGTGAAGCGCGTGCGCGCGAGCGGGAACTCCTGCTCGTCGCGCCAGACGCCGCCGTGCTGCATCCTCCCCTGCGCAGACTTGCGGCCGTCGCCGCCGCCCATCACGAAGAGGCGCACGGGCGCTACTTTTTCCGCGCCGTTGTCAGCATTCTTCATCCAGTGTTCGAACCAGCGCAGCTTCCAGTCGAGAAAGCTCAGCGCCGCCTCGCGCGGGAACTCGACCTCGCCCGCGACGCTTCTGCCCTGCCCGCCGTGCGTCCACGGCCCGATGATCAACTTCTGCGGCGCGCGCTTCGCCTTCGAGAGCGCCTGCCAGTTCATCGCGACCTGCCGCGTCCACGAGTCGAACCAGCCCGTGACGTGATAGACCGGGATGTCGGCGTAAGATTTCGTGTTGTCGACGACCGACAAGCCGATCTGCTTCCAGTAGTCGTCAAGGTCGCCGTGGCGCATCGCCTCGATGAGCCAGTCCTCGTATTCGGGGATGAGCTTGAGCGCGGTCGTGCCGCGCTTGAGCGGCAGCTGCCAGATGTGCTGCCGCATCTGCTCGGCTTGCTTCGCGAGGGCGTCCTTGATGACGGGGTCATGGAGCGCGCGCTTGGCGGTGGGTCCGCCGATGGTGAAAATCCAGTTGACGAAGCGCAGCTCGAACGCGCCCGAGTGGCGGAAGCCAGCGATGCCGACGTTCGAGAGCGCGTCGACGGGGATGAGGGTCGTGAGGTGCGGCGGGTTCATCTCGGCGGCGGCGTGCTGTGTGCCGCCGGGGTAGCTCGTGCCGACCATGCCGACCTTCCCGTCCGACCACGGCTGGCGCGCGACCCACTCGACCGTGTCGTAGCCGTCGCGCCCGTCGTCGATCATCATGCGCCACGCGCCCTCGGAGGCGAAGCGGCCGCGCACGTCGTTGAGGACGATGGCGTAGCCGTGCTGCGCGAAGTAGATCGCCTCGCGGATGTCGCCGCGCCCGGTCTTGTCGTAGGGCGTGCGCTCGAGGATCGTCGGGTACTTGCCGGGGAGCGCGACGCCCCCCTTCGCCGGGAGGTACACGTCCGCCGCGAGCCTGACGCCGTCGCGCATCGGGATCATCACGTTCTTCTCGACGGCGACTTCGGGCGGGACGACGAGCGGCGGCGGCGTTTGCTGCGGCGTCGGCTGCGCGGGCGCTTGTTGCTGCGCCCGCTGCTGCTGCTGCTGCTGCTGCGCGCCCTGCGCGGCACACAGGCTCGGAAGAAGAAACAGCGCAAACGTAATGCGTGCGAGCGACGACGGGAGGGCTCTCAGTCTCATGCCGACCTCTGAACAGGCTCAAGTTGTTTAAGAATCAAGACGCGCGTCGTGCAGTGGATACACGATCAAACGTGTGCGGTCAACGTTTTTTTAAGCGGGGATAATTTCAGCCGCGCGCGCTGATGGCGTAGCGACCGAGCTTGAGCTGGAGCCCGCGGCGGGTGATGCCGAGCGTGCGCGCGGCGCGCGAGATGTTGCCGCCGTGCTTGCGCAGGGCTTCGGCGATCATGCGCCGCTCCAGCTCCTCGACCGCCTCGGGGATCGTGGCGTCGTCGGGCAGGTCGAAGCTCGCCGACGAGAAGACGCCGGAGCCGCCGGGCGCGTTGAGCGGCGAAGAGGTGAGCTGCAATTCAGGCGAGAGCTGATCGGGCGTGATGACCGCGTCCCCTTCGGCGCGCGCGACGACGCGCTGGATTTCGTTGAGGAGCTGCCGGACGTTGCCGGGCCAGTCGCAGACCATCAGCAAGTCCATCGCCTCGGGCGAGATGCGTATGCCGTCCCGACCGAACTTCTCGCCGAAGTGTTTGAGGTAGTGCTTCACGATGATCGGAATCTCGAGCCTGCGCTCGCGCAAGGGCGGCACCCGCAGGCGGATGACGTTCAGGCGGTAGTATAAATCTTCCCTGAAACGTCCGTCGCCGACCATCTTCTCGAGGTCGGTGTTCGTCGCCGCGATCACCCGCACGTCGACCTTCACCGGGCGCTGCTCGCCGAGCGGCTGAATCTCGCCCTCTTGTAAGAAGCGCAGGAGCTTCGGCTGAATGTCGAGCGGGAGGTCGCCGATCTCGTCGAGGAAGATGGTGCCGCCCGCCGCGGCGCGGATGACGCCGGGAGAGTCCGAGACCGCCCCCGTGTACGAGCCCTTGCGCGAGCCGAAGAGGTAGGCGTCACTCAACTCTTTCGGCACCGCCGTGCAGTTGAAGGGGACGAAGACCTTCGCGCGGCGCGACGACAGGGAGTGGATGGCGCGCGCGACCAATTCTTTGCCCGTGCCCGACTCGCCCGTGACCAGCACGGTCACGTCGGAAGAGCGAATCTTGTGCACCTCTTCGACGAGGCTCGCCATCGCCGGGCTCGCGTGGATGAAGCCGGGGATTAATCCCTCGCGCGCGTGGACGTTCGGCTCGTCGCCGCCCGCGCGCTCGCGAGCACGCTCGCGGAACGCGCACACGTCCAACCCCAGCTCGACGACGCGCAGGATCGGCTCGATCGATCCGCCGCCCGGCATCACGACCGCCTCGCGCGGCGCGGCGACGAGCGTGACCGCGGGCGCGTTCGCCGGCCGCAGATCGAAGAACGCCGCGCCGCGCGCGCCCCCGACCGGCTGGCCCGCCGCGTCCGTCACCGCGCGGTTCATCTCTTCCGTCAGCACGTCACACTCGGCGGGCGTCCACCCTTCGCAGCAGACGACGCGCGGGCGGCCCGACTCGTCCGGCTCGGTGATGAGAACAGAGCGCGCGCCCGTCTCCTGCAAGACGACCGCGGCGAGCTCTCTCAGCAGCAGCTCGCGCGAGGCGACCGCCTCGGTGAGTCGCATCAGCGCGAGCTGCGCGAGGTTGGCGAACTCGTGCTGCCGCTGCGGCTCGCGCCGGCGGTCGAGCGCCGCGATGGCTTCGTCGGCGCGCTCGAGGTCGAGCCGCGCGCCCAGCTCGCGGAAGGTCTCTGCGGCGCGGGCGAGGGACTCAGAGGCGCGCTCCGGCTGCGAGTTGGCGTAGGCGCGCCCCAGCTCGTAGCGCGCGACGGCGCTGCGGTAGCGGTCGCCGAGCATCTCGTAGATCGAGAGGCTGCGGCCGAAGTGCTGCGAGGCTTTCGCGGCATCGCCACGCGCGAGCGCGAGCAACCCTTGGTCGGCGACGAGCCGCAGCTCTTCCTCGGCTTCTTCGAGCTCGCCGCGGCGCAGGTGCGATCCGGCGAGCAGGAGGCGCGAGTCGCAGATCGCCTGGCGGTCGCCGATGCGCGCGGCGAGCGTCAGGGCGCGCTCGCCCACTTCGAGCGCGCGCCCGGGCTCGTTCAAGGCGAGGTGGCAACGACCGAGCGTGCGCAGAGCCTGACCCGAATACCACTTGTTGACCTGCTCGCCCGACTGCGCGACGGCGCGCTCCAGATGTTCGCGCGCCTCTTCGACTTCGCCGCGCAGGAGCAGCAGCTCGCCGAGAGAGTCGAGGATCATCGGCACGCGCGCTTTGGCGTCCGTCTCGGCGGCGAGCGAGAGCGCGCGCTCAAGCGCGTCCTTCGCCCGGCGCCAGTCGCCGATGAGCGTGAGGTGGACGCCCAGGTTGTTGTAGCCGTCGACGGCGTTCGCCTTGTGCTCGGTGCGCTCGTAGTAGCTGATCGCTTTTTCGAGGTAGCCGATCCCCTCGTGCGGTCTTTTCAGGAAGACGCACGCGCCCGCCATGTTCGTGTAAATCTTGCCGAGGAGATAGGAGGCGGGGCGGTCGCCGACGAGCTTCAGAGACTGTTCGAGGTGATTGAGCGCGGGCTCGTAGTTGCCCTCGAACAGCTCGGCGAGGCCGACGGCGAAGTAGGCTTCGGCGAGACCGCGCCAGTCGCCCGTGCCGCGGTAGTGTTCGAGCGCACGCCCGCCGTGATCGCGCGCGATGGTGTACTCGTTGATGCTGCGGTAGACGCGCGCGAGCGCGAGGTAGATCGCGCCGATGCGCGCGTCCGCACGCGCGCCCGCCAGGTTCTCCGACGCCTCGCGCAGCGCGCCGTTCAAAAGCGCGATCGCCTTCGGGTGATCGCCCGTGTAGTTGTAGGAGAGTCCGAGCTGGACGCCGACCGACAGCGTCGCCTCGGCGTCGAGCCCCTCGCGCTCGGCGGGGGTCTCGTAGGCCCGGACGGCGTCGAGCGACTCGGCGTAGTGGCCCTGCATCTCCAGGGCTGAAGCGAGCAGGCAGCGCGCCCTCGCCAGCAGCGAGGCGTCGCCGCGCGCCGCGCGCATCATCGCGTTGACGCGCCGCACGACCTCGCTCGACTGCCCCTGATCGAGCAGACCGCGCAGAGTTTCGAACTCACCTTCGAGGGCGCGGCGCGTGGCTTCGGCGCGCGTGCGCGCGCGCGTGGGCGCCGGCGTCGAGCCGAGCCTCTCGACTTCGTCGACGCGAGTCGCGTCGCGGCTTGTTGGCGGAAGATCGTTCATCGGCTATCGCACTTCACCGCAAAACACACCCCTGCGCGTATCCTTCGTCTGGACGATGCGGGCGTTATGCTTTCGATCTGCTGTGGGCTCGGCAGCCAATATAATTCCCGCCCACATAAATAACAACTCGCGACCCGCCGCGCGCAAGGTTCGACGCACCGAACCTCCGTCGGCGCTTCGCGCCCGCCCTCACAACAGCGCGCCGCTCTGAGGGAAGATCATTTTATAGTGGCTGTGCAGCCGGAACCCGGCGCGGCGGTAGAGCGAGACGGCGGGGGCGTTTTCGGAGTTGACCAGAACGGCGACGGAGCGCGTGCGCCGCAGCAGCTCGCCGGAGAGGCTCGCGAGGCAGCGCAAGCCGAAGCCCCTGCCGCGCTCGGACGGGGCGACGTAAACGCCTTCGAGGTAGATCACCTCTCCCATCTCTGACACCACGTCCGCCTTGAAGTTGAGACCACCGTCGCCCGCGCAGACCCACACGCGCCCGCGCCCGATGCGCTGCGCCGTGCGCCGCATGAAGCCTTGCGGATCGACTTCCAGCGGGTTGACGCCGCTCTCGCCGTAGGCGATCTCGGCGTGCACGCGCGCGACCATCTCAGCGTCTTCGAGCGCCGCCCGTCGGAGCTGCGGAGCGGGCTCGGGGACTTCAACGGGGTGGCGCAGCACGTAGAGCATCGAGTCCGCCACGTTCGGCTCGGGCTCATCAGTGCCGGCGTAAGCCGCCCAGAACAGTTCGACCTGTCCGGTCTCGCCGCCGATGATGTGCGTGGGCGGCAGCGTGCGCGCGAAGCGCGCGAAGGTCATGACGACGCGCTCGTCTTGCGTCTCGAAGAGCGTCGCGTGCCCGAAGAGTGCGACACCCGCGAGATGACCCTCCGCGTCGCGGCAGGTGTAGAACTCCCCTCGGTTGCGCGGGCTCTCCAGACCGTTGTCGCGGATGAAGCCGCTCAACACGAACGTCTGAAGCGGGCGCGCGGCGAGAAATTCTATGACCTCATTTTCCTGCCCGCTCACCAGCTTCTCGACCCGGTGCGAGATCGGCAGCGGCGACGCCGAAGCATCGTTGGCTGTCTCCTCGTTTGTGGGTAGAGGGCGGCTTCTAGACATGGTGACTATCGAGCGGCGAGGTAGAGGAGGGTTGTGCGGGAACCTGCCGACGGCGCGTTCAGACTGTGATGCGGGTTCAGTGCGTGATCAAAGAATAAATATTAGCCGCCGGAGTCGGGGACGACGCTCATGTGCGCGGTCGGCATCCCGTTAGCCACGACGGCGAGGGCGCGCGTGACGGCGTCGGAGATGAGCACGCCGTCGGAGATGAGCACGCCGTCGCTGAAGAACACGCCGTCCGAGATGAGCACCCCGTCGCCGTGCAGCACGCCGTCGCTGATGAGCACCCCGGCGGGCACGTACGTCGAGCCCTGCTCGATGCTCCCGCCGCCGCTCGTGATGATGTTGTCGCTGATGAGCACGCCGTCGCTGAAGTAAACCCCGTCGCTGATGAGCACGCCGTCGCTGAAATAGACGCCGTCGCTGATCAGCACGCCAGTGCCGTACACCCTCTGGTAGCGATCCATCAGAGCCGAGCCGTAGACGAACGTGTGGTTCGCGATCAGACCGCGCGACCAGTTGAACGTGCGGCCGGCGATGGTCGATTGCGGGCTCGGCGCCGCGCCCGTCAGCAGTGGGGCGCCGAGCGGCGTCGCGTTCGTCAGGTCGGCGCGGAAGAGTTTGGCGAGGCGGACGGCGCCCTCGATGTTGACCTCGCCCGCGCCCTGCTCGAAGGTGTTCGCGCCCGCGAGCGGCTGCGCCGTGTACATCAGGATCGCCTTGATCATGTTCGGCGTGAGACGCGGGTTGACATGCAGCAGCAG
>JAIVJC010000037.1 GCA_020200235.1 Acidobacteriota bacterium | reverse complement strand
CCCAACCCCTATCCCCTCTCCTCTATTCCACCGGCCTCGGTCCCGCGTCCATGTTGCGCGTGCTCGCCTGGTTGACGACGCGCACCTTGAGGTCGTCCTGCACGCGCACCTGGCAGGAGAGGCGGACGTTCTCGGCGAGCCCGGTTTCGCGCGCGAGGCGCTCGCGCTCCAGGTCGCCGATCTCGCCCGGATCGCCCGCGAGCACCTCGACGCGGCAGGTCGTGCACTTCGCGTTGCCGCCGCAGCGGTGCAGGATGTCGATCCCGGCGTCCTCAATCGCGAGGACGAGCTTGCGCCCCGCCTCAGCCTCGAAAGCCTGCGTGCCCGCGGCAGCCTCCGCTTCGATTTTAGGCATATCCCTACTCCTTCTGCTCTCGTCGGTATTTAATTGCTTGGGTTTGACCCGCAGTGTACACGAAAAACGAAGAACGCGGTACATGAAGAGAGAGCGCGGCGCGCTCCGTCCCCCACCCGAGTGGGTTGCGAAGCGCGGCGCGCTCTCGACGAAGGCACACCGCGTTTCTAAAAAAGGCTCGATCCGTCCGCGCCCCTTACGCCGTGAACGAGGTGCCGCAGCCGCACGAGCCGGTCGCGTTCGGGTTCTTGAAGGAGAAGCCCTGACCCATGACGCTCGTCACGTAGTCGATCTCGACGTTGTTCAGGTACTGCGCGCTGAACATGTCGACGAAGAGGCGCACGCCCTTCGCCTCCATGACGTGATCGCCCTGCTTCGACTCTTCCTCGATGTTCAGGCTGTACTGGAAGCCGGAGCAGCCGCCCGGCACGACGCGCACGCGCAAGCCGGCGGTCTCGGGCAAGCCCTCTTCGCTCGCCATGAACTTCTTGATCTCTTCCACCGCCGCGTCCGTCACGTTGAGCGTCACGGTCGGCATCGTCGCTGTTGACATCTAAATATCTCCTCCCAGAGCAGTCAGTCCGTCAATAAGATGATTCTGTCAGTTGTCCGTTGTCCGTTGTCCGTCGTTAGTTTAACTGACGCCTAGATTTTAACTGTTCGAGCCGCTAAGCACAAACAACGGACAACTGACCACTGACCACTGACGGCTTTTAAGCCCCGCTCATCACGATCTTCAGCTCCGGCTTCATCGCCTCAATCGAGACCTGCCGCGCCACTTCTTCCGCCACGTGCCGGAACGCCTTCGCCTGCACCGATTCGGGCTGCCCCACGACGACGGGGACGCCCCTGTCTCCGCCCTCGCGCACTTCCAGCCCCAGCGGCACGGCTCCGAGGAACGGCACGCCGTAAGCCTCCGCCAGCTTCTGCCCGCCGCCCGCGCCGAAGATGTCGTAGCGGGTGCCGGTGTCGGGCGCGACGAAGTAGCTCATGTTCTCGACGATGCCAAGGATCGGAACCGCCACGGTCTCGAACATCCTCAGCGCGCGGCGCACGTCCGCGACCGCGACCTCCTGCGGCGTCGTCACCAGCACCGCGCCCTGCACGGGGACGAGCTGGGCGAGCGAGAGCTGCACGTCGCCCGTGCCCGGCGGCATGTCGACGATCAGATAATCCAGCTCGCCCCACAGCACGTCCTGCAAGAACTGACGGACGAGCCCGTGCAGGATGGGACCGCGCAGGATCATCGGCTCGTCGCCCGGCTTCAAGAGCGCCATCGACATCATCTTGATGCCGTGCGCCTCGACGGGGACGAGCTTGTTGCCCGAGATTTCTGGTCGCACCTTCCCCGCCCCGAGCATCAGCGGCACGTTCGGGCCGTAAACGTCGGCGTCCATCAGCCCGACGCGCGCGCCGTCCTGTGCGAGCACGGCGGCGAGGTTGACGGCGACCGTGGACTTGCCCACCCCGCCCTTGCCCGAAGAGACCGCGACGATGTTGCGCACGCCCGGCACCGTCACCTTCTCGCCGAGACCACGCCCCTTCGGCACCTCCGCGTCCATCGTCACGCGCACCGAGGTGACGCCGGCCACGGCGCGCACGGCCTCCTCCGACTGCTGCTGCAACTGCTCGCGCACGGGGCACGCGGGCGTCGTCAGGACGATGCGGAACGAAACGTCCCCGCCCTCGATGCGTAAATCCTTGACGAAGCCGAGCGCCACGATGTCCTTGTGCAGATCGGGGTCTCTCACCTGCCTGAGCGCGTCGAGCACGCCCTGTTCTGAAACTTGTGTCATAATCTTATTTCGCCGTTTGAGTCCGCCCGATGGTCTTTATCGAATTATAAAGACGTCCGCGGTGAACGTAAAATTCCGAGGCTGTCGCTTATGTCTGAGAACCTTAACACGAAGATCGTCCGCGCCGCCTGCCCGCATGACTGCCCCGACACCTGCGCGATGCTCGTCACGGTCGAAGAGGGTCGCGCCGTCGCGGTCGCGGGCGATCCCGCGCACCCCTTCACGCGCGGCTCGCTCTGCACGAAGGTCGCCAACTACCACGAACGCACGCACAGCCCCGACCGCGTCCGTGTGCCCCTGCGGCGCGTCGGCGCGAAAGGCGAGGGGCGCTTCGAGCGCATCGGTTGGGACGAGGCGCTCGATGAGATCGCCTCGCGCTTCCGCTCGCTCGCAGAATCTGAAGAAGGCGCGCAGACCATCATGCCCTACAGCTACTGCGGCACGATGGGGCTCGTCCAGTCCGAGTCGATGGACAGGCGTTTCTTCAACCGCCTCGGCGCGTCCGTGCTCGAACGCACGATCTGCGCCTCCGCCGGCACCGAGGGGATGCTCTCGACGCTCGGCGCGAAGCTCGGCACAGACCCCGAGCGCTTCACAGACGCGCGCCTCATCATCCTCTGGGGCACGAACACGATCTCGTCGAACGTACACCTCTGGCGCTTCGTCCTCGAAGCCAAACACAAGGGGACACGCGTCGTCGCCATCGACCCGCGACGCACACGCACCGCCGACCAGTGCGACGAGCACGTCGCCCCGCTGCCCGGCACCGACGCCGCGCTCGCGCTCGGGCTCATGCACGTCATCTTCGCGGAAGGCTTGGAGGACAGAGATTATTTAGCTCAACACACGGTCGGCGCGGACGAGTTGCGCCGTCACGTGCGCGAGTATCATCCGGCGCGGGTCGCGGAGATTTGCGGGCTCGAAGCGGAAACAATCGTCCGCCTCGCGCGCGAGTACGCGGGCGCGCGACCGGCGGCGATCCGCCTGAACTACGGCTTGCAGCGGCACGCGGGCGGCGCCATGGCTGTGCGCTCGATCCTGTGCCTGCCCGCCGTCACCGGCGCGTGGAAAGATGCGGCGGGCGGCGCGCTGCTCTCGACCTCCGGCGCTTTCCCCCTCGACTACGACGCGCTCCAGCGACCCGATCTCATCCCCACCCCGCGCCCGCGCTCGCTCAACATGTCCCGTCTCGGCGACGCGCTGACGAAGGTTGACTCGCCGCCCGTGCGCGCCCTCTACGTCTACAACTCGAACCCCGCGGCGGTCGCGCCCGATCAACGCGCAGTGATCGAAGGCTTGAGGCGCGAGGACCTCTTCACGGTCGTCCACGAGCAGTTCATGACCGACACCTGCGACTTCGCTGACATCGTGCTGCCGGCGACGACGCAGCTCGAGCATTTCGATCTGCACAAGGCTTACGGTCACTTCTACCTGACCGTCAACGAGCCCGCTATCGCGCCGCTCCACGAGGCGAAGCCGAACACCGAGGTCTTCCGGCAGCTCGCCGCGCGTCTGAATTTTACGGAAGAATGTTTCCGGGACTCGGACGAAGAGATCGCGCGCCAGGCTCTCGCCGCCGCTCACCCCGCGCTCGAAGGTATCACGCTCGAACTCCTGCGCGAGCGCGGGTGGGCGCGCCTGAATTTGCCGGAAGAGTTCGCGCCGTTCGCCGAGGGAAAATTCGGGACGCCTTCGGGCAAGTGCGAGCTTTATTCGGAGACGCTGGCGGCTGCGGGGATGCCCGGCGTGCCGGAGTTCATCCCTCCGCGCGAGTCGCGCATGAGCGCGCCTGAGCTGGCTAGAGAGTTCCCGCTCGCGCTCATCAGCCCGGCGGCGCACGCCTTCCTCAATTCGAGCTTCGCGAACCTGCCGAAGCAGTTGAGACAGGAGCGCGCGCCGTTCGTCGAGATCAACCCGCGCGACGCCGAGGCGCGAGGCATTCAAGACGGCGAGCGTGTCCGCGCCTTCAACCGCCGCGGCTCGTGCGAGCTGACGGCGGTCGTTACGCGGCGGGCGCGCGAGGGCGTCGTCGTCAGCCCTTCGGTCTGGTGGAACAAGCTCTCGCCGGGCGGCGCGGGAATCAACCAGCTCACCTCGCAGGGGCTGACGGACCTCGGCCATGGTGCGACCTTCTACGACGCGCTCGTCGAGATCGAGAAGCAGGTGTGAGGCATGAAGACGGGGCGATCAGGGGACGACCGCCGAGCCGGGCCGACGGCCCCCCGCCCATCTTCCTCCTCAGCTGACTCGACTCAGTCGTCCGAAGTCCCAATGGCGATGCCTATCATCAGGAGGAACGCACTGACGCCGACGAGCGCGCCTAAGGTCACGTTGCGCGCCGTCGAGTGCCCGCGGTTGATGTCCACCTTGGCAACATCCCTGTAGGCGATGATAGACGGCGCGTCGGTCTTGCGGTCGCGCAGCACGAAGTCGACCTCGCGGTGCTCGGCGACGTAGCCCTTGTGCTTCGTCCCGTCTTTGAGCCACACGGTGACGCGCGCCTTCTCGCCGACGCCAGCCCGGTTGATCTTAACTTTCGCGTCATCGGGCGTCTGCGCGCTTTTCGTCGCGCCGGCGGCGAACACGACCGCGCCCGTCTGCGTCTGCACGAAGGCGAGCAGCAGCGCGAGCGTCAGAAATTTTCTCATCATCCTTTGCCTCCTCGTCCCGCCCCGCGCTGGTCCCGACTTGGAATAGCTGATCACTTCTCCACTTCTCTATGGCAACCGCGGTGCCAGACGACCGCACGACGCCCGCCATAACGATCCGCGACCTTTTCACAGTTACCGCTCTTGCTCGCCCCGCGCGGCGCAAGAATAATCCGACCAATGACGCTTGACGAGCCGACGCCCTTGACACCGCGACCGCGCATCGCCGATACATAACGCGAGCAGACTCCCCGTCAACACGCCGCGCGCCGCGCGGGATGCTATCATGTGCGCGCCCTTCGGCGCATAACCCCATGAGACAAAAAACTAAAACTTCACGTCCTGGCTCCGCACGGGCGCGCGCTCTCAAGGCGCTCAACTTCGCCGCGCCCATCGTCTTCGTCGCCGCCCTCGCCGCCGCGTCCCACGCGCAGACGGCTCCCGCGCCGAGAGCCGCGCGCGCGCAGAGGCCCGCGACGGTCGCGTCGCGCGCCGTGCCGGAAGAGACGCTGCTGCGCATCGTGCGCGCGGAAGACGAGCGGCGCTGGGACGCCGACGACCTCGGCGCGCTCGTCTCCGACGCTTCTCCCGCCGTGCGCGCGCGCGCCGCGCTCGCCGCCGGGAGGATCGGCGACGCGCGCGCCGTCCCCGCGCTCGCCGCGCTGCTGCAGACCGACAAAGACCTCGGCGTGCGCGCGAAGGCAGCCTTCGCTCTCGGCGAGACCGAATCCGCGCAGGGGGCGGACGCGCTCCTCGTCACCTCGCGACCGGGCACGCCGCCACAGGTTCGCGCGCGGAGCATCGAGGCTCTCGGCAAGATCGCCGCCGCGCTCCCGAGCGACGATCAGGCGAACGCGAAGCGGATCGGCGAGGCGATCATCTCCGCGCTCAACTTCGAGAACGGTCGGAAGTCGAAGCCCGAGTGGCAGACCATCCTGCTCGGTCTGACCGCCGCGCTTCGCGCGCGACCCGCGAACGGCGCGAAGACCGTGGCCCTCTTCCTCAGCTACCCGGAAGCGCGCGTGCGCGCCGACGCCGCCAACACGCTCGCGCGCCTGGGCGCCAAAGACGCGGCCGCGAACGAGGCGCTGCGCGCGATGCTCGCCTCGGACGCCGATCCGGTCGCCCGCGCCAACGCCGCGCGCGCCCTCGGGATCGCCGAAGACAAGCAGGCGTTCGACGCGCTCCTCGACCGCGCCGTGAACGACCGCGACTCTCGCGTGCGCGTGAGCGCGCTCCGCGGCATCGCCCTTTTGAAGGACGCACGAGCCGCGGACGCGCTCGTCAAGCGCGGGGGCGCGCTCTTCGCCGAGTACAGGGCGGCGAAGGTCGCGGGCGGCGCGGCGTCGCACCCCGCCGAGTTGAGCGAGCTGCTCGGAGTCGCCGCCGCGCTCGGCAGCGTGCTCCCCAACACGAGCGACAGCCGCGCCATCACGTTCCTGCGCGCGGTGCGCGAGGCCGAAGGGTGGATCGATCCCGAAACCGAGATCGCCTTCGCGAGCGTTGCGCCCGCGCAGTACATGCGCGAGAAGCCGTTCTCGAACCTCTACGTGCGCGCCGCCGACAACAAGCTCGTGTGGCAGGCGGTCGCGGCAATCGCGCAGGGCTTGGGGGAGTTCGCGAAGATGACGAGCGAGCGGGCGGGCAACAGCGTGCTCACCGTGCAGGCCGACGCGCAGCTCGCGCTGCGCTCGCTCCTCGCCGACAAACAGACGCCCGCGCTCGCCGTGCCCGACATCCTGCGCGCCGTCGCCGCGTTCAAGCCGCTCGACCTCGCGCCCGTCATGCGCGAGCAGTTGAAGTCGGACGACGTGATCGTGCGCGCGACCGCCGCCGAACTGCTCGGGGGGGAGCCGCCCGACGCGGAGTCCGCCCGCGCGCTCGTCGCCGCCCTCGCGCCCGCGATGCGCGACGAGATGAACGACGCCGCGCTCGCCACGCTCGACGCCCTCGGCAAACAAAAAAGCGAGGAGGCGACCGCCGCGATCCGCTCGGCGATGGATTCGCCGGACTATTTGCTACGCCTGAGAGCCGCCGCCATCCTGCGCGCCGCGAGCCCGAACGGGGGCGCCGACGCGTCGCTCCAGACGGTCGCCGTGCGCTACCACCTCGCGGATTACAAACGCGCGCTCGCGCGACGAAGCAACCGCGTGTTGGCTGTGGTCTCGACCGACAAGGGCGCGTTCACGGTGGAACTCGTGCCGGACGACGCGCCGCTCAACGTCGACAACTTCGTCCAGCTGGCGCGGCGCGGCTACTTCAACGGCGTGGCGTTCCACCGCGTCGTGCCGAACTTCGTCGTGCAGGGGGGCGACCCGCGCGGCGACGGCAACGGCGGACCCGGCTACCAGATTCGCTGCGAGATCAACGAAGTGCCGTACGACCGCGGCGCGGTCGGCATGGCTCTGTCGGGCAAGGACACGGGCGGCTCGCAGTGGTTCGTCACGCACTCGCCGCAGCCCCACCTCGACGGCGGCTACACAGTCTTCGGTCGCGTCACGCAGGGCATGGACGTGGTTGATCGAATAGCGCGCGGCGACCGCATCCGCGGCGTCACCGTCACCGAGACTCCGAAGCAGAAATGAGAGATCGGACGGGGACTGCCTCTTAGCGTCTCCAGCGTCTCAAGCATGAAGTCACGATGCGCCATCACCGCCTCGCTCTTCGTCGCGTGCGCCTTCGTCGTTGCGGCGTCGGCGCAGCCGCGCGCCGCGCAGCCGGCTGCGGCGCAGAAGGAGCGTACGCGCTACCGGATCGATCTCAAGTTAGACTTCGACGCGCGAACTTTCACGGGGACTGAGCGCGTGCGCTGGGTGAACCGCGACGCGCGCCCCGCCTCCGTCCTCTACTTCCACCTCTACGCGAACGTGCGCGGCGGCGCGACCGAGACTCCGCGCCCCGGCGCGGCGCCCGAAGTCGTTGACGATCAGGCGACGCCGGACGAGCCGCGCGTCGAGATCGCGTCGGTGCGCGCGGCCGCCGCGGGCTCGCCGCTCCAGTTCGCGCTCGACGAGCGCGCGACGCTGCTGCGCGTCTCCTTGCGCGAGCCGGTCGCGGCGAACGCCTCGGTCGAGATCGAGATCGAGTTCAGGGGGCGCGTCCCCGAGATCGATCCGGACGAGACGAGCCTGCCCTCGCACGTCATCCAGCAGCTCGGCGCGGCGATGCGCGAGACGCGCGAGTCGCGGAGAGCGCGCGACACCAACTTCGTCTCGCGCGGCGTGATGCTGCTCGGCTCTTGCTACCCCCTGCTCGCCGCGCGCGACGGCAACGAGTGGCAGCGCGAGGCGCGCGCGACCATCGGCGACTGGCTGCACGCCGACGCGGCGGACTACGAGGTGACGGTCGAGACGGCGCCCGACGTGGCGGTCTTCACCTCGGCGCGCGAGCGCACGACGAACGCCGGGCAGGGCGAGAAGGTCGGCGGCGCGGCCGCCGCGGTCGAGAAGGTTGAGATCACCGCCGACCGAAGTGTGAAAGTCGAAGCGGCGACCGATCGCGCGGCGGGCGGGCGGGCGTTCGCGGGCGAGAGCTTGCGGAGCTTCGCCGTCGTCGCGGGTCGGAGCTTGCAGTCGGCGGAGCAGGCGGTCGGGGGCGTGAGGGTGCGCGCGGTGTGGGCGAGAGAGCACGAGAAGACCGGGCGGCGCGTGCTCGACGTGGCGGCGCGCGCTCTCAAGGTCTTCGCCGCGCGCTTCGGCGCGCTGCCCGTCGACACCGTGACGGTCGCCGAAGTCCCGCTCGTCGCGGGCGTCGGGAGCGCGGAGTTCGCGGGGATGACCGTGATCGCGAGCGCGTTCTACGTCGATTTCGACTCGGCGACGGTGCGTAACCTTCCCGAACTGGTGCGCGAGCAGCGCTCGTCGGTCGAGGACAGTCTGGAGTTCGCCGTCGCGCACATGGTCGCGCACCAGTGGTGGGGCGCGTCCGTCGGGAGCGACCCCGAGCGCGAGCCCGTGCTCGACGAGTCGCTGGCGCACTGGTCTGCGCTCCTCTACTACCGGGAGGCTTACGGCGCGGAGCGCGCCACCGCCGCCTCGGACGATCAGCTCCGCGGCGTCTACGAAATCTACCGCACGTTCGGCGGCGAAGACCTGCCCGCAGACCGTGCCGCGCGCGACTACCGCAACTCTTTCCAGTACGCGGCAATCGTCGACTCGAAAGGCGCGCTCATGTTCGTCGCGCTGGAGAAGCTGATGGGCGCGGAGCGGGTCTTCACGGCGCTACGCCGCTACCACGAGGCGAACCGGCTGGAGATCGCGGAGGCGAACGACCTCGTCGGCGCGTTCATCGCCGAGGCTCCCGTCGCGGAGCGGCGCGGCGTGGCGCGCACGTTCGACCGCTGGCTCTCGGAGCGGCACGGCGACGAGGACATCGCGCCGCCCAACCCGCAGCTCGCCGCCGCGTTCGGCATGTCGGTCGAGCAGGCGACGGGCGACGGCGGCAACCGCTTCTCCCGCCTCGGCAAATTCTTCTGGCGGCAGATGACGCGGATACGTTAAGTCTCACGTCCGGGTCCGCCCGGCACAGGGGGATTTTTGACCGGCTCAGTCCAGCAACACCACGACGACATCAACGGTACGGAACGGCCGCCCGCGCCGGAGTCATCGCCTGTGTCGGGGTAGGGGCAAGTCAGCCATGTCCCTCTCTTCGCTCATCGCGCTCGCGCGTCGAAGTTTTCACGACGGCAACAGTTTACCCGCCCGTACGTCGGCGCTCAATCAACGTTGTCCTCGCGCGTTCCGGCGCGGTGCGAGAGCCGCTCTGCGGGGCGACCATCAGTGCCCGGCCGGAAGTAATTTGATCGTCATGCCGGGTGGGGGCAAAACTGCTTTAGACTTTATTTCCCCTTCGTCCCCGAAGAGGTAAAAAGGTATATTCCACGCACGTCCGCCATATACCGAGCGGGGGTTATACTTCTAACAATATGATCAAACGTAATATTCGGATGCTGGTGTTCCTGGCGTTAACCGTCGTCTCCGGCTGTAACAGGGGCGGTACCGGCCCTTCGCCCTCTCAGTCGACGGCGAGCCACGCGCCGCCCGCGGGTCCGGCACTGGCTGTGCGCGAGTCCGAATCACCGTCGGGACCCGACAGCCGCGAGCCGGAACTCTTCGTGACGTCGGATGGCCGGGTCATCCTGAGCTGGGTCGAGAAGAGAGGGGATAAACGGCACGCACTGCGCTTCGCGGTGCGCGACACGGCCGGCGCTTGGTCGGCGGCGCGTACCGTGGCGGAGGGCGACAACTGGTTCGTCAACTGGGCTGACTTCCCCTCCGTCATCGCGACCAGCGATGGCGGTCTGGCGGCGCACTGGCTCGTCAAGAGCGGCCCCGGCACCTACGCCTACGACGTGAACATCTCGCGCTCGAAAGACGGGGGGAAGACGTGGGGTCACCCAGTCGTTCCTCACACCGATCGCACGCAGACCGAGCACGGCTTCGTCTCACTGCTGCCGCTTGAGGGCGGGCGTCTCGGGGCGGTCTGGGTGGACGGGCGCGCCACCAAGGACGTGAAGGAAGGACATGACGAGAACGTCCCACTCCCCGTCAGCATGGCGCTGCGCTACGCGGCTATTGACGCCGACGGCAAACTCTCGGACGAGGCTGTGCTCGACGAGCGCATCTGTGAATGCTGCCAGACCTCGGCTGCGCTGACCTCCGAAGGCGCCATCGCCGCCTATCGCAACCGTTCGGAAGACGAGGTGCGCGACATCTACTTCGTCCGCCGGCAGGGGGGCGGGTGGAGCGAGCCGAGGGCGGTGCATGCCGACGGCTGGCGGATCAACGGCTGCCCCGTCAACGGGCCCTCGGTCGCCGCCGATGGACGGAGGGTGGCGATCGCGTGGTTCACGGGGGCGCGGGACGCGCCGCGCGTCAAGGTCGCTTTCTCCGGTGACGCGGGAGCGAACTTCGGCGCCCCTGTCGAGGTGGATGACGGCGAGGCACTGGGCCGCGTCGACGTCGTGCTGCTGCAAGACGGCTCGGCGCTGGTCTGCTGGATGTCCGGTGGGGCTGAGGGCGGCGCGAACAAAGTGCGCCGGGTGGGCGCCGACGGCGCGCTCGGCCCCGTCTCCGTCATCGCGCGCTCCGACGTCTCGCGCTCGAGCGGCTTCCCGCGCATGGCCCGTGTGGGCAGCGAGGCACACTTCGCCTGGACGCAGTTCGGCAAGCCCTCTCTCGTGCGCACGGCGGCGGCGGACGTCGGCACTTATAAATGAGGGGAAGGGCGAGGCGGTAACAGCGCAGGTGAAAGGGGCGGGCGTGCAGGAGATCGGTGTCACCGTGAAGGGCGGGTATCAACCCGCGTCCATCGTCGTTAAGGCGGGGCAGCCGTGAGGTTGTACTAACGAACGTCTATTCCTTTTTCGTTTCGCCTCCTCAAGTTTATTCTTCCATTTCTTACTGTGTTCGTGCTCACGCTCGATGACGCATCATGATGCACCTTGGTTCGTCCCCATGATGCGGATGACGCGGATCCGCTAGCCCTCGCTCGCTCTCTTTCCCTCCGGACGTTGCCCGCGCAAGGCTTAACCCGGCAGTTAGTCGACCTGCTTTAGCCTCTGCGCGACGATCGTGGGACGGCGCGCGTGCGCAAGCCGCCGCGATAGGAGTGGGTGGCGAGAACGTATGGTCGCGGGGTAAGGGCAAGGAGATGGGTGAAAATAAAAGGGAGTCCGCCGATGTGGAGCTGACGCGGGAGGCGCTCCTCGCGGCGTTCGAGAAGCTGTTCTCGGGGGCGAAGAAGGGCGTGCGCCGCTTCCCGCACTCGGGCGTGCGCCACGTCGCGCTGCCGGGCGGCGCGGAACTCATCGAACAGAACCCTCAGAAGTCGAGCGACTGGGCGAAGCTGGCGCGAGACGGACACAAGGTGGCGTGGGCGATGAGGGACGGCGAGTACCTGGCGCGGGTCGTGGACGGAGAGGTCGAGATGCTCGGGCGGGACGACTGACTAACGACGCTCTTGAAAGATTCGCGCGGCGGTATCGTGCGCGCCGCCCGCGCCGGCTGAGGCGTCGGGCGCGAACCTCATGAGCCCGAGATCGTGACGGGCGGCGGCGGATCGCGTGAGCGTAACCGAAAGGACTTCCATATGCTACAGGAAAGAGGCACGAGCATCAGAGATACGGGCGCGATCATTTACGACTCGTTCGCCCAAGCCATTTACAGCTTTATGAGTTTCCTGCCAGCCTTATTAGGCGCGATTATCGTGCTTATCATCGGCTGGATCATCTCCGGCCTGCTAGCCAAGTTGATCGTAAGGGTGCTCAATATGATCGGCTTTGAGCGAGCCGTTGAGAGATCAGGCATTAGCGACTTCATCCGCCAATCTGGCACCCGGTGGACGACCTCGCAGGTGATCGGCGAGTTGATCAAGTGGTTCATCCGCCTGATCTTCATCCAGGCTGCTGCCAACATTCTGCGAATGGAGCAAGTAACCACGATCATCAATAGCATCGTCCTTTTCATCCCGAACCTGATAGTGGCCGTGGTGATTATTGTCATCGGTGCGCTGATCGCGCGATTCCTTTCCGCGGCGGTGCGCGCCTCGGTGTCGGAAATGGATGCGGGGAATGCGAACCTGATGGCGACGCTCACCCAGTATGCCATCATCGGCTTCGCCGTGATTGCTGCCGCCAATCAACTCGGTATCGCAGCTGTTGTGGTGAACACATTGTTCATCGGACTCGTCGCAGCGATTGCGCTGGCTGCGGGTCTATCCCTCGGTCTTGGCGGGCGCGACGTTGGCGCGAAGGTCATGGAATCGCTATATGAGGGCGGTCAACGTATGGCCGGACAGCAAGCGAGCAGGAGTCAACCCGGACCGATTCGACCCACTCCGCCTAGCGATACGGCGGGCCCTCAGTAAGCTTACATAGGCGAAGTTTGCCAGCAGTCCCATCACGCTCGCCGTCACATAGGCGCCGTCACATAGGTTTCCATACTGGCTTGGAGACTTATGCGGCGGCGGCGTTGCCTAACTGTCATTCCACCCGACCCGCGTCATCTTGCCTCTCATCAACGTTGTATGGTTTCTTTAGTGCTGTTCGTATCGTGGCGCGGGCGGGTGAATTCCGGCGTTAGGTGCTCGCTTTGTTATTAGAGGGAGAAATATGATACGCGCTCTTGTCACTGCGATTTTCGTCAGCTTTTCACTATGTATTCTCTTAGCTGCTAAGGCGCAGGCGCATCCGTCGTGGGGCATTGTCGTTGACCGTCAGGGGCAAGTTTATTTCAGCGATTTGAAAACCATTTGGAAGATTGATGCCCAAGGCAGGCTGTCAGTTTTCAGAACCCTAAAAGACCATACGCATGAGTTGAACATAGACGAAGCGGGAAATCTCTATGGCGCAGAGAATTCTTACGACCCGGCGACGCAACGCTTTTTCATTGCCATCTGGAAGATGACGCCCTCGGGCGGCTTCTCATACCTCCTCGCCCCTACTGACAATCCGCCTAGAGGAATAAGCATATGGAGAGACCGCAACGGGAATACGTACTCCGTCGAACAGAACAACCATTTGAAGCGCGAGACTCTGCTCTTGAGAAGAACGCCGAGCGGTAGTGTCAGCGTGCTCGCCGGCGGCAGTTACGGACACGCTGATGGCAAGGGCAGCCAGGCGAAATTCCGCAGCATTGTCGGCATGGCATTTGGACCGGATGGCTCTTTATATTTAGCGGATGACTCTAGTGTCCGCAAGGTAACGATGGATGGAACAGTTACGACATTGGCGGGCGACCTAGACGTAAAAAGCCCTAACCGGAATCCGGTTGAGGGAGAGATAGCATGGGGTAATTTAATGGGGCTGACGGTTAACGCCCAAGGCGATGTGTACGTAGCCGACTACCGTAGCCGGCGTGTTCTCAAGATTGCTTCCAACGGAGCAATCTCAACGGTGTCCCAGTCGGAACAAACATGGACGCCGACCGCAGTAGCCCTGGCAGGGAATGGCGACCTCTACATCTTAGAGTTTGGATTTACATCTACTGGTACGAATGCCCCACGTGTTCGGAAGCTATCATCGGACGGAAGAAACACAGTGCTCGCAAGTGTTGGAGAAAAAGTGAATCCCTCTGTAGGTGAAAGTGAGCCTGGGCAAACGTCCGAAAGAAGTCCTGGAACCAAGCCAAGTATGCCTTATGTTTTACTCGGCCTAGGAG
>JAIVJC010000114.1 GCA_020200235.1 Acidobacteriota bacterium | reverse complement strand
GTGCCACGAATCCAGATGCCCGCCGAGCATCACCACTTCGTCCTTCAAGTCGCCGCCCGGAATCTCGGCCACGGTGTTGTAGCCCATCAAGTCTGCGTCCTGAAACTCGACTTCGAGGTTGACCGACATCGAGACTTTCTCGCCCAGTCCCGACATGCGCGCGAGCCGGTTGTAGTGCTCGGCGGAGAGGACGATCTGCGGCGCGAATTTCGGCGCATCCCTGTCCCACGCGCGGAAGGTGCGACGCGCGCCCGCCGCCGCCGACGCCGCGCCGCCCGACGGAGGGGCAGCAGCAGTGGGCGTCACGTTTGCGGGCGGAGGCTGCGGCACGCTCGCGCCGCTGACGAAGATCGTGCCCCCGTCGCCGCGGCCCGGATCGACCAGCATCGCCGCGCCCTCGTCCTGAAAGAAGGCGAGCTTCTTCGCGCCGAAGGCGGCGGCGGCGCGCTGCTCGGGCGTCTGCTGGCCGCGTCGCCCTGCCGGTCGCGTCGCCGGGTCGGGCGCGTTCGCCAGATCGAGCAGTTGCTTCTCCGTGAGCCGCGCGGCCTCGGCATCGAAGTGCGCCTTGACCTCGCGCAAGGGCGCGGTCAAAACGATCTTGCCGCGCAGACGGCCCTTGTACTTCTGCAACTCCTCCTCTTTCGTCGCGTCAACGTAGACGACCTCGGCGACGAGCGGCCCTTTCGTCCCCGGTGACCACGCCTTCGGATACGCGACGAGCGGGATGCTCTGCGGCTCGATGACCTCAGCCGAGAAGCGCTTCAAGGTCCAGCCGCGACCGAACGGCCCCCACGCTTCGAGGCGCGCGTTCTGCAAACCCCACGAAGTGAGCCGGTCGCGCGTCCACTCGTTGGCGCGCTTCATGCCCGGCGAGTTAGTCAGGCGCGGCCCGATCACGTCGGTCAGGTACGAGAGCGTCTGCATCACCTGCGAGCGGTTCATCGCCTCGTCCCTGATGCGCTCGCTGACGCCGGGCGTCGGCGTCGGCTGTGGCGCGGGAGTTTGTTGCGCGGGTTGCGGAGTTTGTGTCGGCGACGGCGTCTGCGCCCTCGCGGGAAGATTCGTAAGCAGCAGCGAGCAGAGCAGCAGTGCGGCGATCCGGGGTCTCATCATCGGCGACCGAGCCTCCTGAAATCCGTGCGCAAGTTCCCGGCCACACGGCTGACGACGGCGCACGCCAACTTTAAATAAGTCCTTTGGGCGAAAAAAAACGGAGGATGAGCAAAGTTAACTCATCCTCCGTCTTTAAATCAAACCTCGCGCCCTCTAGCTCGCGACGCGACCGGCATCTGCGCCGCTGCGCGCGGCTGGCGGCTGCGGCCCCGCGCCTTCGGCCAGAGGCTCTTCGCGGTAGCCGCAACCTTCGACGGCGCAGTGACGCATCGTGCCCTTCCGCGTCGTCTTCTCGAGGATGAACGGCGCGTTGCACTTCGGGCAGGGAGTGGCGATGGGCTTGTCCCAGTAGACGGCGTCGCACTTCGGGTACTCCGAGCAGCCGTAGAAGATTTTGCCGCGCTTCGATTTCTTGACGACGATCTCGCCGCGGCAGCCCGCCTTCGAGCACGCCACGCCCGTCGTCTCGCGCTTGATGTACTTACACGTCGGGTAGTTGGCGCACGAGATAAACTCGCCGTAGGGGCCGTGCCGACGGACGAGCTGCGCGCCGTCCGTGGGGCACGTCTCGCCCTCCAGGGGCACGGGCGCGGGCGCGACCTGCCCGGCTTTGCTGATCTTGCGGATGTTGCGGCACTCGGGATAGCCCGTGCAGCCGAGGAACTGCCCGAAGCGCCCGCGCTTGAGAGCCATCGGCTTGCCGCAGAGGTCGCACTCCTCCTCGGCCTCGGCTTCGGCGCCGGACGCCTTCGCGCCGTCCGCGCCCGCCGCTTGCGAGCCCGCCGCCTGCGGCTTCGCAATCTCGCGTGTCGTGCGGCATTCGGGGTAGTTCGAGCAGGCGAGGAACTGCCCGAAGCGCCCGAACTTGATGACCATGCCGGAGCCGCAATTCTCGCACACCTCGTCGGTCGGGATCGACTCGACCTTCTTCTTCTTCATCTCGACTTCAGCGATCTTCAAGTCCTTCGCGAATTTCCCGTAGAACTCGTGGAGCGCGTCCGTCCACTTCATCTTCCCCTCTTCGATCTCGTCCAGCTCCTGCTCCATCCGCGCCGTGTAGGACTCGTTGAAGAGATCGTCGAAACTGGCGACGAGGAGGTCGTTGACGGTCGTCCCCAGAGCCGTCGGGTGGAAGCGGCCCTCGACACGCTCGACGTACTCCCGGTCCTGAATCGTCGTCATGATCGAAGCGTAGGTCGAGGGGCGACCGATGCCCTTCTCTTCGAGCGCCTTGACGAGCGTCGCCTCGGTGTAGCGCGGCGGCGGCTCGGTAAAGTGCTGCTCGGGCGCGACGGCGTTCAGACGCAACTGCTCGCCGCGCTCGACGAGCGGGAGCTTGCGCGCCGCCTCCTCGTCCTCGTCCGTCTTCTCGTCGCGCCCCTCTTCGTAAACCCGCAGGAAGCCGTCGAACTTCAGAACCGAGCCCGATGCGCGGAAGAGCAGGCGGCCCGCCCCGATGTCAATCGTCGTCTGGTCGAAGACCGCCGGCATCATCTGCGAGGCGACGGAGCGCTGCCAGATGAGACGGTAAAGCTTGAGCTCTTCTTTGCCTAAATAGCTGGCGATGGAGTCGGGCGTGCGCGCCACGTCCGTGGGACGGATGGCCTCGTGCGCGTCCTGCGCGTCCTTCTTCGAGCGGTAGTGGATGGCCTTCTCAGGCAGGTAGGCTGCGCCGTACTGCGCCGCGACGAAATCGCGCACCTCACCGAGCGCCGCCTCCGAAACGCGCGTCGAGTCCGTGCGCATGTAGGTGATGAGGCCGACCGAGCCTTCCGCGCCCAGCTCGATGCCCTCGTAGAGCTTCTGCGCGACCATCATCGTCTTCTTGACCGCGAAGCCGAGCTTGCGCGAAGCCTCCTGCTGAAGCTTCGACGTGATGAAGGGAGGGACGGGGTTGCGCTTGCGCTCTTTGGTCGTGACTTCAGAGACGACATACTGCTGCGCTTCGGCCTCCGCCACCAGCGCGCGGGCACTCGCCTCGTCGCCGATGAGGATTTCCGTTTGCTTAACCTCCTGATCGAAGCCGCCTGTCTTGACCGTCTGCTCGCCGACCTTCCAGAGCCGCGCGTCGAAAGCGGGCGGGAGCTTCGACGAGAGGTTCGCCGCTATCGTCCAGTATTCGGTCTTGACGAACTTCTCGATGTCGCGCTCGCGTTCGACCACCATGCGCAACGCGACCGAC
>JAIVJC010000113.1 GCA_020200235.1 Acidobacteriota bacterium | reverse complement strand
CGACCGACTCGACGGGCGACTGCACGCGCGCCGCCGAGGCGATGGCTTCGCGCCTGCGCGCTGCGGGCTTCCCCGCCGACGACGTGAAGGTCTTGGTGCCACCGGGCAACGCGAAGAAGGGTAACCTCGTCGCGCGCCTGCGCGGGACGGGCGCGCGCAAGGCCCTGCTGCTGCTCGCGCACATCGACGTGGTCGAGGCGCGGCGGGAGGACTGGTCGACCGATCCCTTTAAGCTGACGGAAAAGGACGGCTACCTCTACGGGCGCGGCACGGGCGACGACAAGGCGATGGCTGCGATCTTCGTCGCGAACCTGATCCGCATGAGGCAGGAGGGCTTCAAGCCGGAGCGCGACATCATCGTCGCCTTGACCGCCGACGAGGAGGGCGGCGACTTCAACGGAGTCGATTTCCTGATCAAGAACCACCGCGCGCTCGTCGACGCAGAGTTCGGCATCAACGAGGGCGGGAGCGGCCAGTTGAAGAAGGGTCAGCGCCTGTTGAACGGCGTGCAGGCGAGCGAAAAAGTCTTCCAGAGTTTTCGCCTCGAGACGACGAACCGCGGCGGTCACTCGTCGCAGCCGCGCAAGGACAACGCGATCTACCAGCTCGCCGCGGCGCTCACGCGCGTCGCGGCTTTCGAGTTCCCGCTGAATTTGAACGAGGTGACGCGCGCCTACTTCGAGCGGATGTCGAAGATCGAGAAGGGGCAGTTAGCCGCCGACATGAAGGCCGTCGCCGCCAACCCGCCCGACCCGGCGGCGGTCAAGAGCCTTTCCGAGACGCCCTACTACAACGCGCTCATGCGCACGACCTGCGTCGCCACCCGGCTCGAAGGCGGGCACGCCGACAACGCGCTCCCGCAGACGGCGCGCGCGCTCGTCAACTGCCGCATCCTCCCGCAGGAGAATGCCGCGCAGGTGCAGGCGGCGCTCACGCGCGCGGTCGCCGACTCCGGCGTGAAGATCACGGCGGAGGGCGAGTTCAAGGCGAGCCCGCCGTCGCCGCTCTCCGCCGCAGTGATGCAGCCCATCGAGCGCGTGACGGAGCGGATGTGGCGCGGCACGCCGGTCGTCCCACTGATGGGCACGGGCGCGACCGACAGCCTCTACTTCCGGCAGATCGGCATCCCCGTCTACGGCGTCTCCGGCGTCTTCTCGGACATCGAGGACAACCGCGCCCACGGCCGCGACGAGCGCATCCTGATCAAGTCGCTCTACGAGGCGCAGGAATTTCTCTACGAGCTGACGAAGGCTTTCGCCCCGGGCAGGTGAGGTAACTCGTCCCTCGGTGCGCGCGCGCCCGGCTCCGGTTAAGTCGGGCGTTCTGCACCAACCAAGATGTGAGACTCCGCAACTCGTCAGGAGTTCAACCATGAACATTGATTGGATTTCCGCGAACTTGGAAAATATCGTGAAAGCCGTCTCGGTTATCGCGACCGCGGGGATTACGCTTTATCAGATCAAAAGGAATCTTCCCGGCTCGCGCTCGCGGCTCAAGTTAGACCTTGAAATTCTGCGCTTACTCCCTCACGAGGATGATCCATCCTACAAATTGCTCAAGGAGCGGATCGACGCGAGAATTTCAAGAATGTATTCCGGCACGGCGTCCGGAGACGATGACGATTCAGAGGGTCCGAGCTGGGGGCAGAGCTTCAACTGGACGAAAAGAATTAAATGGGCGCATTTAATCTACGGATTACTTCTTCTGATCGTATTCGGTCTCTGGACTTACTCTCTTTACAATCGCCGGAGTTGGTGGGCGCTCGCCACCGGCTTTGTCGCGTTCGGCGGGGTCGGAAATTTGATGCTGGCATTTGATACGCGCTCCAATCGCACGAGCGCACCGGACCAAGGCTCCGCGCCGGAGCACCCGTCAACGCCCGAAAGAGAGTAATGAAGGCTCACGGGTCTTCAATGTAAGCGACAAAATGGACGACCCTTCCCGAGCGCGGTCTATTCACGATGATCATACTGATCAACGGCTCGTTCGGAGTCGGCAAAACCACGGTCGCAAAACTACTGCGCGGCTCCTTCCCCGGGAGCGTGCTCTACGATCCCGAATGGCCGGGGTTGGTCTTGATGCGCCTGCCGAAGTGGATCAAGTTGAAGGGATCGGGAACGGACGATTTCCAGCACGTCGATTTGTGGCGGAAGTCGGCGGTGGCGGGCGTCAGGTTGTTCCGCCTGTTCGCCTCGGGTCCGGTCATCGTCCCGATGACCTTCAGCCACCGCGCCTACTTCGACGAGGTCGTGACGAGTCTCAAGCGTCTCGACCCGGAGCTCAAGGTGTTCTGCTTGAGAGCCAGTCTGCCGACCGTCAGAAGGCGGCTCGTGGGGCGCGGGACCAAGATCGAAGGGCGCGGATCGGAGTGGATCGCGCGACGGATCGTGGAGTGCGCCGACGCCCACCGCGATCCCCATTTCGGCGAGCCCGTCGACACCGAGGATCGCTCAGCCCGCGAAGTCGCCGAAGAGATCATTGGTAAGACGAAGTAGGGCACGGCGTTGAGCGCATCAGACCTTCTTCGTCTTCCAGCGCCCCATGCGGAAGACGGCGACGCTCAACACGGCGAGCAGCGACTCCGCGAGCATGAGCGCGAGGTAGACGCCGCGCACGCCGAGCGGGGTGTGCCGCCCCAGAAAATACGCGAGCGGAATCTGGAAGAGCCAGAAGCAGCAGAGGTTCAAAAGCGTCGGCGTGTAGGTGTCGCCCGCCCCGTTGAACGACTGCGAGACGACCATGCCCCACGCGTAAAAAACGTACCCGTAAGAGATGAAGCGCAGGCAGTCCACGCCGTAGGGCAGGATCGCCGGGTCGTCCGTGAAGAAGCCGACCAGCCGCTCGGCGAAGAAGAGGAAGACGACCGTCACGCCCGCGAGGAAGAGCATGTTCGCGAAGCCCGTCTTCCAGACCGACTTCTCCGCGCGCTCCGGCTTGCCCGCCCCCAGGTTCTGACCGACGAGCGTCGCCGCCGCGTTCGACATCCCCCACGAAGGAAGTATCGCGACGACGATGATCCGCACCGCCACCGTGTAGCCCGCCACCGCCGCGCTCCCGAACGCCGAGACGATCCTGACGATCGCGATCCAGCTCGCCGTCGCGATCAGGAACTGGAGCATCCCGCCCGTCGAGATGCGCACGAGCCGCCACATCAATTCGAAGTTCGGTCGGAACTGGCTGAGGCGCACGGGCACGCGCGAGCTGCCCCGCGTCATCACCCACAGTTGGAACAGCACGGCAACGCCGCGCCCGATGGTGGTCGCCACCGCCGAGCCCGCCACGCCGAGCTCGGGGAAGAACCCCAAGCCGAAGATGAAGCAGGGGTCGAGGACGAGGTTGATCAGGTTCCCGAGCCACAGCGCGCGCATCGCGAGCGAGGCGTCGCCGGAGCCGCGGAAGATCGCGTTGTTGAGGAAGAGCAGCATGATCACCACGTTCGAGCCGTAGATGATCCGCGGGTAGCCCGCGCCCGTCGCGACGACCGACTCGGAAGCGCCCATCGCGCGCAGCAGTTGCGGCGCGAACGCGAAGCCGACCGCGCCGATCACGACCGAGACGATGACGCCGAGGATGATCGACTGCGCCGCCGCCTCGCCCGCCGCCTCTAATTTTTTCTCGCCGACGCGGCGCGCGACCATCGCGGTCGTACCCATGCTCAAGCCGATGCAGATCGAGAAGACGACCGTCAGCATCGACTCCGTCAGCCCGACGGTGGCGAGCGCGTCCTGACCCAAACGCGAGACCCAGAAGGCGTTGACGATGCCGAAGAGCGACTCCATCAGCATCTCCAACACCATCGGCACGGCGAGCAGGAAGATCGCGCGCCCGATGCTCCCCCGCGTGTAGTCCTGCGGCGTGCCCAGCACAGCCGCGCGCACGGTCGCCCACGCACCGCCACTCTCGTGCGCTGGCTTTGCTACCACGTCGGATTCGGCAAGGTCTCCCACAGCGTTCCCCACGACGACGACTCCCACTCGCGATCGCAAGTTGTTTACGAAACGGCGGGCGAGAAGTTCTAAGCCGGGCGCGAAACACTCTTCCCAAGTCAACCTTCACCCTTTCGAATGCGCGTGCGCTCACTTGAAAAAGCGTCACAGGCGTTTGCCGAAAGGTGGGCGCGCCGAACAAAATCAGTCGCGACTCTCCCCCGACAGCCCCGCGGACAAGCATGACTCGAACGAACATCCTCAGCTTCCTCTCGGACTGCGCCGCGCGCGGCGACAAGCCCGCCCTCGCCCGCCGGCGCGGGCTGCGGGTCGTGCGCTGGACGTACGCGCGGCTCGCCGCAGTCTCCTTCCAGACCGCGCGCGAGCTGGAGGCGCGCGGGATCGGCAGGGGCGACCGCGTGCTCGTCTGGGCGGAGAACAGTCCCGAATGGGTCGCGGCGTTTTACGGCTGCGCCCTGCGCGGCGCCATCGTCGTCCCGCTCGATGCGGCGGGCGCAGCCGACTTCGTCTCGCGCGTCCAGGCGCAGGTCGGCGCGAAGCTCATGCTCTGCGGCGCGGTCGGGGCGGACGGGCTTTTACCGTCGCTGCCCCGCCTGAAACTTTCAGAGCTGTGCGCAACGGTCGCGCGCCATCCCGCGACGAGCTACGC
>JAIVJC010000112.1 GCA_020200235.1 Acidobacteriota bacterium | reverse complement strand
CGTGGGTCTCGTTCCACCACGGCGGCGGCGTCGGCATCGGCTACTCGCTCCACGCCGGCCAGGTCTCCGTCGCCGACGGCACTGCGGACGCGTCGAAGCGACTCAACCGCGTGCTGACTAATGATCCCGGCATCGGCGTCGCCCGCCACGTCGACGCGGGCTACGACGAGGCGATCGACACGGCGCGCACGAAGGGCGTGAAGATTCCGATGCTCGACGAGCCGCGCGCGGCGCGTGAGGCGGGCGAGAAATAACTTTGTACCAGTCTTCAACAATACTGATGCGACACGCGCGCACACTGTTTCTATTCGTCGCGCTCGCCCTGCCGCTCGCAGGTCGCGCGCAGACCCCGGCGCAAACGGCGTCGCCTGCCACGGCGGTCGCGGCGGCGCGCGTCGAGAGCGTGCCGTTCGAGAGCAGGCTCGTCGGCGCGCGTCTCGCTTACAACGTCGTGCTGCCGCCCGGTTACGACGCGAAGTCTGCGGCGCGGACGCGCTACCCCGTGCTCTACCTCCTGCACGGGCTTGCGGGGAGCGCGAACGACTGGGTCTCGAAGCGCGCGCACCTCGCGGACTACGCGGCGCAGCACCGGATGATCATCGTCGTCCCCGAAGGCAAGGACGGCTGGTACACGGACAGCGCGACCGTGCCGAACGAGAAATTCGAGACGTACTTCGTCGAAGAGTTGCTGCCCGACGTGCAGAAGCGTTTCCGCGCGATCGAGGCGCGCGAGGGTCGTGCCGTCGCCGGTCTTTCGATGGGCGGCTACGGCGCGCTGAAGTTCGGGCTGAAGTACCCCGAACGCTTCGCCTTCGCCGCCTCTATGAGCGGCGCGCTCGCAGTCGCCTCGTGGCTGGCGACCGACCCGATCCCCGCGTTCGCCAAGCCTTCGGTCGCGCGCGTCTTCGGCGCGGCCGACAACCCCGTGCGCGCCGCGAACGGTCTCTTCCGTATCGCGCGGGAGATGCCCGCCGAGCGCATAGCGTCGCTTCCCTATCTGTACCTCGACTGCGGTACGGAAGACCGACTCCTCGGCTTCAGCCGCGACTTCGCCGCGCTCCTCGTCGAAAAGAAAATCCCGCACGAGTACCGGCAACTGCCCGGCAACCACTCGTGGCCCTACTGGGACAGGCAGGTGCAGGAAGTTCTGAAGCTCGCCGCGCGGAGGCTCGCGCAGCCGCAGACCAGACAATGAACGCGACCGTCTCCAGAGTCGTCTTAACTTCTTTGCGCCTCTGCGTCAAGCTCGTCCTCGCGCGGATGCGCACGGGCGCGAAGACGACTCGTAAACAACGCTGAAGGTGGTGGGTCGATGAGAAAGTTCCTAACTATCTTAATATCCCTCGCGCTCCTTTCCGGCGTCGCCGCGCCGGCGCTCCGCGCGCAGCAGCCTTCGGCGGAAGTGCGGCAGGCTTCCGTCAGGCTCGCCGGATCGATCCTCGTCGGCGGGCGCGCTTACGACTACCTCCAGAGCCTGACGGACAAGTTCGGCGGCCGCCTTTCGGGCTCGACCTCGTACCAGCGCTCTGCCGAGTGGGCTGCCGCGGAGTTCCGCGCGATGGGCGTCAGCGACGTGCGCCTCGAACCGTTCACGCTCGAGCAGAAACTTTTCCAGGAGGCGGGCGCGGCGGCAGTGCTCATCCCCGACCGCGAGTCGAACAACGCCTTCAACGCCTTCAACCTCAACTGGGGCGCGCGGCTCAGCCCCCTGCCCTTCGCGCACGTCGGGATGGAGGACGCGGAACTGATCGCGCGCCTCGCGGAGAAGGGGCAGCCCGTCGAGGTCGAGTTCGAATACCAGAACCGGACGGGCGGGGCGGCGCAGACGGCGAACGTCGTCGCCGAGATTCGCGGGCGCGAGCGACCGGACGAGTGGATCATCGTCGGCGCGCACCTCGACTCGTGGGACTTCGGGACGGGCGCGCAGGACAACGGATCGGGCTGCGCGATGGTGTTGGAGGCGGCGCGCGCCATCATGTCGCTGGGTCAGCCGCCGCGCCGCTCGATCCGCTTCGCCCTGTGGGGCGGCGAGGAGCAGGGCTTGATCGGCTCGCGCGCCTACGTCGAGGCGCACGAGCGCGAGTTGAAGAACTGCGTCGCCGTCCTCAACACCGACAACGGCGCGGGGCACCCGAAGGGCTGGAAGGTGGAGGGCCGCGAGGACGTGTCGAAGGCGATGCAGCCGATCAGTAAATCGCTCCTCGAAGATTTGAGCGGCGGCGGTCTCTCGCCGGAGGCTTCCTTCGACACCGACCACGGCTTCTTCATGCTGCGGGGCATCCCTGCGCTCGACCTCTGGGTGGACATGGAGCCCTACGGGAAGATTCACCACAAGTCGAGCGACACGCTCGACAAGCTCGACCGCCACAGCCTCGCGGGCGGCTCGGCGATCGTCGCCGTCACGGCTTACGCGCTCGCCGAGCGCGCGGAAAGGCTCGCGCCGCAGTTGGAGCGCAAAGCCGTCGGCGAGCTCCTGCAGAAGGCGAACATGATCGAGATGCTCAAGGCTTTCGGATTCTGGAAATGATTTTCGCGGACGAAAAAAACTTATGAACACGCAAAACGACTCGACGCACACCCCGAACGGCAACGGCTCACAGGCGCCCGCGGCGCGCGTCGCCGAGATTCAGCGCGCGCTCAGGGACGCGGGTCTCGACGGCTGGCTCTTCTACGACTTCCGCCAGAGCGATCCGCTCGCCTACCGCATCCTGAAGCTCGACCCGAATCAATTTTCGACGCGCCGCTGGTTCTACTTCGTCCCCGCTGAGGGCGAGCCCACGCGCATCAACCACGCCATCGAGCAGGGCAAGCTCGACGCGCTCCCCGGTCGCCAACTGATCTACAGCAGCTGGCAGCGTCTGAACGAGAATTTGCGCGACGCGCTCTCGACGGCGAAAGGCTCGCGCGTCGCGATGCAGTACTCGCCCGAGAACTCAATCCCCTACATCTCGCGCGTGGACGCGGGCACGATCGAGCTGGTGCGCTCGCTCGGCGCGGAGCCGGTCACGAGCGCCGACCTCGTCCAGATCTTCGAGGCGGTCTGGACGCGCGAGCAGTACGAGTCGCACGTCAAAGCCGCCGACAACATCCACAACATCATCCAGGAAGCCTTCGCCGAGGTCGCGAAAAGGATCAAGTCGGACGAGCCCGTCACCGAGTACGACATCCAGCAGTTCATGGTGCGGCGCTTCGAGGAGGAGGACATGACGTGCAACGACGATCACCCCATCGTCTCCGTCAACGCTAACGCCGCGAGCCCGCACTACCAGCCGTCAGCCTCTAAGTTTTCGCCCATCCGTCGCGGCGACTTTTTGTTGCTCGACGTGTGGGCGAAGCTGAAAGACCCCGGCGCGGTCTACGCCGACCAGACCTGGACGGGCTTCGTCGGCGAAGAGCCCACGGAAGAGCACCTCAAAGTGTTCACGATCGTGCGCGACGCGCGCGACGCGGCGATAGAGTTCGTCCGCGAGAACGTCAAGGCTGGTAGAGAGATCAAGGGCGCGCAAGTTGACGACGTTTCGCGCGGCGTGATTGAGCGCGCGGGCTACGGCGAATACTTCACGCACCGCACGGGTCACTCCATCGGCGAGGAGGTCCACGGCAACGGCGCGCACATCGACAACCTCGAGACGCGCGACTCGCGCAAGATCATCCCGCGCACCTGCTTCTCCATCGAGCCCGGAATATACCTGCCCGGCAACTTCGGCGTCCGCTCCGAGATCGATCTCTACGTCGGCGACGGCGGCGAGATCGAAGTCACGGGACAGCCGATCCAGAAAGACCTGGTGCTCATTCTTAAGTGACGAGGGTAAAGCCGTGACGGGTAAACAGTGACAGGTGACAAGCAAAACATTCCGCTTGTCTTGCTTGTCACCTGTCACTCGTCACGGTTCACGGCTATTCATGCTTAACTTCGCCATCCAAACGGCGCGCGACGCCGGGCGCGTGCTCGCCGAGAAGTTCGGGCGCGCGCTCCAGGTGTCGAACAAGGGCGACATCGATCTCGTCACCGAGGCTGATCTCGCGGCGGAGCGCTTGATCGTCGAGCGCATCCGCAGCTACCACCCGCGCCACTCGATACTCGCCGAGGAGGGCGGCGACGTGACGCGCGAGGAGCGGGCGAGCGAGTTCAAGTGGATCATCGATCCGCTCGACGGCACGACCAACTACGCGCACGGCTACCCCTGCTTCTGCGTCTCGGTCGCCCTGGAGCGGGCGGGCGAGATCGTCATCGGCGTCGTCTACGATCCGACGCGCGAAGAGGTGTTCGCCGCCGAGCGCGGCGGCGGCGCGACCTTGAACGCGCGGCGCATCCGCGTCTCCGACGTCGAAGATTTAAATGCCGCGATGATCTGCACCGGCTTCCCCTACGACGTGCGCGACCGCGGCGACTTCGCGCGCCACTTCCGCAACTTCATCATGACCGCGCAAGCCGTCCGGCGCGACGGATCGGCGGCGCTCGATCTCGCCTACGTCGCCTCGGGGCGCTTCGACGGGTTCTGGGAGGAGGGCTTGAGGGCGTGGGACGTGGCGGCGGGAAAACTCCTCGTCGAGGAGGCGGGCGGTCGCGTCTCGCGCTACGACGGGACGGAGTTCCGCATCTACGAGCCGCCCATCCTCGCCAGCAACGGTCTCCTCCACGACGCGATGATGCGCGTCCTTCAAATGCCGTAACCGGGACGGAGTAATGAGTAATGAGTAATGAGTAATGAGTAATGAGTAATGAGCTAAGACAATTTGTTTTCACTCAGTACTCATCACTCATCACTCATCACTTTCTAGTCACCCGTCACGATTTTTTTCAACCTTTCGTCGGCGCCGCGCGCGTCAGAGCGCGGAGTTGATGATCTCGTAGAGTCTTTCGGACTCGCGGCGGGCGCAGGCGCGCGTGTCCTCGCCCGGAAGCGGGGCGAGACGGCGCGCGGGGTGGTAGACGATCTCGACG
>JAIVJC010000235.1 GCA_020200235.1 Acidobacteriota bacterium | reverse complement strand
CTTTGAGGCTCTTCTTGCCCGTCAAGACCTGTCTGCCCGCCGAGAGCGCCCTGCGCACGAGGCCGGGCGGGCGGTATTCGAAGCGCGGGAAGCGGAACTGGTTCCAGCGCGCCTGCTCTTCGAGGGCGTCCGTGATCACGTTCGGCAGGTCTTCGTGCAGCACTTCGAGCTGCGCAGCCTCGATGATCCGCGACAGCTTCACCTTGAACCCGTCGCCCTTCAGGTCTTCGAGAACCGCCAGCTCCGCCGCGCTCCGCGGCGCGGCGCGCCAGAGCAGCCTGACGAGCCAGTCTCTCAACTCCTTTTGGGTCGTCTCGCCGGCGTTGCCGAACAGCTCCTCCGGGTGCATGCCGGGCTGCCAGTCGGGGCGCGCGGGGGGCGCGGGGTTCTCCTCGTCCTCGGGGGGCGTCTTCGTGAAGAAGAGGCGGCGCACGCGCGCGAACTGCGCGCCGTTGCCGAGCACGCTCTTGATGCGTTCGGGGTCGAGCAGCGTCTCGACAATCTGGCAGAGGCTGTCGAGCCGCCCCCAGAGGATGTCGTTCGAGCGCCAGGAGCGTTTGAAGAAGCCGCCGAAGTGGTAGAGCGCGTCGCCCGACACCTTGTCGGAGAGCCCCTTGTTGCTGAACCCTTTCTCGGCGTCGCGTGGGCTGATGCGGATCGTCTCGATGATGTCCTTCTCGTTCAGCTCGGCGACGAACTCGAGCGGGAACAACTGCGCGTCCATCAGCTGGAACTCTTCGTAGGCTGCCCTGACGCGCTGCTCGGTCTTGTCGTCTTTGTTCGGCAGCAGCCTTTTGATGATCTCCTTCTCGAAGCCGCTCGTGAGCTTGAAAATGCCGACGAACTCTCTGCTCGCCTTCTCCCTGTCTCTGATGTCCCGCGCCCTCTCCTCCGGCGTCTTGCGCCTGATGTCTTCCCTCTTCTGGTTGATCCGCTCCCCGATCTTTTTCCGCGCGTCCTTGAGCGCGGCATTCACTTGGCTCAGGAAGTCCGTGCTGTAACGTTCGATCACTTTCGGGTCTTTGGGGTCTTTGTCGAGCGCAGCGTAAACCCCTTCGAACGTGGGCGTCAGCAGCTCTTTCGCCTTCGTCCCGTCGAGCAACTCCTGCTGGGCGTCGCTGATGACATCCCAGATGAGCGCCGCTTCGATCGCGACGCGGACTTTGCCGCTCGCGCCGCCCCTGTCGAGCCTCGGGTCCGACTTGGTGAGCTCGGCGATCTCCTTCTTCCATGCGATCGGCGTCTCGTCCACTAGCCGTTCCATGTTGACGTTGACGATCTCGAGCAGCTCGATCTGGCGGTTGAGCAGCCGCCAGAGGTTGACGTACCTGTTGATTTCGGACGCGCCGTCGCCCCCCGCGCCGTACAAGTCGCGGATCGTCTCCTCGATCTTATAGACGGTGCGGTGGAGGCGGCGCAGGCGGTAGTGAACGTCGAAGTTGCGTAGCGTGGTCGGCACCCGGCGCTTCTTCCGCGCCCCCGGAGCCGCCGCGCCCGGCGTGCCCCCTGACGGCGCGACATCGCCGGTCGTCGCCGCCCCCGCCGCGGCGGGCTCCGCCTCCGCCGGGGGCATCGAGGTGCCCGGCTCGGCGGTGTTCTTCATCATCCTCGCTTCGATGAGATCAAAGGTGCTGACCAGCGCGGAGGCGGCGCGGCGCGCCTCGTCGCTCAGCAGCTCGGCGCGCCCGTTGTCCTTGAGGATGCCCTCGATGACGCGGTCGCTGATGGCGATCAAGCCACACCGCTCGTAGAGCTGCAACTGGGTTTCGGAGACCTCCGGCGCCGTCTCCTTCTTGCCCCCGCTCTCGTCTTGGGGCGACTCGATGTACTTGCGCAGCCGCTTGTACTGCCTGATCTTGCTGTTGTGCTTAGCGAGCAGCTTGAGATCGTCGGCGATGGACTCGTAGCCGGGGATGCCGATGAGCGAGGCGATGATCGCCTGCACGAAGTTGGGCTGCGTCGCCGTCTCGACGCGCGAGAAGTGTTCGGGGTCGGGCTCGACGTAGAAGAGCTTGCGCTCGATCTGCCGGTCGGCGGGGCGGTTGAAGATCTCCTTGATCGTGTAGGTGAACGGCTTGTTGTCGATCACGCCGCCGTCGAGGAAGCACGACTCCTTGTTGAGCTCGCCCCACTGCTGGAGCCTGCCGTCCACGCTGCCGCCGTCGCGCGCGTCGCGCTTGACGCGCACGGGCGTGAAAGCCGCCGGGAAGCAGGAGGTGATGCGCGCCAGCTTGGCGAGCGCGCGGTAGGTGTTTTCGGGGAGGGGCGGTCCGTAGTCGGTGCAGTTGGGGTTGAAGGGCTCCTTGCGCCCCGCGCGGTGCTTGAGCAGGAAGACCGAGCGGTGATCCTTCACGTCGATGGGGTGGCCGGCGTCGTCGAACTGCGTGAAGATGTTGCCGTCCACGTCCGTGCCCGTGACGAAGAGATCGAGTTCGGGGAACGGCGAGTTCATCTCGCCCACTTCGGGCACGTAGTCGGGCATGTCGCGGAAAGCCGCTTCGAGCCGCTCCTGGTAGTAGCCCTCGCTGTCGAACAAAGACTCGGTCTCGTCCGCCGCCTTGTAGGGCGAGCGCAGGAGGCTGCGCACGTCGCCGTCGATGCGCCACAGGTTCGCGCACGAGGCGAAGTCTTTGCCGTTGCAGAGCGCGCAGGCGAGCATGATGCCGTTGATCCCGCCGGCGCTGGTGCCGCTGATCACGTCCACGACGATGTCGGAGTCGGTCAGCGCCTTGACGAGCTTGTAAACGCCGTTGCCCCGCACGGCGCGGAAGAACTCGCGCGCCACGCCGTTGATGTAGATGGCGAGCGAGACGCCGCCGTACATGACGAGGCCGAGCCGAACCTCGCGCTGCTTGTCGGCGCGCTCGGCGTTCTGATCATTAACTTTCTGTGCGCTCATCGAAATCCCTCCGCGGCTCAGCCCGCCCAGGCGGCGCGCCCCCCCGGCGCATTGCCGACACCCTGACGGCGGTAGTGCTCAGTGCCCGCGCTAACTCAAGAAACGATTTGCCGCCGGTCGTGCGGGGCGGTGGCGTGGCTAATCGTGAAGTGGCGTGCGGTGAAGCTGCTCACGCGGCAAGGCTCTGCCGCAACACGCGGCTTATAAAGCCGCGTGCGTGCGACTGTCAACCTATTTCTTCGGTGTCGCGCGGGGCGGGCGGGCGTGGCGAGCTTGACCTCTCGGAGCGGGGGTGAATACAATCACGCGCGAGTTCCCCTCAATTACCAACCCCCGCTGCTTAAACGAACTTTTCACGAAAGGGTACGACCATGTCTGCACAACGTAGCAACGACAGCCAGGGCAACACGGGGACTCCCGACATCGCTTACAACCTCGTCAGCACCATCTAC
>JAIVJC010000111.1:3469-4427 GCA_020200235.1 Acidobacteriota bacterium | reverse complement strand
ACCTCAGACGCGGCGCGGCGTGAAAATAATTTTCGGCCTGCGCGCGTGCGCGTGAATAAATGAACAAAAAAAGGGAGGCGTTGTGTAAACGCCTCCAGCAATTTTTTCTTCACGCGTCGAGCCGCGGCTCGCGATCATGTGAATGACTTGAGCATCCTCGCGCGCGAGGGGTGGCGCAGCTTCTTGAGCGCCTTCGCCTCGATCTGGCGGATGCGCTCTCTCGTCACGTCGAAGGTCTGCCCGATCTCTTCGAGCGTCTGCTCCTCGCCCGCCGTGCCGAGCCCGAAGCGCATCTTCAAGACCTTCTCCTCGCGGGGCGAGAGCGTCTGCAAGACCTCCTGCGTGATCTCCTTCAGGTTTTCGTTGACGACGCCTTCCGAGGGGCTCACGCGCGTCTTGTCCTCGATGAAATCGCCGAGGCTCGCGTCGCCCTCGTCGCCGATGGGCGTTTCGAGCGAGACCGGCTGCTGCGCCAGCTTGAAGATGCCGCGCACGCGGTCGGGCGTCAGGCCCACGTGCTTCGCGATCTCGTCGTCCGTCGGCTCGCGCCCCAGCTCCTGCACGAGCGCGCGCGAGGTCTTGATCAACTTGTTGATGGTCTCGATCATGTGGACGGGGATGCGGATCGTGCGCGCCTGATCGGCGATGGCGCGCGTGATCGCCTGGCGGATCCACCACGTCGCGTAAGTCGAGAACTTGTAGCCGCGACGCCAGTCGAACTTCTCGACGCCGCGCATCAGGCCGATGTTGCCCTCCTGGATGAGATCGAGGAACGGCAGGCCGCGGTTGACGTACTTCTTGGCGATCGAGACGACGAGGCGCAGGTTCGCCTCCGTCATCTCGCTCTTCGCGCCGACCGTCTGCGCGACGCCGCGCGAGATCGCCTTGTGCGAGCGCTTGATCTCGACGACCGTGACGAAGTTGTCAGCCTCGATCTCGCGGATGTGCCGGCGGGCGG
>JAIVJC010000111.1:0-3405 GCA_020200235.1 Acidobacteriota bacterium | reverse complement strand
CCTCGAGCTCCAGCAGATCGATCTGATCGCCGAAGGAGACCACGTCGCGGATGCCGAGCGTGCCGGCTTCGAGGTGCGCGCCGAATTTGATGAGCGCCCTGATGGCGATGGGCGAGCGCGCGATGGCGCGGTTGGCTCTCACCTGCCCCGCCTCGATGCGCTTGGCGAGCACGACCTCCTGCTCGCGCGTCAAGAGCGGCACGCGCCCCATCTGGCGCAGGTAGAGGCGGACCGGATCGCTCGCCTTGTCGTCCTCGCCCGCGGAGAGATCGAGCTCCGGCTCGTCGTCGAGCGGCTCCTCGTTCTCCTCGTCGGCGTGCGCGTCGTTGGCGGCGAGCAGATCGTGGTGGTCGCCCTCTGCGAGACCGCCGAGTTTTTGCAGCACGTCCTCGATCTTCTCGGTCGAGATCGCCTCAGCGCCGCGCTCGTCTTCGAGTTCCGGATAGGCGAGAAACTCGCCGCTCCCTAGCGCGGGCGGCGCGAAAGCCCCCTTGTTGATGTCTTTTTCAGCCATACCCATTTAGGAAATCTTCCCTGGTGATACGTCCGAGCCGCACGCGCGGTTGCCCGGAATGTCAGAAAAAACTGCCGGGGGTCTTCCCTCGCCCGACCTCCCGGCAGTTGCGGACTCGCCCGGAGCCGAACCCTCCGGCGCTAAACTTTAGCGCGCCTGCCGCCGCTGCTCCTCGTCGGTGCGCAGGTTGTTCGTCACGGTGAACGCGCCGCGGACGTTGCGCGCCGCCATGTAAGCCAGACGCCTGTCCATCTCGTTCGCCACGACGCCTTCGAGAGTCAAATGACCCCTTTTGACGACGATGTGCAGCGAAGGGTTAGCGCCCAAAGCGTAACGATATAACCCAGCCGTGTCGAAAATAGTGCGGTAAGCGTCGGCGCGGACGGAATCGTCGAAGGGCGAGAGCGGCAGCACCTCGATCTCGTTCACCACGCGCTTTACGCCCGCGATCCGCTTCACGCTGTACTCTGCGTCCTTCTTCGTCGAAGAGCGCACGACCTGCCCGTAAAGCGTCACAGTCCCGTCCGGGGCGACATTGTACGCTAGATTGTCGAAAACACCGTAATAGGGCAGCGTCACCAGAGCCTTGCGGATGCTCTTGGAGGCCGGTTGAGCCGACGAGTCCGTCGCGCCCGCCGCGAAGGAAGCCGCCAGGAGGAGCCCGGCGACCAGAGCCGTCAATTTCGAAAGAACCTGTTTCATTGCCGTTATTCCCCTTGTTTATGAACTTCAGCCTACTCTCTCTAACCGTTCACTTTGATGCAACAGGGGTGCTCGCGGGTGTCTGCGCCTCAGACCCCTACGGGGGCACGTCTGTCGAAACCGTTGTCGCGAAGAACGCCGAAAAGCCGTAGAAATTACCACTTTTCGCGCCGCAGGGGATGCAACCGGCAAGGCGGGGCGGGGCGCGGGGAGGTTTCAGCCTATAATCCCGAGGATGCCTGAGAGCGGCGTTTTGAGTTTGGGCGAGATGGCTCTGCGCCCCGAGGGGACGCCGTCGCAGCGCCTCGTCCGACTGATCATCAGCCTCGCGCTCCGCCTTTTTTTTCGGCGCATCGAAACCTCCGGCGCGGAACAGGTGCCGCGCGACGAGCCGCTGATTTTCGTCCTCAACCACCCGAACGGGCTGATCGATCCGGCTCTGGTCTTCTGCGCGATGCCGCGCCGCATCTCTTTCCTCGCCAAATCGACCCTCTTCGAGATGCCCATCATCAGCGGGCTGCTGCGCCTCGTCGAAGCCCTCCCCCTCTACCGCCGCGCTGATGCGCCCTCGGACGTTTCGCTCAACCTGAGCACCTTCGCCCGCGCGCGCGAGTTGCTCCGCCGCAACCGCTGCATCGCCATCTTCCCCGAAGGCAGATCGCACGACTCGACCACCCTGCTCCCGATCAAGACCGGCGCGGCGCGCATCGCCCTCGGCGCGCTCTCACGCCGGGATGATTCTGACGACCGTTTGAATTTGCCCTCACTCAAAATCGTGCCCGCCGGGCTCTACTACACTTCCAAGACTTCCTTCCGCAGCGAGGCACTGATCCGCTTCGGCGCGCCCTTCGGCGTGGAGGCGGTCGAGTCGGACGAGGACGGCGAGCCGCCGCGCGACGCCGTCGTCGAGCTGTCAGGACGGATCGAGTCAGCCCTGCGCGACGTGACCATCAACGTCGCCAACGACACGGAGATGGAGACGGTCGCGCGCGCCGAGGAGCTCTTCTCCTCGATCTATGAGACGCTGCACCTGCGGCTCTCGCTCACCTCCGAGTTCGACCTGCGCCGGCGCTTCGCCGAGACCATCGCCCGCGGGGACGGGCCGCAGCCGCCCCGCGTCGAGCGCCTGCGCGCGAGGCTGCGCGAATTCGAAGACGACCTAGGAGGCTTCGGCATCGCCCCCGAAAATCTTTCCGTCCATGCACACTCGCGCTGGTTCGTCGCGCGCAGCTTCCTGCTCCGCTGGCTGGCTGTCGCACTCCTCTCGCCGCTCGCGGTCGCGGGCGCGCTCCTGCACTTGCCCGCGTACCTCGTCAGCACCTACGCCTCGCGCCGCTTCAGGCGACACGGCGTCGACGAGATCGCCCCGACCGTAAAAATACTCTCGGCGATCGTCCTGATGCCGCTGACGTGGATCGTCCTCGCGGCCGCGATCTATTTCCTGTTCGGGTGGCGTTGGGCGCTCGCGTCTCTACCACTGGCGATCCTCTGCGGCTACGTCGCCGTGCGCTCCCTCGAAACGCTCTACGATCTGCGCGGCTGGTTCCGCGCCATCCTGCTGCTCGCGCACGACCGGCGACGCTTCCTGCGCCTGCTGCGCGAACGCGCCGCGCTCCACCGAGAGATGCGCGCCCTCGCGCGCAGCGGCGCGGACTAGCGCGGCTGTTGCGGACACAACCGGGACGGCTCGGAACGAGACCCGCCCGAACAATTTGTACGGCGCGCTCATCCCACAATTGAAAAGCCGATCCCTCGCGGAATCGGCTTTTCGATTTTCGCGACGCCGTCGCGTGCGCGACGACTCGCCTTGCTTTTACTGACTCACGTGCGCGCCGCGACCCTTCTTCAATTTGCACGAGGCTGCGACGCCTTCTCTTTGAGGGCGGCTTCGACGGCGGCTTTCAAGCCCTCGTACGTCCGGTCGTCGAGCGGGCGACCGTTGACGTAGAGGGTCGGCGTGGCGTTGATGCCCAGCTGTCTGCCGTCGAGCAAGTCGCGCTCTACCTTCTCGGCGGTCTGCCCCGAGTCGAGCATCGCGTCGAACTTCGCGCGGTCGAGCCCCAGGCGCGTGGCGTACTCCTTGAGCTTCGGCACTTCGAGCGCGCTCTGGTTCGCGAACAGCAGGGCGACGTACTCCCAGTACTTCCCTTGCGCCCGCGCCGCCTCGGCAGCCTCCGCCCCTTTACGCG
>JAIVJC010000234.1 GCA_020200235.1 Acidobacteriota bacterium | reverse complement strand
CCTCGACGCGGTCTTCGAGTCGGTCGGCACCTTCCTCATCAACACCAACAACGGCTTCCTCGCCGCGAGCCGCCAGGGGGGCTTGCCGCGCCCCTTCACGCGCCCGCTCTACGCGACGCGCGGCACACGCCAGGGCTACAACGCGCGCTTCGTCCCCTACTTCGACTCGTCCGATCACATGACCTTCGTCGAAGGGATCATCGGCGTCCCCGCCGTCGCCACGATCAACTGGGACGACGACTACATCCACTCGACCGACGACGACCTCTTCCAGATCGACCAGACGCAGCTGCGCCGCAACATCTTCCTCATCGGATCGATCGCCTACTACCTCTCGCGCGCCACGGAGCGCGAAATCCCAGCGCTCGCCGCGGAGACCTTCGCGCAGGGGCAGCGGCGGCTCGCGAATGATCTCAAAGTCGCGCTGGAGATTTTGAGGGAAGGGAAGGCGCAAGCCCCCGAGAGCTGGAAGAGAGCGCGCGCCGTCATCGAGCAGGGGACGTTGCGCGAGCAGCGCGCGCTCCAGTCGATCGTGGCCTTCACCCCCGACCGCGGTCGCGGCGTGGTCGCGAGTGCGCCGAACGACATGCTCGCGCGAACGGAGCGGAGGGAGGCGGAGCTGGCTTCGGACTTGGAAGCCGCCTTCCGGCAGTTGCACGGCCGCGCGCCCGCGCCGATCACGCTGACGGCGGAGGAGCAGGCGGCGGCGCGCAAAGTCCCGCAGAACGTCGCCTCGATCAGGGACTACTTCGACAACCGCGGGCAGGTCAACTTCCGCCACAACCTCCACGGGCTGATGGAAGCCGAGGTCTACAACTTCGTGGACGGCCGGCGTAGCTACTACGACATCTACAAAGCCGTCTCGGCGGAAGCCGCCGCCGCCGGCTCGTGGTACTACGGCACGGTCACGCTCAAGGACGTCGTCGGGCTCCTCGACGCGGCGGTCGCCTCGAAGGCTCTGACGCTGAAATAGCCGCCGCGCCCGCGGCTGAACGAAGGCGCGCGCCGCGCTTTGACAGGGCGCGCGCGCCTTCTCTAATATCTCCGCCTCGCTTCCCGGCGCGTCGCCACGCACGTCCGGCGGCGGCGCTCTCGAATCAACCCCCGACCTTCCCGAACCGTAAAGGAATTCCCCATGCCCCTCGCCAGCCATCTCGCGCCGCGACTCAGGCTCGCGTCGTCGCTCGCCGCGTGCGCCATCGCATTACTCGTGTTGTCCCCGCCCACGTCGCGCGCCGCCGCCTTCGGAGGCGACGACGCCGAGTACACCGGCATGTTCGACGCCGACCTCGCCCCGAACCGAGAAGACCTCGACTTCGTCACCTTCCGCCCGCTGCGCGATCTCTCGAAGGTCAAGTTCGAGAAGCCGCTCGACGAGGGCGTGAGCGTCTCGGCCGGCCGCCTCTACCACCCGCCCTCAGACAAGTCCGCCATCCTCGCGCTGCTCGTCGAATCCGAGGACGCGCTGCCCGTCTTCTACGCCGATCTCAACCTCGACGGCGTGATGGCGGCGAGCGAGCGCTTCGACCTCGCGCGCGGCGAGGACGACAACCCGTACATCTGGGAGGCGACTTTGAAGCTCCAGACCGCGGGGCAGACCTTCGCGAGCTTCCCCATCTTCGTGCGCTACCTGAAGGGCGTGCGCTGGAGCGACATGCAGGAGGGCGAGCGCTACGTGCAGCAGTCGAAGACCGCGTTCGCGCGCGGGTCTGTGGACATCGCCGGAAAGAAGACGCTCGTGCAGTACGGCTACAACCCGAAGTCGAAGAAGATCAGCGCCATCAACGGCGTCATCGGCATCGACGGCGACGGCGACGGCGAGATCGACATGAGCCGCTTCTCGCCCGAGGCGGCGGAGGCGCACGAAGAGGCGGTCGTCTTCCGCGTCGGCGACAAATACGTCTCGACGAAGAAGGTCGATGTCGAGAAGAACCTGATCGTGATGCGCTCGCACCCTTCGTCGGACTACAAGCGCGTGGAGCTGAGAGTCGGCGCGGAGCTGCCCGACTTCCAGTTCACGGACTTCAAGGGGAAGAAGCGGCAGCTCTCGGAGTTCAAGGGCAAGTACGTGCTCGTGGACTTCTGGGGCATCTGGTGCCCGGCGTGCCGCGACGAGCTGCCGTATCTTCGAGCCGCCTACTCGCGCTTCCAACCGCGCGGGTTTGAAATCCTCGGCATGAACACGGACGCGCCCGAAGTCGCCTCGCAGATCAAGGGGCAGTTGGAGAAGCAGGGCATGCCCTGGACGCAGGCGACGCGCGAGAGCATCCGCGACGTGATCAAGAGCTACCGCATCCACTACTACCCCTCGACGCTGCTCCTCGGGCCCGACGGCAAGATCGTCTCCCTCAACCAGAAGGATCAGCCCGACCTGCGCGGCGCCGACCTCCTCAAGTCGCTCGACCGCCTGCTCCCGCCCTGATCTATCATGTCAGAACCGCCTGCGGTGGCGTCCACTGCGCGGGGTCTTCCGGGTCGCAGGCGCCGCGCGTCTTGTTGCAGACGAAGAAGCGCGAGACGGGGTGTATCTCCCAGACGGAGACGCGCGGCGGCTGGTTGCTGATGGGGTTGGCGGCGTCCTTGTTGACGCGGTGCGCGCTGTCGTAGAAGAGCGCGCCGACGACGAGAATCCGCCGCCGGTCGCGCTGGATCGCCTTCAGCTTGGGCACCGTCCAGCCGGCGGGGCGGCTCTGCGGGATCATCTCGACGACGAAGCCGCGGAACTCCGTGTCGCCCCGCCGCGCCGCGACGGGGATGTGAAAGTCTTTCTGCGCCCGCGCGGTGAAGCCGCAGTTGACCGACTCGTCGCCCGCCACTTCGGGCCGCCTCGCGCTGAGCGCGACGAAGCCCGCGAACTTGACGAGGCTCCCCTCGCGCAGCGTCCCGCGCGCGGCGTGGAGATCGACCAGGCGCCCGCGCTCCTCGAGCGAGAACGCGCCGCTCGCCCTGCCGACCTTGGTCTGCGCCTCCCCCTGCAAGTTCGCCATGTCAGCGACGGTCACGAGCACGGCGTCGCGCTCCTGCGCGCCGGCGACGCTCGCGAAGTCGCGCTTGCGCGTGTTGACGAGGGCTTCCGCGCGCTCGGCGGCGCGGTCGGAGTCGGCGTCGGCGCAGCCCGACGGCTTGCAGGCGTCGAAGCTGGTCGCGCAAGGTCCCTCGCGGCGCGCGCCGGCGCGCATCGGCGCGAGCGCGTCTTCGCGCAGGAGCGCGGGCGGCTCGGCGCGGAGGTTGCGCGCGCGAACCCAACCCTGCGTGCCGTCGGGTGTGGAGACGAAGCGGTAGCCGCGGCGCACGCGCCCGGTGAGCAGTTCGAGGCGCGTGTCGGGCGCGAGCGTGCGCAGCCGCGCCTCGCGGGGCGAATGACCGCCGCGCAGGACGGACTCGCGCGCGACGACCGCCGTGGGGAATGGCACGTACTCGTCTGCGCGCTGCGCGCGCGCCGTACCTGCGCAGCAGACGAGCACGAGGACAGCGAACGCGGTGGCGGCGGTGATGTTGGTGGATGTGATCGGGCGTGAGAGCGGTTTCATCAGACCTCCTTCGATCCGGGGCGGGGCGGTTTGGCAAACTCAACCAGCCCGCTCCGAGTTGAGGGCGAGCAGGCGCGCGAGGATTTCTTCGTCGGCGAGGTCTGCGTCTGTGCGCTCCGACCTGCGCCACTTGGCGATGAAGTCTGTGATGTTCATCTTCGGGTTGTGATTTGCGCGAGCCCTGGTGCGGGTTGTGAGCGCGCGACAGCGTTCACCGGAGTCGCAACCGGTGCGGGCGGTAAGATAACAGACCTGCTTTCAGTCGTCACCTCGTCGATAATTAACAGCGCGCCTCTGGAACTTCGCGCGCGGTCGCGCGTCTAAACAGGGGGCAACTTCACTGGCACGCGTGCGCGACGCGGCTCGCGCGTCGGAGGTTCTTAAAGCGGACTCCTCGTCCGTCGTGGGCGTGGTGCGCCCCGTCGCGGCGAGGCGATCTGCGGAGGAGGGGTTATGAAGAGGCGGCTGCTTTACACAAGCGTCGGCGTGCTGACTCTCGTCTTCGGCGTCGTGCTGGCGAAGCTCATCGCGCTCACGCGGAGCGCGCCGGAGCTCGAGGCCGCGCAAGTCGGCGCGGGCTTTGAGGTCGCGTCATTCGGCGACTACAAAATCTCCGGTCCCTACGCGCACGGCAACCTCTCGATCTTCCTGATCCACGGCGCGGACAATCTGCGCGGCTTCTCGCCGCTGACGCTGGAACAGGCGGTCGGGCGCGGGGCGGTCGTCGTGCGAGAGACGGGCGAGGTGAACGAGCTGGCGATCGAGAACATTTCCGCCGAAGAGGTCTTCGCGCAGGCGGGCGACATCGTGAAGGGCGGCAAGCAGGATCGGACGCTCTCCGTCGATCTCATCCTGCCCCCCCACTCAGGCGAGATGCCGCTCAGCGTCTTCTGCGTCGAGCAGGGTCGCTGGACGCCGCGCGATGGCGAGCCGGCGATGGCGGAGGCTTTCTCGATGCGCGAGATGATCGCGTCGAAGGATTTGAAGATGGCGGTCAAGGGCGCCGCCTCGCAAGCGGCGGTGTGGGCTGGCGTCTCACGCGCGCAGGCGCGTCTGAGCGAGAGCGTCGGGGCGGAGGTGAGGTCGGCGGAGTCCGCGTCGAGCCTCCAGTTGACTCTGGAGAACGAGAAGGTGCGCGAGTCCGCGGAGGACTACGCCCGCGCGCTCGCAAACATCATCGGGGGCAGGGACGACGTGATCGGCTACGCCTTCGCGATCAACGGGGAGCTGAACAGCGCGGACGTCTACGCCTCGCACGCGCTCTTTCGAGAGCTGTGGATGAAGCTGCTGCGCGCGTCGGCGGTGGAAGCGGTCGCGGAGTCGGCGGCGGGGGCGACGGGCGCATCGACGGGCGCGGAGACGGTCAGAGCGTTCCTCGCCGACGCGGAAGCCGGCGCGCCCTCTCCCGAGCGCGACGTGGCGGGACGGATCAAAATACTGACCCGTGAGAGCGAGCGGGGTGTGCTGATCGAGGCGCGTGACCTCGAACGCGGAGGCGCGTGGCTGCACAGAAACTATCTGTCGAAATGAACTGGCGCGCGCGACGCGAGGCGCGCGCGGGCAGTTCACCTGCGCGTGGTCGAGCGCAGCGTGATCTCCGTGCCGCGGCGCAAGTTCAGATCGTCGCGACCCTGGACGTAGACGGAGCCTAGTCCTGCGCCCGCGCCGACCGCCGCGCCGATGACCGCGCCCTTGCCGCCGTTCGAGATGGCTCCGATGATCGCGCCGATCGCCGCGCCGATCGCCGCGCGCTGCGTGGTGCGATTCGTCTGACTATTCCCGCCCTCGACGTTCCCGCGCGTCTCGTTATCGACCCGCACGTCTTCGCCGTCAGCCGGTCGCACGTCCTCGACGTTGGCGGCAAACTCCGCCGTGCGACCGTCGGGCAGGGTGATGCGCTGGAATTCGAGCGTCATCCCGGCGCGACCCGAGAGCGCACCGCCGCGCTCGACGCGCGCGACGCGCGTCGTAGAAGCTCTGCACGACGACGGGCTGCGTCAAGCCCTGCTCGTAGATGCGGCGCGTGACGCGCAGGCGGCGACCCCGTTCGACGGCGTCGAAGTTGACGGAGAACTCGTCGTCGAAGCCGCCGCGCGAGGTGATCATCAGGGAGTCGCCGTAGACGACGGCGCGCGTGCGGACGGTGTGGCCGTCCGCCGCGGGCTCTGTGTGCGTCTGCCCGTCGGCGTCGAAGGTGATGCGCGGGGCGCGCGTCGAGGCGATGTCGAAGGTGCGACCCCTGCGCTGGATGGCGATCTGCGGCGGCGCGTTGAGGCGCGCGATGAGATCGTCCATCAGCCGCCGCTGCTCTTCGGGCGGCAGGTTCGCCGTCGCGCGCCGCGCGATCTCTGTGGGGTCTGCGCTCGCGCGCGCGTCGATGCGGAAGACGCCCGTCATGCGCGCGTCGGCGGCGCTCGCGGCGGGCGCGCGTCGCGTCGGTGCCGTCGGCGTCCGCCGCGCGGGCGGTCGCGCGGTGGTGCGCCGCTGCGCGCTCGCGGCGGGCGCGAAATTCAACATCAGGCAAGTGAGCGCGAAAGCTCCGACCCTTCTACGGCTGTCCATCCCGATTTCCCCTCCGTCGTTTCCGATCTTCAAACTTCCGCGGACGCCTCGCGCGCGCACACGACGCGTGGGCGGCGCGGACACAGATAATCGCTAAGGGGGATCGACTGTCCCGAGGGGAGTGTGGGGTCGTGGAGAGAGTAAAACCGAACGCGCCGCTCGCGCAAGAGCGCGCGCGACGCGGCGGCGAAAATTTCAACCCCGCGATCTCATTCCGGAAACGACGGCGACTGACGGGACAGATATTTTGTGAGGCGAGTAGAATCTCTGATAAGTTCCTGATTCCGGTGTCACGACAGATCGGTGAAGGCTTGAACGAGGCGCCGCCCCGCACGGGCGCGCGCGATTGAAGAGCGGGAGGAGCGATCATGCGCTCGGCGAAGATCATTCTGTGCGCCCTCGGCATTCTCTGCGTCTGCGCCACGGCGCAAAGAACTTCTTCACAGTCGACGGCGCGAGCGCCCGCCGAGGGCGCGCGCGTCGTGCCGACGCGGGAGCGCATCGTGCCGACGCGGGAGCGCATCGTGATTGCCGCGAGCGCGGTCTTCGACGGCAGGGGGCGCGTCGTGCGCGACACGCGCGTCGTCGTCGAGGGCTCGAAGATCGTCGCCGTCGATCCGAAGGCTGCGCCCGTCACTTACGATCTGCGCGGGCTGACGGTGCTGCCCGGCTGGATCGACGCGCACGTCCACATCACCTGGAGCTTCGGCAGGGACGGGAAGAGCGCAGGCGCCGGCGAGACGACGCAGGAAGCCGCGTACGCGGCAGCCTCGAACGCGTGGCTGACGTTGACGGCGGGTTTCACGACCGTGCAGAGCTTGGGCTCGCCCACGGACGTCCCCCTGCGCGACGCAATCGCGCGGGGCGCGCTGCCCGGTCCGCGCCTCCTGACGGCGGTCGAGCCGCTCTTCGGGCAGGGCGAGAAGACCGGCACGCCGGACGAAATCCGCGCGTTCGTGCGCAGGCAGAAGCAGGCGGGCGCGGACGTGATCAAAATCTTCGCGTCGCAGAGCATCCGGCAGGGCGGCGGGATGACGCTCTCGCAGGAACAGTTGAACGCCGCTTGCGACGAGGCGAAGAGGCAGAACCTACGCACGCTCGTGCACGCTTACAAGGAAGCCGTCCGCGCCGCCACGCTCGCGGGCTGCACTCAAGTAGAGCACGGCACGATGGCGACGGACGACGACCTGAGGTTGATGGCGGAGAAGGGAACCTACCTCGATCCGCAAGCCGGGCTGGTGATCGAGAATTACCTCCTCAACAGGGAGAGATACCTCGGCACGCCCGGCTACACGGCCGAGGGGTTCGCGGCGATGGAGAAGGTGCTGTCGTTGAACCACGAGCTGGTGCGCCGCGCGTCGAAAATCCCTGGGCTGAAGATCGTCTTCGGCACGGACGCCGTGGCGGGCGCGCACGGGCGCAACGCCGAAGAGTTCATCGACCGCGTCAGAGACGGCGGGGTCGCTCCCATGGCGGCGCTGATCTCTGCCAACTCGCTCGGGGCGCAGGCGGTCGGCATGGCGGATCGGCTCGGCTCAATCGCGCCGGGCTTCGAGGCGGACATCATCGCGCTCGACGGCGATCCGCTGACGGACATCAACGCCGTCCGCCGCGTCGTCTTCGTGATGAAGGGCGGCGTCGTCCACAAGAACGTCGCGCGCGGCGGGGGGCGTTAATGAGCGGTTGTGCCTAACTAATAAAGTTGTAAATTATTCATCATAGAATATGTGAGGGATTCCATCAGTCTGGTAAAAAGCTTCTAAACTTAAAGTTGTAAAATAACGGATAATGCATCTGTAATCCATGTGTAAAGAGCAATTTCTCACACAATAATGTTGTAAAATTCTCTCTTCATCAAAGTCAACATTACAGTGAAGTTTCACTTCCTCATAGTCCGAAGAAATCCTGCCGAGGTCTTCATCGTAAATAAGTTCAGTTCAACAAAAGAGTTATTTTGTGGAGTATTAAGAATGGTGAATTCAACTTTGAAGTGCAACTTTTGAACTTGGTCAGTGGAGGGCAAGCTG
>JAIVJC010000036.1 GCA_020200235.1 Acidobacteriota bacterium | reverse complement strand
AGCTAGTCTCGCCTTCTCTTAACCGCTGGTTTATTTCTGAGCGAGAGTTTTTCCTCTCCCCTTTAGCAGGCGAGCGCGCGGAAGTTGATTACCACTTCCGCGCGCTCGTTTTTTAACGCCGCTTTATCCCGCCGACTCCGCGCGCAGACTAACATCAACTCGCGCGCGTTCGACGACTCGCGATCCCCTCTCACTTACTTCCTCGCCGACGCCTCTCGCTCACTTCTTCGCCGCGCCGATGCGGCGCAGGCTGCCCGTGCCGCTCAACTGACCGGCGTTCGCCGTGCGCGCCACGCGCTCGGCTTGCGCGAAGGCGCGCATGAAATTCTCGCCCAGAACTTTCCGCACGTCAGACTCGCTGTAGCCGCGCCGCAGCAGCTCGTAGGTGATCGCCGGGAGCTTCGAGACGTCGTCCATCCCGGCGGGCAGATCGGGCACGCCGTCGAAGTCCGAGCCGATGCCGACGTGATCTACCCCGGCGACCTTCGCGATGTGGTCGAAGTGATCGATGAGGACCGAGAGCGGGGCTTTCGGGATCGGGTCGGCGTCCGTCAGCTTCTTCAACTCGGCTTCGAGCCGCTTCGCGTCGTCCTTGTACTGCGCGCGCAGGGCTTCGCGCCGCGACTTCAGGCGCTCGTCCCGCGCGCGGTCGGCGTTGTAGTAGTCCATGCTGATGAACGCCGGGTAGAAGTTGACCATCACGACGCCGCCGTTTCGGGCGATGCGCCGGAGCAGATCGTCGGGGATGTTGCGCGGGCGATTAGCGAGCGCCCGCGCCGACGAGTGCGACGCGATGACCGGCGCGGTCGAAACGTCTAAAACGTCCGACATCGTCTTGTCCGAGACGTGCGAGATGTCCACGAGCATCCCCGTGCGGTTCATCTCGCGCACGACCTCTTTGCCGAAGTCCGACAGGCCGTTGTGCGTCGCCTTGTCGCAGCACGAGTCAGCCCAGTTGTTCGTGTTGTTGTGCGTCAGGGTCATGTAGCGCACGCCGAGGCGGTAGAAGTCGCGGAGGGCTTCGAGCGAATCCTCAATCGCGTGCCCGCCCTCGATGCCCATCAGCGCGGCGATCTTGCCCTGCTTCTTCGCGCGCCGGATGTCCTCGGTCGAGAAGGCGAGCGCGAGCTCGGCGGGGTGGCGCTCCGCCGCGCGGTAGACGCGGTCGATCAGATCGAGCGCGCGGCGCGCCGCGCCCCCCTTCTCCGCGTAGGAGCGATCCACGTAGACGGAGAAGAACTCGGCGGTCAAGCCGCCCTGCTTCATGCGCGCGAGATCGGTGTGGTACTTGCCCGCCGACGGCTCCCCGATGTCGTAGTCCTCGTCGTACATGAACGAGAGGATGTCGTTGTGCGTGTCGACGACGATTGACGAGCGTTGGAGCTTGAGGGCGCGCTGCCAGAGCTTCTCGTCGCGCGGGGCGTCGGGCGACGAGGTCGCGCCCGGAGCCTTGAGCGTGTCGGTGACGGGCGCCTGTTTAGCGCTCGCCTTCTCCGTCTTGGGCTGTCCCAGCGGGAGCGCGGCGGCGGCGAGCGAGAGGAGCAGGAGCGACGCGAGGGCGGCGCGGGCGTGGCGTGTCGGTTTTTTCATGGCGCGGGTCTCTGCGGAAAAGCATCGGGGTACTTGTTTTCGGGAGTGAGCCGGTACTTTACCGAAGAGACCCGCGCGGGGGCAAGAGGAAAGGATGAAGGATGAGGGATGAAGGATGAAGGATGAACGGAAGACGACTCCTCTTACTTCATCGTTCATCATTCCGCCTTCATCCTTCATCCTTCATCCCTTTTCACGCGAGGTGCGCCATCATCGCGTCGTAACCGGCTTGGACGAGCGCCTTGAGGCGCGCTTCGGACATGGCGAACTCGGTCGTGCCGTAGCCTTGCGCGGGCAGGCGGCAGACGAACTCCGCGTGATCCGCGATGTAGCTCTTGTCGTTCGCCTGCATCATCGTGTCCATGATGCGCATGACGCGCTGCGCCGTGCGGAGCTTGCCGACGAGGTGCGGGGAAGAATCGCCGCCGCCGCCGCCGGAGCCGGGCACCTCGATGGTCTCGTCGATGAGCAGGCCGAGGTTCCCGGCTTCGCCCGCCGGGGTGTCGCCCATCACCTCGCGCACCTCCTCGTCGTGCGCGGGCTCGTTGGCGATGAACCGGAGCGGGAAGTTCGAGAGCACGCCGCCGTCGACGATGATGTTGCCCCTGCCCTGCTCGTCGAGCTTGTCCCTGCCCCGGTACTTGCCCCACCTGCTCTGCCACGGCACCTCGCGCCAGACGAACGGGATGCTCATCGACATGCGCACGGCCCACGCCACCGGCAGCTCCGGCGCGGTGCGGTGATTGAGGATGAGCATCTCGTTGTCGGTCGTGTCGGTGGCGACGAGCGAGAGGTCTTTGCCCGTCTTGGCGAAGAACTGCGCGAAGGTGTCGCCGCTCGTCACATTGTTGCCGGTCTGCGCGCCGATCTCGTCGAGCCTCTCCCTGAGCCACCCCACGAACTTGTCGCCCGCGAACAGCCCGCCGCACTCGACGAAGGAGAAGAGCTGGCGGTAGTGCTTGTCTTCGAGCATCCCGTTGAGCAGTTTGCGGTCGAACCAGTCCCAGTTGGGGAGACCGGGCAACTTGACGCGGCGGAAGATTTCGGCGGTGACGCTGGCGTCGCGCATCGCCTGATCGAAGTCAGCGGGCAGGGGCGAGTCCATGAACGACGCGAAGCGCGGGACGGGGTTGCCCTGCGCGTCGGTGACGACGTTGCCGTCGGCGTCCTTCAGCTTTTCGTTGACGGCGTCGAGCATCTGGTCGGGCTCGTAGCCGGCGGCGACGAGCGCCGCCGTGATCGCGCCCGCCGACGTGCCGATCAGGCGGCGGTGCTCGTGCCCGCGCTCCTTGAGCGCCTTGAGCGCGCCGACGAAGACGGAGCCCTTCGCGCCGCCGCCCTCGAAAACCATATCGTAGAGAGCCATCGTGATCCTCCTCGAATCGATCCTGTGAGAGTGAGTCGCGGCGTGCGCGTGCGCCGGATCGGGGAGAGCTTGCGCGCGTAAGATAAAGGGCGGTGACGCCGCGAAAAGAAAGGGCGGCGACGCCGCGGATGCCGACGCCGCGAGCGCCGAAGCCGCGCCGCCTCAGTGTTTGGTACTGCGTGAGTTTATCAAGAGGCCGCAGGAGACGTGCGGCGAGAAAACCTGCTTGAGCGCGGGGCACATTAGCCGCGCCGCGCCGCCGTGTCAACGGTTTTTCGTCGCGGGCTCTGGCCGCCGCCGCCGCTCGCGCGTGGGCGTTGTCGCCGCGCTCCGTTCTGTGGTACACAAAACCTCACAGCCGACAACAGAAACGGAGAGATAGGGCGCGGCACGACGCCGCCCGGGGCGGGCAGACAGTCATGTCAACTTCCACGACCGACATCGAATCCACCCTCGACGAGCAGCGGGTCTTCCCGCCGCCCGCGGAGTTCGCGGCGCGCGCGCGCGTTAAGTCGATGGAGGAGTACGAAAGCCTGCGCGCGGAAGCCGCGGGCGACCCCGACGCTTTCTGGGCGCGCGCGGCTGGGGAGGAGCTGCACTGGTTCCGCCGCTGGGACAAAGTCCTGAGCTGGGAGCCGCCGCACGCCGAGTGGTTCGTCGGCGGCCGCACGAACGTCTCTTACAACTGCCTCGACCGTCACCTCGGAACCGGGCGGCGCAACAAAACCGCGCTGCTCTGGGAGGGCGAGCCCGGCGAGCAGCGCGCCTTCACCTACGAGGAGCTGCACCGGGAGGTCTGCCGCTTCGCGAACGTCTTGAAGAAGCTCGGCGTCCGCCGGGGCGACCGCGTCGCGCTCTACATGCCGCTCGTGCCGGAGCTGGCGATCTCGATGCTCGCCTGCGCGCGCGTCGGCGCGACGCACTCGGTCGTCTTCGGCGGCTTCTCGGCGGAGGCTCTCAAAGATCGCATCAACGACGCGGGCTGTAAGCTGGTCGTCACAGCCGACGGCGGATACCGACGCGGCTCGGAGGTGAAACTCAAGACGGCCGTCGACGAGGCGTTGAAGGGGACGCCGACGATTGAGGCGTGCGTCGTCGTCCGCCGGACGGGATCGCAGGTCGAGATGCGGCAGGGTCGCGATCACTGGTGGCACGATCTCGTCGAGACCGTCGACGCAAACTGTCCAGCGGAGGAACTCGACAGCGAGCACCCGCTCTTCATCCTCTACACCTCGGGCACGACGGGCAAGCCGAAGGGCATCCTGCACACGACCGCCGGTTACCTTTTGTGGGCGCACCTCTCGACGAAGTGGGTCTTCGATCTCAGGGACGAGGACGTCTACTGGTGCACGGCTGACATCGGCTGGGTGACGGGCCACTCCTACGTCGTCTACGGCCCGCTCTCGAACGGCGCGACCTCTTTGATGTACGAGGGCGCGCCGAACCACCCCGAGCCCGATCGGTTCTGGTCTATCGTCGAGCGCCACAAGGTGAGCATCTTCTACACCGCGCCGACCGCCATCCGCGCCTTCATCAAGTGGGGCGACGAGCACCCGCGCAAGCACGACCTCTCCTCCTTGCGACTCCTCGGCTCGGTCGGCGAGCCGATCAACCCGGAGGCGTGGATGTGGTACCGCGAAGTGATCGGCGGCGGTCGCTGCCCCGTCGTCGACACGTGGTGGCAGACCGAGACGGGCGGCATCATGATCAGCCCCCTGCCCGGCGCGACGCCGACCAAGCCCGGCTCGGCGACGAAGCCCCTGCCCGGCGTCGAGGCGGACATCCTCACGCGGCAGGGCGGCGCGGTCGCGGATAACCTCGGCGGCTTCCTCGTCATCAAGCGACCGTTCCCCTCGATGCTGCGCACCATCTGGGGCGACGACGAGCGCTTCCGCCAGACCTACTACGGCGAGATCGAGGGCGTCTACTTCGCGGGCGACGGCGCGCGTAGAGACGCCGACGGTTATTTCTGGATCATGGGGCGCGTTGATGATGTCATCAACGCCGAAAACCCGCTCCGGCAAGATCATGCGCAGGCTCTTGCGCGAGGTCGCCGCGGGCGGCGCGGTGCGCGGCGACACGACCACGCTCGAAGACTTCTCCGTCATCGAGCGGCTGCGCGCGCAGGAAGAAGAATGAAAGGACAGTGACGAGTGACGGGTGACGGGTGACAAGCAAATCCTGATCGATCTCTTGCTCGTCACCTGTCACGGTTTACTTGTCACGCGTGAAGTTATGGCACAAGTGGAACACAGAGTCGGGCAGCGTTACGTCGCTTACTTCCCCGTGAGGGCGGAGTGGGACGACGAGGCGGGCGAGCACGTCGTCACGTCGGGCGAGACGGAGAACGTCGGGCCGACGGGCGCGCTCGTGCACCTGCACCAGCTCCCGCTGGTCGGGAGCCGCGTGCAGCTCGCCGTGCTCGAAGAGGACGAGCCGAAGGTGATGGTGCAGGCGGTGGCGGAAGTCCTGCGCGTCGAGCGCAACCCGTCGCAGCCGCTCGCCGCGCTCCAGCTCGTCAACGCCGACGAGGAGTGGCGCGGCATCGTCTACGAGTCCGCCAAGACGTGGGAGATGGATCACGCGAAGTTCGAGCACGACGAAGACTGAAAGGCAAGTATGAAGTAGGAACGATGAACGATGAAGTGAGAGCGGCTTGCTTTCACTTCATCGTTCATCGTTCCTACTTCATCATTATTTTTCGTGGCGGATCGGAAGATCAACAGGGCGGACATGAAGGAGGTCGCCGAGACGGCGGCGGGCTCGGCTGCCGCGACGGCGACCGCCGCGACGACGACCGCGACGTGGGCGCAGACGCGCGCCATCCTGCGCCTGATCGGGGTCATCTTCGCGGTCGTGACCATCGCGTGGGGCCTCTACAAGTTGCAGAGCGTGCTGGTGCTGCTCGTGCTCTCCATCTTCTTCGCCTACCTGATCGCGCCGCTCGTCGAGTTCGTCCGCCGCCCCTTCAAGCTCGGCCACCGCGAGCGCCTGATGCCGCGCCCCCTCGCCATCGGCATCGTCTACCTCGTCATCTTCGGCTCCATCGGTCTCGTCGTCTTCCTGCTCCTGCCGCAGGTCGGCGATCAGTTCTACGCGCTCGGTCAGCAGGCGCCCGGCTACTACAAGGGCATCTCCGAGCGCGTGCAGAGCCTGTCGAGACTCTACCAGCGCCTGCCGCAGCCCCTGCGCGAGCCCGTCCGGAGCGGCGTCGGGCAGACGGTCGAGGCGATCGGCGGCTACGTCAGGGACAGCGCCGCGGGCCTCGCCGCGTCCGCGCTGGCGCGCGCGCCGTGGCTCGTGCTGATCCCCACCCTCGCCTTCTTCCTCCTGAAGGACGCCGACAGCTTCCGCCAGTCGGCTCTCCAGATGCTCCCGCGCGGGCGGCTCCGCTGGCGCGGCGACGAGCTGTTCCAGGACGTGAACTCGACGCTCGCCGCCTACATCCGCGCGCAGCTCATCGCGTGTCTTGCTGCGCATCGTGCAGGACTACGTCATCTACCCGCGCATCATCGGCTCCGGCATCCACCTCCACCCGCTCGCCGTCATCCTCGCCATCCTCGCGGGCGCGGAGCTGGCGGGCGTCACCGGCATCTTCCTCGCCATCCCGCTGATAGCCATCATCTCCGTCACCTACCGCCACTGGATGGAGCACCGCGGGCGCGACGAAGGCATCGTCGCCTCGCTGCTCAAGCCCGTCGAGAATCCGACGGACGCGGCGCAGCCCGCGAACGCGACCCCGGCGGCGCAGCCCGCGGGCGCGACCCCGGAAGCGAACTAAAAATTTTAAGGGGTGCCGTGACTTCGACGCGCGCGGGTGGGTCGCGGCGTCCCGGACGTTTACGCCCGCTCGCTCTCCATCAGCTCGACGAAGCGTCGGAAGTGGTGCTCGGCGTCGTGCGGTCCCGGCGCGGCTTCCGGGTGGTACTGTACGGAGAAGACCGGCAGACGCTTGTGGCGCATCCCCTCCACGCAATTGTCGTTGAGGTTGACGTGCGTGACTTCGACCTCGGCGGGCAGGCTCTCCGCACTGACCGCGAAGCCGTGGTTGTGCGAAGTGATCTCGATCGAGCCGGACGACTGCTCGCGCACGGGCTGGTTGCCGCCGCGGTGACCGAAGCGCAGCTTGTAGGTCGTGCCGCCGAAGGCGCGCCCCAACAGTTGATGGCCGAAGCAGATGCCGAAGGTCGGCGTGCCCGACTCGGCGAGGCGGCGAATCTCCTCGACGACCGCCGACATCGAAGCCGGATCGCCGGGACCGTTCGAGAGGAAGACGCCGTCGGGCTTCATCGCGAGCACGTCCGCGGCGGGCGTCGAGGAAGGGACGACCGTCAGGCGGCAGCCGCGCCGCGCGAACTCACGCAGGCTGTTCGTCTTCACGCCGAAGTCGTAGCAGACGACGTGGAAACGCTCCACGCCCTCGGCGGCGACTTCGTAAGGCGCTTTCGTCGTGACCACGCTCGCCAGCTCCCTGTTCTCCATCGACAGAGAGGCGCGCGCCTTCTCGACGAGACTCTTCTCGTCCCCATCGACCGACGACAAACACGCCCGCATCGCGCCGCGGTCGCGTATGTGACGGACGAGCGCGCGCGTGTCGATGTGATCGACAGCCGGGATGCTCCAACGCTTCAGGTAAGCGTCGAGCGTCTCCTCCGCGCGCCAGCTCGAAGCCGTGCGGCTCGCCTCGCGCACGACGAAGCCCTCGACCCACGGTCGCGCGCTCTCGGCGTCCGCCGCGTTCACCCCGTAGTTGCCGATGAGCGGGTACGTCATGCACACGATCTGCCCGGCGTAGGACGGATCGGTTAAAACTTCCTGGTAGCCCGACATTGAGGTGTTGAAGACCATCTCGCCGCACACCTCTCCGAGAGCGCCCCACGAGCGACCGCGGAACACCCTCCCGTCTTCGAGCGCGAGCAGCGCGTACTCAGTCTTCGTCGAATCTGTTTTCGTCATGCTTGCGTGCGTAAGAACTGCTGCGCCTCGTTGAGCCAGCGCTTGTCGGTGCGGTACTTGTAGGCGGGCGAGGTCTTGACGGCTTCGACGCAGGCGCGCATCGCCTCGACAGCCTCGCGCGCGCGCCCGACGCCGGCGAGGGCGCGCCCCTTGAGGTAGAGAGCCTCGGCGTCGGACTGGCGGCGTTCGAGGAATTTGTCGAGCGCGTCGAGCGCGTCGTCGTGCTGCCCGGCGGCGAGGTAGGTCGAGCCGATCTCGCGCCAGATTTCGTGCTGCGCGTGCGCGGCGTCGCGCGTGACGACCTCGCTGAAGTGCGCGATGGCGTCGCCGTGGCGACCCTGCATCCGCGCGATGCGGCCGAGCTGGTAGTGCGAGTCCACCTCGTCAGGGTCGATCTCGACGGCGCGTTTGAAACGCTCGCGCGCCGCGTCGAGCTCCTTGCGCGAGAGGTGTATGAGGCCGAGGTTGTAGTGGGCGGAGGCGTCCGCCGGGTTCAGGGTCGCGGCTTCGAGGTTCTGTTTGAACGAGGCGCGCGCGCGCTGCGTGCGCATGACCTCACCGAAGTGCCCGCGCAGGAGGAAGAACATCAGCAGCAGCAGGAACGGCGAGCCGAAGAGCGTGCTGAAGAGGACGAGCATCAGGAACGTCGCCGGGATCATCAGCACGCCGCTCAGGAGCACGACCACGCCCGAGCGCACCCAAGAGAGGCGGAAGACTTCGTGCACCGCCACGGTCGCCCACACGGCGAAGAGCGGCAGCGGCGTGAGCACGAGCGCGACGAGGAGCGTCAAGGTGACGGCGAACAGCTCGCTCACCTTCTGCGGATCGGGCTGCTGCCCCTGCGCCTGCACCTCGCGCTGCAACTGCTGGCCGCGCGTGATGGCGTCTATCGCGCGCCCTTCGAGCCCCGTCACGCGCGACAGGATCGCGAGCGGGAGCGCCGCGATGCTCGCCGCGGCCCAGCCGTAGAACATCGTCGAGGCGAGCGCGGCGTACTCCTGCTGCACGACGACGCGGAAGCTCGCGCGCCGCTCGAACAGGTTCGCCACGAAGATCACGATGGGCACGAAGAAGAGCCCCACCGCCAGCAGCGCCGACGCCGAAATGACGAAGGCCTCGCGCAGCTCGACCAAGCCCGTCATCCGGGGCGAGACGACGTACAGCTCGTGCCCGGCGTAAGCCGCGAACGCGACGAGCGCCGCCTGCCCCAGCGGCGCGCGCTCGCGCACCAGCGCCATCCCGCGCGCGGGCGCGTAGAACATCATCAGCAGGGGCTTGAGCCAGTCGAGCATGAGAGCTGTCCGTCGTCCGTCGTCCGTGGTCAGTTGTTTTACCGCCGTCTCAACGCGAACGTTTCTCTTGAAGGTCGAGCCCGCGTAATAAATGCAACGGACAACTGACTACTGACGACGGACATTCCTTCAGGGCTCGACCTCATCATCGTCGCCCGGCGCCGGCGTGGGCTGTGCGCCGGGGCGCGGGGCGAGGCGGTAGTCGGTCTCGTGGCGGATGACGCTCGCCTGCGCGAGGGGCCAGTAGCGCAGGAGCGCCTTGCCGTAGATGTATTTTTCGGGGACGAGCCCCCACGAGCGCGAGTCGTAGGACTGATCGCGGTTGTCGCCCGCGACGAAGTAGTAGTGCGACTTGATGAGGACGGGCGCGTGGTTGAGCCGCGTGACGTTGCGCTCCGGCTCGATGTAGGGCTCCTTCAGCTCCTGCCCGTTGACGTAGATAACGCCGTCGCGAATCTCCATCAGCTCGCCCGGCAGACCGATCACGCGCTTGATGTAGCTCTTGTCGGGATCGTCCGGGTACCAGAAGACGACGATGTCGCCGCGCTCCAGCTTCGGGAGGTGGTAGTAGACGAGCTTGTTGACGAAGATGCGCTCGCCGTCGTGCAGGCGCGGCAGCATCGAGGTGCCCTCGACCTTGACGGGCTGCATGACGAAGACGACGAAGAGAGCCGCGACCAGCAGCGCGAAGACGAGATCGCGCAGCAGCAGCCGCGCCTCCGACCAGAAGTGCTTGCGCGCCTCGTCGTCCACGCGCTGCACGTCGATGTCGCGGTCGTCGTCGAAGGAGACGTGCCCGAACTTCGGTCCCGCCGATTTCTTACCCCAGAGCATCAGACGTTTCTGCGCCGCCCCTCCTCACGCTGACGAGTTAATTAACCTTAGCGCCGATCCGTTTTCGAGTTTGCCGCGCGCGCCAAGGCTTTGTCAACGCGGGGTCGCGGAGGCGTGCGCCGGGGCTCGTCCTTGACAGTCGCGCGCGCGCGTCTCTATCATCGGGACAGGTTCGGCGCGCTCCCTATTCGCAGTAATAACTTCAGTTAACCCGAACGGACGGAGGCAAAACCAGCCGTGATCAAACTCGACATCGTCAACCGCGTCGCCGACCGCACGGGCGTGCCGAAGATGAAGGCGGAGCAGGCGGTCGACGCGCTCTTCCACTCGATGAAGGAGGCGCTCTCGCGCGGAGAGCGCATCGAGCTGCGCGGCTTCGGCGTCTTCATCGTCAAGCCGCGCAAGCGCGGCGTGGGGCGCAACCCGCGCACGGGCGAAGAGGTCGCCATCCCGCAAGGCAAGACCATCCGCTTCAAGCCCGGCAAGGAGCTCCAGGCGCACGGCTTCCACGCCGAAGGTCACGACACGGACACGCCCGATTCCGGCGCGACCGACGACAGAATCTGAGAGGTAGAGGTCAGAGGTTAGAGGTCAGAGGTCAGTGAAGAACTCATCACTGACCTCTGACCTCTAACCTCTGACCTCTTTTTTTATGTCCGAGACCTTACGCCCCGCCGCCGGCTTCGAGCCGTTCGCCGCGCGATCAGTCGCGCCCGCCGGGCGGCGCGTCGCGCGACCGACGGCGCGCGAGTGGGCGCGCCACGCCGCGCTGTTCCTGCTGACCGCGCTCGCCTGCACCTTCGCGGGCGTCATGCAGGCGATCCCGAACGACGCGTCGGTCGAGCCCGCGTTGGACGCGCCCGCGCGCCTGCTGGATTACGTCTCCTACGTCCCCGTCTATTACGTCCTCACCGTCGCGGGGGTCTGCCGGTACGCCGCCGCGCACCCGTCGCTCGTAGCGTCGGGCGCGGCGTTCGCCGCCGCGCTGCTCTCGATCCTGGCGGCGCACGAGGCGGGTCACTACGTCGCGTGCCGGCGCTACAACGTCGAGGCGACGCTCCCCTTCTTCATCCCCGCGCCGCCGCTCTTCCTCGCCGGCACCTTCGGCGCGTTCATCAAGATCAAGTCGCCGATCCCGACGCGGCGCGCGCTCTTCGACATCGGCGTCGCCGGCCCGCTCGCGGGCTTCCTCGTCATCATCCCCGTCGCCGTCGCCGCGATCCTGACGACGCACCCGGCGCCGCCCATGCTCACGGCGGGCGCGGAAGCATCGGGCACGCTCATCTACTTCAACGATCCGCCGCTGCTCCGACTCCTCTCGCGCGCGCTCCGGATGGACATCGCGAACGCCGCGCCGAACCCTTTCTACTTTGCGGCGTGGATCGGGCTGCTCGTGACGAGTCTGAACCTTCTGCCTGTGGGCCAACTCGACGGCGGGCACGCGGTCTTCTCCGTCTTCGGGGCGCGCGCGCACCGCCACGTCGGGCGCTTCGCTTTCGCCGCGATGCTCGCGCTCGCCGTGCTCGGCTGGCTCTGGCACCACGCGCCGGGCGGGTTCGTCTACGCCGTCCTGCTCTTCGTCATGCTGCGCCTGCCGCACCCGCGCGCGACCCACGAGGAGGCGACGCTCGGGCGCGCGCGCCTACTCGTCGCGTGGCTCACGCTCGCCGTCTTCCTGCTCTGCTTCGAGCCGTTCCCGCTCAGCATCAGCTAAACAGGTTCGACGAAAAGTTCGACGCGCCGCGCGCACGAACGGATTTCGTGCGCGCGGCGCGTCGTGTGTGACGGCGCTTGCCCGCGCTCAGCGCGCGGAGCACTCCCTCGCCCCGGCGAGCGCGGCCGAGGGGCAGCTGGCGGGTGTGGCTGAGACTTTAAGCGGCGTTGAGCGCGCCCTCGATGACTTTCGGCAGCGCGTCGAACTCCGGCTTGATGACGTAGCCCTGCGCGTCGCACTCCATCGAGTCTTTGAGGCGCTGTGGGGTCTCGCCCGAGTAGAAGATGATCGGCGTCTCGGGGTCGAACTCTCTGAGCTTCTCGCACAGCTCCCGGCCCGTCCCGTCGGCGAAGCGGCTGTCGAGCAGGTAGAGATCGAACTTCTCCTGCCGAGCCATGCGCAAGCCCTCCGCGCCGCTCTCCGCCGCGCGGACTTCGTAGCCGAGGACGCCGAGCCAGGTGATGATGACGAGGCGCGTGTCTTCGTGGTTGTCCACGAAGAGGATGCGGGGTTTTGACTCTCTCAAAGGGGGAACTCCGGAAACGAACAGTTTGCTCGCGCGCCAGGGGAGGCGCTCGTGCGGGGACGCCGCATATTACAGCAGCGGCGGACGAGTTTCCAAGTAATTTAAGAGGAGCGCGCGTCGCGGAAGAGGGAAAACCCTTTCCCCCTGCCGTCCAGGAAATCCGCCCACCTCTCTTCGAGCACCTCCGACGCTTCGGGGCGAATGTTGATCCCGGAGATCTGGGTGTTCCAATTGACTTTGGAAAGCTCGACCTCGTTGAGCCATTCGCGGGGGAAGATCGACTCTCTGTCGGGGTCGAGCAGCGTCTCCCAACGCACCCTGAGGTACATGGTGGTTCGCCCCGCCCGAGCCTTCTCCTCCCTCCAGTGAACCTCCTCGAACGGCTCGGAGTCCGCGAAGCCCGCGCCCACAATTCCCCTCGGCTCTTCGCCCTGCCGCAGGAGGAAGAGCCTGTCGCCCTCCGCGATGCTCTTGTTATTCCCGCAGCTCCAGTCCGTGACGCAAAAGCCCTTCCGCTTAATCTCGCGAGTCATCCTCGGGAGGTCTTCCCAACGCCACTTCTTCGGGCTCCACGTCAGGAGGTATGTGCTCGCGGCAGTAAACGCCGCTCCTTGCGAGGTCATGCCGGGCGAACCTTCCTATAAACTTCGATACGTGACATCAACACCGGCTATGCTAACCCTAAAGAAAAAGCGGCGCGAGCCCCCACGCCTCGCGCCGCCGATTCCCGCAGTCTTCACCTGCGATGCCGCCCCTACGCCGTCGCCGCCGAAGGCAGCAGCCCCCTGATCTCGCGGACGATCCGCTCGGCGTCTTTCTGATCCCTCAGCGCGATCATGAAGAACTTGTAGCCCTGTTGGAAGCAGATGACGCCGTTGGCGAAGAGCCAGATGCCGTTCAAGACGGGGTTGCCGCCGACGAGCCACTGGATGGGCGCGCCGACGATGGTGCCCGGCTGGAGAATCTGCGCCCAGATGGCGAAGCCCGCCGCGCAGCTGAACGCGCCGAGGAGCGGCGCGCCGACGTGGCGCACGATTGTGCGCTCGAACTCCGCGCGCTTGCGCTCCGCCTCGGTCAGGTCTCCCTGCTCGATCAAACTCTCGCGCTCTCTCAGGTAGGTGTCGAACTTCTCGCCCGCGCGCCTGAGCGCCCAGACGGGCAGCGCCGAGTGGGTCAGCCAGTGCGGGTGCGCGCCCAACAGCACGCCGTCGAGCGAGGGGAAGACGACGCCCGCCTGCACGCCCGCCGCGACCGAGATCGTCACGAGCACCGCCTGCTTCGGGTTCGCGCGCGCCCAGTCGTAAGCCTTGCGCGCGCCCGCGGTCGTCGCCGAAGTCAGGCGCGCCACGCCCGCCCCCGCGCCGACCACTTTCGAGGCGCGGTCGTAGTGCTTGCGCGCCCCGCCCAGCACGTCGCCCGCCTTCCTGCCCGCGTCGCGCCCCGCGCCTTTCAGCTTCTCGACGCCCGCGCGCGCCGCGCGCTCGGCGTCTTCCGCCGCGCGCCTCGCCTGCCCGCGCAGTTCTGCCGCGCCGCCGCCCGACTCGAAGTCTTCGCCCAGCCGCTCGGCTTCCGCGCGCGCCCGCTCAGCCTCTTCCGCCACGCGCGTCGCGCCGCGCTTCGCCGCGTCCTGCGCCGCGCGCGCGCCGTCCTCGACCCGCTCCTTGATCTTGTACTTCTCGTCCAGCTCGCGCGCCTTGCGCCGCGCCGCGTCGCCCCACTCGCCCAAGCGATCTTTGTAGTCAGCCACTATCAAACCTCCGGTTTGGAAACGATGAAGTAGGAACGATGAACGATGAACTAAAAGCCGCCCGCTCTCACTTCATCGTTCATCGTTCCTACTTCATCGTTTTACTGTACGCCCACGGTCGGCTCGGGGTTCGCTTGCGTGTCGCCGGGGCAGCAGACGCGGTCGCGCCCCTGCCGCTTGGCTTCGTAGAGCGCGGCGTCGGCGGCGTTGAAGAGCTCGCGCGCGTCGCGCGCGTCCGAGGTGAACTCGGCGAGCCCGACGCTGACCGTCACCTGCCCGGCGACCGGCACGTCCATCTCGCTCACGCTCTCGCGCAGGCGGTGTGCGACTTCGAGCCCGTGCTCGAAGTCGGTCTCGGTCAGGATCACGCCGAACTCCTCGCCGCCGATGCGCGCGGCGGTGTCGATGCCGCGCGTCCCGGCTTGCAGGGTGTTGCCGAGGCGGCGGATCACGTCGTCGCCCACGTCGTGACCGTAGGTGTCGTTGACGCGCTTGAAGAGATCGATGTCGAGGAGGAGCAGGCAGAACGGCCGGTTGAAGCGGCGCGTGCGCGAGACCTCGCGCTCCAACTGCCGCTCGAAGCGGCGGCGGTTCGCCAGGCCCGTCAGGTGATCGGTGAAGGCGGCTTCCTCGCACGAGTCGAGGTAGTTCTTGAAGTCGAGCAGCGTGCGGGCGCGGGCGAGGAGCAGGTCGAGATCGGTCGGGTCGGTGATGTAGCCGAGCGCGCCGACCTCCGCCCCGCGCCGCACGTCGTCCGTCTCGCCGCGCGCGGCGGTCTGGATGATGACCGGGATGAAGCGCGTGGACGGGTTCGCCCTGACGCGGCGCACCATCTCGTAGCCGTCCATGTTGGGCATCATCACGTCGGTGACGATGAGATCGGGCTGGTGCGACTCGACGGCGAGCAGACCCTCCTCGCCGTCGTTGGCGGTCTGCACGTTGTAGCCCGCCATCTCCAGCGCGACCTTCAGCAGTTGCTGCTTGTCGGCGTCGTCCTCGACGAGCAGTACGTTGAACTTACTCAGCATAAATATCGCTCACGCCCCGAGCCGCGACCGGCGGAAGAGGGTCTTGCGCGCGTGCACGCTTCGTGCTAGAGTGCGTGCCTAACTAAGGACGGATGCCGCGACGCCCGCGTTCGGTTGCAATTCTTGCCGACGAACTCCTTAATAATTTGAACGAATAATCTTAGAGGCTCCTCGGCTCACGCCCCCGCGGGCTCTTCCGAAACTCTCGCGCCTCGCCTGCTCAGCTTCGATCAAATCCAACTCCTTTCGACCGCCCCGACGAATCCCCTCGTAACCGCGCCCGGCTCGTGCCGGTGTGACGCCAACAGAGGGCGGCGAAACTTAGAGGTTCCCCCAATGCCACACCGCAGAGCCTGCGATCTGACCGACGCCGAGCGCGCCGACGCGATCCGCGACTCCGAGATCGGCGCCGACTTAGACGCGGAGACCGTCGCGCGACTCGCCGCCGCCTCGACCGCCTACGACTTCCGCCGCCGCCGCTTCGTCTACCGCGCGGGCGACGCGGCGGACGCCCTCTACGTGGTCGCGCGCGGGCGCGTCAAGCTCTGCCGCGTCGAGCCCGGCACCGACCGCGAAGCCGTCATCGACATCCTGCCCACCGGCGCGCTCTTCGGCGAGTTCGCGCTCTACACGACGACGGGCGCCCACCAGATGTCCGCGGCGGCGTTCGAGAACACGCGCGTGCTCAGGATTCCGGTGGGGGAGTTCAAGCTGGCGATGGGGGAAAGTCGCGAGCTCAATCATCACACTTTGCGCCTCCTCGGTCAACGACTTTCCCGCTCCGAGCGTAGAGTCGCCGACTTCGCCCTGGACGCCATCCCCGCGCGCCTCGAAAAGCTGCTCGCGGAACTCTCCGAGCGCTACGGTCGCGAGGAGCCGGGCGGCGTCCTCATCGACATCGCCCTCCCGCACCGAGAGATCGCGTCAATCGTCGGCTCGACTAGAGAGAGCGTGACCGTGCGCCTGAACGACCTGCGGCGCGCCGGGGTCATCGATTTCGTCGACCGCAAAATCCTCCTCAAGCACCCGACGGAGATGGCGACGGCGTAAAAAAAGTGGAAGGCTGGAAGGGCGAAGGGCGGAAGTCACCTGCGTTTGACTTTCGCCCTTCGCCCTTCTAATTTTTACGTGTGATGAAGAAGTGTCCGAACTGCGGCAAGCCCGTCCAACTTAGCCGGGAAAACCCTTTCCGCCCGTTCTGCTCCGAGCGCTGCAAGCTCATCGATTTCGGCAACTGGGCGGACGAGAACTACTGCGTGCCCGCGCAGGAGCAGCGCCCCTCCGTCGAAGAGCTGGAGCAGCAGCTCGCCGAAGACGGCGCGCAGCCTTAGATCCCTTCTCTCAATTATCCGACATGAAAACCGCCCTCGCGATCACACTCTCCGCGCTCGCGCTCTCGGTGGCAGCCTGTACGCGCCCCGACTACACGAAGCAGTCGATCTCCTACACGCCGGACAACACGAACACGCCGCGCGGCGGCGCGCCGCCGCAGACGGGCGTGCCGATGCCGCCCGTCAACGCGGCGCGCGTCCCGCGGGGCGGCGCGAAGGCGGACGACGCGAGCCTCGGCACGAGCGTCTGGACGACGCTCGACGGGCGGAGAGCGCGACCGTCGGACTACCAGGGCAAAGTCCTCGTCCTCGACTTCTGGGCGACCTACTGCCCGCCGTGCCGCGAGGAGACGCCGCACCTCATCGAGATGCAGCGGCGCTACGGCGCGCGGGGCTTACAGATCGTCGGCTTGAACGTCGGCGGCGAGGACGACCGGCCGAAAGTCCCCGGCTTTGTCCAGGAGTTCGGCATCCAGTACCCGCTCGGCTACCCGGACGATGCGATGAACGCGCTCTACTTCGCCGACAGCGACGTGATCCCGCAGACCTACGTCTTCGACCGCAAGGGTCGCCTCCTCCGACGCTTCGTCGGCTACGACGCGACCGTCCCCGCCGAACTCGAGAACGTCATCAAGACCGCGCTGGACAATTAAGCGCGTGACAGGTGACAAGAAAGTGATGAGTGATGAGTGATGAGTACTGAGTTAAGAGCATTTATCTTTCACTCATCACTCATCACTCATCACCCATCACTCATCACCCATCACTCCTGTCCTGTCACCTGTCACCTGTCACGGCTTTTCCTGTCGCCCGTCACGGTTTACCGTTGACGGCTTTTGCCGCTTGTCACTTGTCACCGGTTTCTCTACGATTGACGAAACGATGAGGAAAGCCAAGATACTCGCGACGCTCGGTCCCGCCTCGCGCGAACCGGCGACGCTCGAAGCGCTGCTCGCCGCGGGCGCCAACGCCGTGCGGATCAACATGTCGCACGGCACGCAGGAGGAGCAGGCCGAGACCGTCCGGCGCGCGCGCGAGGCGTCCGACCGGATGAAGCGGCCGCTCGCCGTGCTCGTCGATCTCTCCGGTCCGAAGATCAGGACGGGCGTTTTGCGCGGCGGCCAGCCCGTCACGCTCGAAGCCAACGCGATCTTCACGCTCACCACGCGCTCGGTCGCGGGCGACTCCCACGAGGTCTCGACCAACTACGCGGGGCTCGCGCGCGACGTGCGGCCCGGCACGCGCGTCCTGCTCGACGACGGGTTGATCGAGCTGAATGTCGAGCGCACGAGCGACACGGACGTGGTGACGCGCGTCGTCAACGGCGGCGAGCTGAAGGAGCGCAAGGGCATTAACCTGCCGGGCGTCGCGCTGCCGATCCCCTCGCTCACCGACAAGGACAGGCGCGATCTCAACTGGGCTGTGCGGCAGGGCGCCGACTACATCGCGCTCTCGTTCGTGCGCCGCGCCGAGGACTGCGTGGAGGCGAAGTCGCTGATCAAAGCCGCGGGCGGGCGGGCGCCGCTCGTCGCGAAGATCGAGAAGGCGGAGGCGATAGACAACCTCGCGGACATCATCGCCGCGACGGACGGCGTGATGGTGGCGCGCGGCGATCTCGGCGTCGAGACGAGCGTCGAGCTGGTGCCGGTCTACCAGAAGCGGATCATCGAGGAGGCCAACCGCGCGGAGAAGTTCGTCATCACGGCGACGCAGATGTTGCAGTCGATGGTCTCGGAGCCGCGCCCGACGCGCGCCGAGGCTTCGGACGTGGCGAACGCCGTGTGGGACGGCTCCGACGCGCTGATGCTTTCGGGCGAGACCGCCTCGGGTCAGTACCCGGTGGCGTCGGTGGCGACGATGGCGCGCATCATCGAGTCCGCCGAGTCGGGGCGCTCGGACGAGTACGGGTCGGGGCACAAGTGGAGCGGCAAGCAGACGGGGCGCACGAGCCGCGCGCTGTGCGAGGCGGCGGCGTTCGCCGCCGAAGAGATGAACGCGAAGCTCATCGCGGTCTTCACGGAGTCGGGGCTGATGGCGCGGCGCCTCGCGGTGCTGCGCCCGCGCCAGCGCATCGTCGCGCTCACTTCGTCGCGCGAGGTGCGCAACGAGCTGTCGCTCATCTGGGGCATCGAGGCGCTCGTCCACGCGGCCGCCGAGAGCACCCGCGACATGATCAAGGTGGGCGACCGCGTGCTGCTCGAAGCGGGCGTCGTCGAGCAGGGTCAGATCATCGTCGCCATGGCGGGCAGGCTCTCCGGTCTCGGCTTGTCGAGTTCGATGACGCTCCACGCCGTCGGCGAGGAGACCATCCCGCCGCAGGTCTAGCAACTTCCAACCTCTCAGGCATCGCGAGCACTGATTGCCCTGCCCTTGAGCGTATTAATTGTGTGACGTAACGACCACATAGCCCTCACTGCTCTGTGCGTATAGCTTGGTTTTCTTCATGGTGACAGGCGGGATGACTTTGATTTCGACCTTCCGCACCTCGCTATGTTTTACCGGCGTCTCGGGCGAGAAGCCGATGACATATTGATGCCGTAACCTCACAGCTACGCGATCTATAAACTCGTTTAGCGCGTTGAGCGGCGGTGTTATCGGCGGGTAGTAAGCTTTCCCGCCGGAAGCGGATGACAGCCTTTGTAAGACATAGTGATTAGCAGCGCAGGCAAAGCTCGGGCTACTATTGTCAGCGAGTCCGACGGCGTAGATCTGAACGCCGAGCAACATACTCAGAGC
>JAIVJC010000132.1 GCA_020200235.1 Acidobacteriota bacterium | reverse complement strand
GCCGTAGGTCGAGGGCGCGCCCGCCTGTGTGCCCGTCGCCGCGCCGGACGAGTCGGCTCCCCCCGCCGTCAGGTTCGGCGCGACCGACTGATCGAGGTGCGCGCCCGCGTCGAGCCGGCGCCGGAGCCGGTTGAGCCGTGCGAGCAACTGCTTAGCGCTCGGGCGGGCGTCCGGGTCTTTGGCGAGCGCGTCGTTGATCAGTTCCTGCAAAGCCTCGGGCGCTTCGGGGGCGAAGCGCGCGAGCGGCGGCGGCTCCTCGTCCTGGATCGCGACGATGGTGTGACCCGCCGACTTGCCGCGGAAGGGCGTCTGGCCCGTCAGCATCTCGAAGAGCACGACGCCCAGGCTCCAGATGTCCGTGCGCGCGTCCACTGCCTGGCCGCGCGCCTGCTCCGGCGACATGTAATTAACCGTCCCCATCACGGCGCCGGGATCGGTCTTGACGAGTGCGCGCGTCTGCGCCTCCGTGTCGACCGACGGCGCGCCGCGCTCGGTGAGCTTGGCGAGCCCGAAGTCGAGGACTTTCGCGTAGCCGTCGCGCCGGATCATGACGTTCTCCGGCTTGACGTCGCGGTGGACTATTCCAGCCTCGTGTGCCGCCGCGAGAGCCGACGTGATCTGCTCGCAGACCCGGAGCACTTCGCCGAGGTTCATGCCCCCCGCCCTCATCCGCCCGCGCAGGGTCTCGCCGTCGATGAACTCGGCGGCGATGAAGGGCGGGCGCGCCTCGTCCTCGATCTCGTAGATGGTGACGATGTGCGGGTGGTTGAGCGAGGAGGCGAGCCGCGCCTCCTGCACGAAGCGCCGCATGCGCCCCTGATCGGACGCCACCTCCGAGGGCAAGACCTTGAGCGCCGCCGCGCGCCCGAGCTTCGTGTCCTCGGCGAGGTAGACCTCGCCCATCCCGCCCGCGCCGAGGAGCGAGCGGATCTCGTAGCGCCCTAAATGTGTTCCGGCTTCGAGGCTCATGGTTGATGATCTGTGCCGACGACTCAGCGAGACGATGGTAAGTCTCAGCCCGGCGCCAGGGGTTGGAGCCCGACGCGGCGCAGCAGCTCGGCGAAGCGCGGATCGGATCGGAGGTTGTCGAACCGCGCGTCCGCGACCAGATAGTTGAAGAGGATCGAGCGCTCGTCCATGGCTTTCCCCAGCCACGCGAAAGCCTGATCGCGGTCGCCGACGCGCGCGTAGAAGAGCGCGATGTCGGCGGGCGAGACGTACTCGCGCTTCGCGCGTTCGAGCACCTGGTCGAGCCGGTGCTGCCAGTACCCCCTGATCCCCGACGCGGCGAAGAGCTTCTTCATCTGCGCGACGGTCTCGGGCGGCGCGCCTTTCAGACGTTCGTCCAGAGCCTCTTCGTGTTTGCCCTCGGCGTCGTACACCTTCGCGAGCGTGCCGTGCGCCACGCCGTAGTTCGGATCGAGTTCGAGCGTCTTGCGCAGCTGCTCTTTCGCCTCGTCGTAGCGGCGCGCGAGGTAGAGGATGTCGCCGACGTTCTCGTTCGCGGGCAGCGAGAGCGGATCGAGATCGCGCGCCTTCTTCGCCTCCGAGATCGCCTCGTCGAAGCGACCCGTGATCGGCAGGTAGAGGGAGTAGCGCTGGTGCGCGGTGGCGTAGTTCGGGTTGAGCTGGATGGCGAGCTTGAACTCGCGCTCCGCGCCCTGCCAGTCCCACTCGTAGGTCGCCTTGATCGCCGCCAGTATGGCGTGACCCTCGGCGAGCCCGTCGTCTATTTCCAGCGCCCGCGCCGCCGCCGACTTCGCCTTCTCGTAAGCCTCCTTCGGCACGACGTAGCGGTACCAGCCCCTGGAGAACCAGGCGTCGGCTAACCCGGCGTAAGCCAGGGCGTAGCTCGGATCGGCTTCGACCGCCTGGTTGAAATACTCGACCGCCTTCTCTAACGACTCGTTCGTCCGCTTGTTCCAGTGGAAGCGACCCTGGAGGTAGAGCCGGTACGCTTCGGGGCTCTCGGTGTAGCGCTTGGCGACGCGGCTCTCGTCCGCGCCCGACAGCTTGAGCCGCAGGTTGCTCGTGATCTGGCTCGCGATGGCGCGCTGCATGGTGAGCAGCCCCGAAACTTTCTCGTCGTACTGCTCGCCCCAGAGCTGCTTGTTCTCCCTCACGTCCAGCAGCTCCGTGCTGATGGTCAGCTCGTCGCCGCGCTGCATGATGCGGCCCGTCAGCACCGCGCGCACGCCGAGCGCCTTGCCCGCAGCCAGCGGATCAACTTCCTTGCCCTTGTAGCGGAAGGCGGAGCTGCGCGCGATGACCCTGATGTTGGGGAGCTGCGCGAGGCTGTTGATGACGTCGTTCTGATTGACGAAGGGCAGAACGGCGATCGAGTCGATTGACGCGGCGGACGCGCGCGCGCGCAGGTAAGCGCGCAGGCCGACGACTCCCGCGACGGAGGCGGCGAGGACGAGGCACGCGACGAGCGCGACCGCCGTCTTATGCTGTCTGATCTCGCCGACCAGGTGTTCGGCGCCCGACGGGTGCGTCGCGTGCGGCGTCACGGTCGCGCCGGTCGTGCCGGCGGGGGTGGTTTGATCAGTCCCGTGCAGCGTGTCCGGCTGGGTGCTGAACGTGCCTCCCGCCGGGGCGGCGGCGGCTGTGCCCGCGGTCGTCGCCGTAGCCGCCGCCATCTCGCGCCGCAAGTCTTTCAACTCGATCGCCACGTCCTTGATCGACTGGTAACGCTCGCCGGGCTCCTTCTCCAGGCAGCGGCGCACGATCTTCTGAAGCTCCGCCGGGGCGTCGGGGCGCAGCGTCTGGACGGGCGCGACCGGCTCGCGGATGATCTTGTTGAGCGAGTCGATCGCGTCCGCGCCCTCGAAGGCGCGCCGCCCCGTCGCCGCCTCGTACAGGATGCAGCCGAAGGAGAAGATGTCGGAGCGCGCGTCGATCTCGTCGGTCGCCCCGCGCGCCTGTTCGGGCGACATGTAGCCGACCGTGCCGAGGACGACGCCGGGCTTCGAGTGCTGCTCCATCGCGACGGTCACGGCGTCGCCCGCCGAGCGCGCGGACCCCTGCGGCTCGACGAGCTTCGCCACGCCGAAGTCGAGCACCTTGGCGAAGCCGTCTCTGGTGATCATGATGTTGTCGGGCTTGAGATCGCGGTGCACGACGCCCGCGGCGTGAGCCTTGGCTAAGCCCTCCGCCGCGTGCTGCAGGTAGCGCAGCAGCTTCGCCAGATCGGCGCGCTCGCGTTGGATCAACTCGCGCAGGGTCTCGCCATCGATGTACTCCATCGCGATGAAGTGCACCCCGCGGCTCTCGCCCACCTCGTAGACGTGCGCGATGTTCGGGTGGTTGAGCGCGGCGGCGGCTCTCGCCTCCTGCTTGAACCGGTGCATGCGCCGGGCGTCGAGCGCGACCTCCGTCGGTAGAACCTTCAGCGCCACGGCTCTGTGGAGCTCCGCGTCCTCGGCGAGGTAGACCTCGCCCATCCCGCCCGCGCCGAGGAGCGAGCGGACTTCGTAGCGACCGAGCCGCGTGCCGGGATGTGCGTGGCGAAGAGCGCGGCGGGGGAACCGGGCTCGAAAGAACCGCCCGCCGCGATCGGCACCGCCATCAGAGTTTTGTCGGGGGCCATGTAGAACAACTCCCTGCCGTCGCGCCGCCATTGTGGCTGATCGCCGCCGCCCGTCGAAATCTGCCACTTGCCGCCCGCAGCCGGGAAGCTCTGCACGTAAACCTCCGCGCGCCCCGACTCGTCCGAGACGTAGGCGACGAAGCGACCGTCGGGCGAGAACTGCGCGTGGGTTTCGTTGAACTCCGTTTGGAGGAACGGGTAGGGCTTGCGCTCGCCCGCGAGCGGCAGCACCATGAGATCGAATCTGTTCAGACCGCTCTCGCTCTCGTAGATGATGAACTCACCGGCCTTCCCCGAAAACCAGTCGTCGGCGAAAGCGTTGGTCTCAGTCTTGAGCAACAACTCGTCTCCGCCCGCGCCGCTCGAAACCTTCTGATAGAGGCTGAATTTACCGCCGTCGCGGTTCGAGGAGAAGAAGATGCGGCTCCCGTCCGCAGACCAGACCGGGGATGTGTCCGCCGCCGCGTCGAACGTGAATCTCGTCGTCGTTGAGCGCGCCAGATCGAGCAGCCAGATGTCCGGCGACTGTAAGTCCCTGCGGTCGAACGCGACTCGCTTCCCGTCGGGCGAGAGCCAGAGTTCTCCCAACAGTCCCTGAGGGCCGACCGAGCCGAGCGACTTACCCGCCCGGTCGAACCAGCCCATCTGATCCAATGCTATGTTGCCCGGCAGGTAAGACAGACGCCCGTTCGCCGAAGCGGAGAAAGCCGCGTAGGCTGTGGGGCCGCCCTCTTCGGGGAAGGTCAGCACGCCCTCCGCGACGACCGCAGGCTCGCCGCTCAGTTGCAGGCGTTCGGCGTCGAAGGGCTGCGCCATCAAACTCTTGTCGCGCATGAAAAGCAGGTAACCGGCGGTCGCGCCGTCCGCCTGCGCGTATACCCCACGCAGGTTGGTGTTGAGGAGGAACTTCACCTCCTTCGTGTCGAGCGACCCGGCGTAAATTCCTTCCGCATCCTTCTTCGTGCCCCGCGAGAAGTAGAGGAAGTGACGACCGTCCGGCAGGAAAGAGGGCCAGCGGTGGGAGGTCTGTTGCCGCGACTGATCGAGTGCGGTCACGGGCTCGACCGTCCCGCCCGCCGCCGAGACTTTCAAGAGCGGCGACGTGAAATCCGGGGTGAAGATGATCGTGCCGTCCGGCGCCCACGCCGCGCCGCGCGGGTCGGTGGTGGCGTCGGCTAAGACCTGCGGCGCGCCGCCCGCAACGTCGATCCTCTTCAGTTTGTTGCCCGCGAAGAATCCGACGGAGCGGCCGTCCGGCGACCAGAAGGGGAAGTCGGCCCCCTCCGTGCCCGGCAGTTGTCGCGCCTCCAACGAATCCAGCGCGCGCACCCAGAGCGAATTGCCGCCGGGGCCCGTGACGATGAAGGCGAGGCGGCGACCGTCGGGCGAGAGCGCGAGCGTGCCGCGGTAAGCCGACTTCTCCGGCGCAGGGATCGTGAAGCGCATGGTCTCGGCGCGCGGCTCCGTGCGTCGGAAGTGGAGGAAGGCGAGCGCGAGCGTCGAGACTAAGAAGAGCGCCGCCGCGATCCAGCCCAGACGCGCGATCAATTTACTTCGGTGTTCGGGTTTTGAAGCTTCGGCGGTGACGACGGCGGTGGTTGCGCCGGACGCTTGCGTGCCGGAGAGCGCTTCGAGTGCGAAGGCGAGATCGCTCGCCGAGTGGAAACGCTCCTCGCGGTTCTTCTCCAGGCAGCGCCTGACCACGCGGTCGAGCGCGGGGTTGACGCTCCCGTTCGTCTCGGAAAGCTCCGGCGGGTCTTCCTTCAGGATGGCGCTGATGGTGTCAGCCGCGGAGTCCTTGTGGAAGGCGCGCCGCCCCGCGAGCATCTCGTAGAGGACGGCTCCGAAGGAGAAGATGTCGGTGCGCGGATCGACCGGCTTCCCCCTCAGCTGCTCCGGCGACATATAGCCGACGGTTCCCATCACCGCGCCGGAGTCCGTGTTGACCTTGCGCGTCGGCAGGTCTGTGCGCGCGCCGCCCGCCTCCGCCTCCATCAGCTTGGCGATGCCGAAGTCGAGTATCTTCACCCGCCCGTCGGTGGTGACGAACAGGTTCTCCGGCTTGATGTCGCGGTGGATGATCCCGCGCTCGTGCGCGGCGGCTAAGCCCCGCGCCGACTGCAACGCGTAATCGACCGCCTTGCGGACGGGGAGCGCCGCGCCGCCCAGCAGCTCGCGCAGCGTCTCGCCCTCCAGGAGTTCCGAGACGACGTAGAGGCTGCCGTCGTGCGTCTCCACGTCGTGGATGGAGAGGACGTTCGGGTGGTTCAAGGCGCCCGCGGCTCGCGCCTCCTGCTCGAAGCGGGCGAGCCTCTCCCTGTCGGCGGAGAAGTCGGACGGCAGGACTTTGAGCGCCACGTCGCGACCGAGGTTCGGGTCGTGCGCGCGGTAGACTTCGCCCATCCCGCCCGCGCCGACGAGCGACTTGATCTGGTAGCGACCGAGTCGCGTGCCCGCCTCAATTGTCATCGTCTGAAATCACTGATCAGGACGACATCATTGCTGATGGTGCCGCGCGCGAGCACGAGTTGTTTGCCGTCGCGCGACAGGTCGTAAGCGAAGATGAGATCCGTTTTGAAGTCCGTTAATTGTTTCGGCGCGCCGCCGTTGAGCGGCTGACTCCAGATGTTGGAAACGCCTCCGCGATTGAGGACGTAAGTTATCGCGCGCCCGTCCGCCGTCCAGCCGGGAGTCTTATCTCTGATGCCGCCGTCGACGTCGAATTCAAACAGCGGTTCTCCGCCCGCAAACGGGATGACGGCCAGCTTGACGCTCCGCCCCGGGTAGTAGAAGCAGGCGATCAGTTTCCCGTCGGGTGAAATGGCGGGGTCTGCCGTGATCCTGTCCGTGAGTTGCGTCGCTTCGCCTCCGTCAATCGACGTTTTCCAAAGCGTTGTCTTGCCCGAAACGTTCGATTCGTAAACGACCCACTTGGCGTCGGGTGAACTTTTCGGGACGGAAGCCCACCCTCGCACGGCTATTGGCTTAGGATCGCCGCCGTCAATGTCCATGCGCCAGACGCCGCTGCTTGCGCCCTTGCGCCACGACTCGAAGAGGATGTAGCGCCCGTCGGGCGTGACGGACACCCAGCGGTTATTATGCTCGTCGATGGTGAGCAGCTTCTGGTTGCTCCCGTCGGCGTCGAGGATGGAAATGTCCCAATCGCGGCTCGCGTGTACTATCCTGCCGTCGGGCGTCCACGCGACCCCCATATTACCGTCATGCTTGCCGGAGGTGATCCGCCGGGCGCGGCTCGAATCCACGCTCGGCGCGACCCAGAGATTTGAAATCGCGTCGCTTTGCACGGTGAGCAGCGTGTCCGAATCCGCCGTCACACTCACGTCGGAGTAGTTGTTCAAGTCGTTCGTGATCCGGCGCGCTTCGCCGTCCGGGTAGGCGACGTGCCAAATCTGATAGAAGTAGCCGGATGACTTGTCCGCCGCAGCCATCAACAGACCGCTCCCGTCTGCCAGCCATGCGATATTATCAATCGCACCCATCTGCATCGGTAGAATCTGTCTCTCCCTCCCGTCCTCGACTGCCACTTCAACCAGGGTTACGGCGTCGTCGGTGCTCGCGCTATAAGCGGCGCACACGATAACTTTCCCGTCGGGCGACCACGCGGTGCCTTCAGTGCTGAGCCCGGCGGGCTCTTTGCGCGTGGCGAGACTGCGCTCGCTGCCCCCGTCCATGTCGGCGACGATCAACGCACTCTCGCCCCGAGTGTAATCGTAGCGCACGAAGGCGAGACGCCTGCCGTCCGGCGAAAGCGTGATCGGGCCGTCCGCGCCCTCGGTGATCTTCCTCGAAGAGCCCCCGAGCGCGGGCATTTGATAGACAAAGCCTTTATCGCCCGCCTTCTCGCGGCGGACGTAGTAAACGTAGTTGCCGTCTTGCGAGAAGGTTAAGCCCAGGTAGTCGGCTTCCACGGGGGGGAGCACGTTGACGTTGCTGGCGGTGGCGATCTGCCTGATCCACAAACCCTGCCGCCCCGCTTCGTCCACGACATGAACGGCGTACTTCCCGTCGGGCGAGATGGCGGCGTGCTTGACCTTGCCCGTGCTCGTCAGCCGAGTGAGCTTCACCGAGCCGGACGACTGCGCGGTCTGCGCCTCGTTAGCGCGCGCGCCGACGGGCTGCACGACGCGGCGCGCGGGCTTGTCGGGTTCGAGGTAAGAGCGGAGCAGGGAGACGAAGGGCCCGGCGAAGATGATGAGAGCCCCGGCTGCGCCAAGCGCCTTCTGCCAGCCTTTGAGCCGCGGGGCGGGCGCGGCCGAGGCGTTCGTCGCTCCCGCAACAGAGCGCGCCGTGTCCGCGGGCGCAGCGGCGAGCGTGGCTTGCGCGCCTGAACCGCCCTCGCCCGCCGAAGCCGTCGCGCCGGCGACGCCCGAAGACGCCGTGCCGCCCGAAGACGATGCAATCGTGCGACTCAGCAACTCCGGCGCGGTCGAGCGTTCGATCTCCGCCTCGGAGGCGAGGCGCTGCCTGATCTTCTTGAGCGCGGCGAGCATCTGCTTCGCCGTCTGCCAGCGCTCTTCGGGGTCTTTCGCCAGCGCCTGCGCGACGAAAAGATCGAGCGCCTCGGGGACGTGCCGCGCGAGAGCCGACGGCGGCGGCGGCTCGCGCTCCAGGATCGAGACGATGACGTGGCTCACCGTCTCGCCCGCGAACGGCACGCGCCCCGCGATCATCTCGTAGAGCACGACGCCCAGGGAGAAGAGGTCGGTGCGCGCGTCAACTTCTTTCCCGCGCGCCTGTTCGGGACTCATGTACGCCACGGTTCCCATCACCGCGCCCGGATCGGTGTTAACCAGAGCGCGGGTCGCAGCCTCCGTGTCAATCGAGCCGGAAGGCAGACCCGTCAGCTTGGCGAGACCGAAGTCCAAAACTTTCACGTAGCCGTCGCGCCGGATCATCACGTTCTCCGGCTTGACGTCGCGGTGGACTATTCCGGCGGCGTGCGCGGCTGAGAGCGCCGAGACGATCTGCGCCGCGATCTCGACAGACTCGCCGAGTCGCAAGCCGCCGCGGTTCATCCGCGCGCGCAGGGTCTCGCCGTCGATGAACTCGGTGGCGATGAAGTTCACCGCGCCTTCGTCCTCGATCTCGTGGATGGTGATGATATTCGGGTGGTTGAGCGCGGACGCTGCGCGCGCCTCCTGTACGAAGCGCTGCATCCGCCGCTCGTCGCGCGCCACGTCCGCGGGCAGGACTTTCAACGCGACCGCGCGCCCCAGCCGCGTGTCGTGCGCGAGATACACCTCGCCCATCCCGCCCTCCCCGATCTTGGAGCGGACTTCGTAGCGACCGAGTCGCGTGCCGGTGGTCAGCGTCATCTCTTACTTAACGGGGAGTCCGACGCGCCCCGGGAGTTCCCGGTGGCTCGGGTCGGGGCGCAGGCTGTCGAGCGTCGGATCGCCGTCCGGGTCTTGCGGTTGCGGGGCGGATGTAATCAGGCGGGCACATTCTAGCCGAAAGGCTGTGCGTTGTCAGTGGTCGCTTGTCAGTTGTCAGTAGTCCGTTGTCAGTAGTCCGTCGTCCGTCATCTTTTTTCACGCTCATCAGATCGTATGTTTCGTTCTGTCGTCGAGTCCGCGAACCACGGGCAACTGACGACTGACGACTGACAACTGACAACGGACATCTCTTCCTTCATCGTTTCCGCTTCCCGTGCCCGCCGCCGCCCGGCGTCTCGATCCGCACGCGGTCGCCCGGCTCCAACTGCCACGATCCTTTCGCGCCGACGCGCTCGGTCGTGCCATCGCGCCGCACGATTGAATCTCGTCCCGCGCTCCCACTCCCGCCGCCCGCGAGACCGTAAGGGGCGAGCGCGCGCCTGTCCGCCAGGAGCGACGCGCGCGCTCGGACGAGCGTCTCGATCTCGCGCACGACGCCGTCGCCCCCGCGCGTCGCGCCCTCGCCGCCGGAGCCCTCGCGGATCGCGTAGCGCCGGACGCGCAACGGGTACGCATACTCCAACGCCTCGGCGGGCGTGTTCAGGCTGTTCGTCATGTGCGTGTGCACCGCGCTCATGCCGTCGCGGGTCGCGCGCGCGCCCATGCCGCCCGCGACCGTCTCGTAGTAGGCGAACTCTTGCCCGCCGAGATCGACCCCGCCGACGGTCAGGTTGTTCATCGTCCCCTGGCTCGCCGCCGGGATGCGCGCGGGCACGGCTCGGGCGAGCGCCCTGAACAAAACGTCGACGATCCGCTGCGAGGTCTCGACGTTGCCGCCCGCGACCGCCGCCGGGGGCTCCGCGTTGACGACCGAACCGAGCGGGGCGACGACTTCGATCGGCTCCATCAGCCCCGCGCTCGCCGGGACTTCGTCCGCGCCGACGAGGCAGCGGAAGACGTACGACACCGCCGAGAGCGTGATCGCCTCGACCGCGTTGACGGGTCCCGCCACCTGCGCCGCGCTTCCCCTAAAATCGACGCGCGCTCTCTCGCCCCTGATCGTTACCCTCACGCGCAGCACGACGGGCTCGTCCGTGACGCCGTCCCCGTCGAGCGCGTCCTCCGCTTCGTAGACGCCGTCCGGCATCTCCCGGATCACCGCGCGCATGCGCCGCGCCGAGTAATCGATCAGGTGCGCCGCGTACACGCTCGCCTCACGGCTCCCGGCGCGCGCGACGATCTCCAAAAGCCGCGACGCGCCGGTTTTCAGTGATCCCGTCTGCGCCTCGAAGTCCGCGCGCCGCTCCGCCGCCCCGCGCACGTTCGCCAGCAGCAACCTCATCAAGTCGGCGTCCTCCCGACCGCCCTTCACGATCTTCACCGGCGGGATGCGCAAGCCTTCGCCGTAAACGTCCGTCGCCATCCCCATCGAGCCGGGGCTGGCTCCGCCGATGTCCGCGTGGTGCGCGCGGTTGGCGACGTAGAAGATTGCGGATTGCGGATTGCGGATTGCGGATTCAGGAGCGGGCACATAGCCCGCGGATGGTGAGGGTTTTCTTGCGCGCGCAGACTTTGACTGAGGCTGCTTCTTCAAATCCGCAATCCGCAATCCGCAATCCGCAATCACCTCGTCTTCGAGGAAGACGCCGGCGACTAAGGTTACGTCGGGCAGGTGCGTGCCGCCCGCGAACGGATCGTTCAAGGCGACCACGTCGCCGGGCGCGAGCGCGGTCGCGTCGAGCGCGGCGGCGACCGCGGCGGGCATCGAGCCGAGGTGGACGGGCATGTGATCGCCCTGCGCGATGACGCGCCCCGCGGCGTCGAAGACGGCGCACGAGTAGTCGCGCCGCTCCTTGATGTTCGGCGAGAACGCGGTGCGCCGTAAACTCACGCCCATCTCTTCGGCGACCGACGTGTAGAGCGCGCGGTAGATTTCCAGCGTGACCGGATCGAAGCTGCTTCTGCGTCTCATGATCTTCAACTCACACTCGTGCCACAGCGGATCGGAGATTAACCGCAGAGGCACGAAGCAAACGATGAAGGATGAACGATGAACGATAAAGTTAAAGACGATGATTCTTACTTCATCGTTCATCCTTCATACTTCATCGTTTCTCCTCCGCGGCGGTGAATGTCTCACGCCTTGCTCGCACGATGATAACCCAACTCGATGTTCAAATTTCCCAGCGCGTCTACGCGCGCGCGCGCCCCGGCGGGGACGAGCGTCGTCGATGAATATTCCGTAACGACGCAAGGGCTGAGTAGACGCGCGCCCGCCGGGAGTTCCTCGCGCGCGTAGACGGCGGCGCGAGAGGCGCGCGCGGCGAAGTAAACTTGCGCGAAGCCCCGCGGCGCGAGCGGCGCGCGGGCGTGCGAGCGGGTGCCGGGCCGCTCAAGTCTTACCTTCTCGACGAGCCCCGAAGAGCGCACGCGCGCGCTGACGATCTCGACCGCGCTCGGCTCCCGCGCGTAGCCGTAGCGCGCGAGGTGCGCGCGGTGGAAGGCGTCGGCGACGCGCGCGCGGGCGTTGAATTTGATCTCCAGCTCGAACGACTGACCCTTGTAGCGCGCGGCGACCGTGCGCTCGTGGCGCTGCCGCGCGTCGGCGAAGCCCTCGCGCCTGAGCGAGGCGCGCCCCTCGCGCTCCATCTCGGCGAAGGCGCGCTCGAGCGCTTCGAGTCGCCCGCCCGCGTCGAGCATGACGGTGCGGCTCGCGTCGCGCACCACGTCGGAGCGCAGCGCGCCCGTCGCCGAGAGCGCGCCGGGGCTCGCCGGGATCATGACGCGCGGAATCTTCAATCCTTGCGCGAGCGCGACCGCGTGCAAGCCCCCCGCGCCGCCGAACGAGACGAGCGTGAAGGCGCGCGTGTCGTAGCCGCGCTCGACCGAGACGACCCGGAGCGCGCGCTCCATCCCCGCGTTGACCACGCGCACCACTCCGAGCGCGGCTTCGGTCGCCGTGACGCGGCGACCGCCCGCCTTCGTCAACGCGCGCGCGAGATCGTCCAGCGCGTCCTCGGCGCGGCGCTCGTCGAGAGTGAAGTCGCCGCCGAGGAGTTGCGCGCCGCCGAAGCGACCGAGGACGAGGTTCGCGTCCGTCACCGTCGGCAGAGTCCCGCGACCGTAGCACGCGGGACCCGGATCGGCGCCCGCGCTTTCGGGTCCCACGCGCAGCGCGCCGCCCGCGTCCACGCGCGCGATCGATCCGGAGGTAGAGACCCATCAGCGGTTGGAGGTACGCGTTGACGGCGACGGTCGAGGTGCGCTCGAACTCGCGGTATTCGGGGAGTATCTCGTGCGAGACGGAGACGGGGACGCGGAGCGCGGCGGCGAGGGCGCGCGCGATCCTCTTTTCGTGTTCGGGTCTGACGAACGAGAACAGCAGCGAGACGGCGACCGATTCGGGGCGCGCGCGCTCGAGCCCGGCGACGAGTCTTTCGATCTCTTCTTCTTCGAGCGGCTCCAGGACTTCGCCCGACGCGGCGATTCTTTCGGCGACGCCGAAGCGTAAACTCCGCGGGACGAGCGGCGGGGGCTTCTCGGCTTCCAAGTCGTAGAGGCGCGGTCGCGCCTGACGGCCGATCTCGATCACGTCCTCGAAGCCGGCGGTCGTCACCAAAGCCGAGAGAGCGCCCCTGCGTTCGAGCAGCGCGTTCGTGCCGACGGTCGTGCCGTGCACGACCTCGATGTCCGAGAGGCGCGCGCCCGCCTCGCGCGCCGCGCGCCGCAACCCTTCCGTGATCGCGAGCGAAGGATCGGCTGGCGTCGAGGCGAGCTTGAAGACGCGCACGCGCCCCCGCTGCGCGAAGACGAAGTCCGTGAACGTCCCGCCCGTGTCCACCCCGACGCGCACGCGCGCGCCGCGGGTCTGTGCTGACTTCTTCGTCGTCATAACCATTCGCCGCGCCGCGACGTAATACTTTCCAGACCCGCGCGCGTGAGACGCAACACCTTCGCCGCGACCGCGACGGTCGGCTCAGCGGTTTGAAACGTTCACCGTCGGTCGCGCGTCTTCTCGCTTTCAGTCGCGCGTCTTCTCGCTTCAGGAGCGTTGAATAATATGTCACTCAGGCGTTTTTTACACCTCTCTTTAGCCGCCGCCCTGCTCGCGCCCGGCGTCGCGCCGCGCCGCGCTCACGCGCAGACGACACAGCCTCCGAGTGGCGCGCCGCGGGCGCAGTCGCAAGCCCCGGCGGCGACGCAGGACGACGCGGCGTCGCGCGTCGCCGCCGTCGAGCGTGCGTTCGACGAGGCGCGGGCGGCGGCGGGCGTGCCCGGCGCGTCGCTCGTCGTCGTGCGGGGCGATCAGGTGATCGTGTTGAGGGCTTCGGGGGTGAGGGACGCAGGCCGGGGTCTGCCGGTCACGCCCGACACGCTCTTCGCCATCGGCTCCTGCACCAAGGCTTTCACGGCACTGGCTGCCGTCATGTCGCAGGACGACGGCAAGCTCTCGCTCGACGACTCGCCGAAAAAGTTTCTCCCCTACTTCAGCTTGCGCGACAAGGAGGCGGACGCCCAAGTGACGCTGCGCGATCTGCTCTCGCACCGCACGGGGCTGGCGGGCACGGACATCGCCTGGTACACGGGCGTGCTCAACCGCGAGGAGGTGATCCGCGTGGCGGGGCGCGCGAAGCCGTCGGCGAAACTAAGAGAGAAGTTCCAGTACCAGAACGTGATGTTCTCGGCGGCGGGCGAGGCGGTCGCGCGCGCGCAAGGGCAGACGTGGGAGAACGTTATTTCAACGCGCATCCTCAGACCTCTCGGCATGACGAAGAGCGTGCTCTCCGTCGCGGAGATGAAGTCCGCGCCCGACTTCTCGCTCGGCTACCAGTACAACGCGGCGACGAAGGAGGCGCGCCACGTCGCGACGCGCGACATCACGAACGTCGCGCCCGCCGGCGCGATCAATTCGAGCGCGCGCGAGATGGCTCAGTGGCTCAAGTTCATGCTCGCGGGCGGCGTCGGCGCGGACGGCAAGCGGCTCGTCTCCGAGAAGGGGTTCGTCGAGCTGGTCACGCCGCAGATCAAGGTCAACGACACCGCCTCCTACGGGCTGGGCTGGGCGGTCGCGAAGATGGGCGAGCGCACCGTCTACACGCACTCCGGCGGCATCGACGGCTTCGGCGCGCTGGTGTCTCTCCTCCCGCAGGAGAAGCTCGGCGTCGCCGTCCTCGCCAACGTCGAGGGGACGCCGCTGCTCTCCGCGACGCTGCGCGCGGTCGTCTCGACCCTGCTCGCTCCCGCGCAGACGGCGGGCGCGACCGCCGCCGCACCTGACTTCAAGCCCGAGTCCGCGGTCGGTCGCTACGACTTCGCGGCGGCGCAGATGGTTATCACCGTCTCCTACAGCGACGGCAAGCTCCGCCTCGACGCGCCGGGGCAGCCGCGCTACACGCTGGAGGGCGTCGGGGGTCGCCGCTTCCGCTTCGTCGACGTGCTCGGCTTCTTCGCCACGTTCCGCCCGGTGAAGGGTAACGAGTCGGCGACGGAGCTCTACCTCGAACAGCCGCAGGGCAACTACACGCTGCCGAAAATCCGAGAGGGCGCGCCCGCCGCGACCACTAGCGCGCCGCAGATCAGCGACGCGCTACGCGAGCTCGTCGGCACGTACGAGATGGCTGGCATGGGCAAGGTCGAGGTGAGTGTCAAAGACGGCAAAGTCGTCGCCACCATCCCCGGCGACCCCGACTACCCGCTCGTCGAGAAGGGGAAGGACGTTTTCATAACGCCGCTGATGCCCGACAGCTACTCGCTCCTCGCGCGGCGCGACGCCGCGGGCAAAGTTTCCGCGCTCGTGCTCAGGCAGCCCGGAGGCGAGTTCGAGTTCAAGCGCGTGGGCGACGCGCCGGCGGGCGCGAGCCAGCCAGCCGCGGCTCGGAAGCCACCCGTCGCCGCCGAAGAGTTGCTGGCGAAGATGATCGCGGCGGCGGGCGGCGAGGCGAACCTGCGGAAGCACAAGTCGACGCGGACGACCGCCGCGCTCACGTTCGAGTCGCAGGGGCTCGAAGGCGAGTCTGTGACCTACGCGCAGGCGCCGAACTCCTTCGCGCGCGAGGTCACGTTCACGGGGCTCGGCAAGCGCATCGGCACGACGCGCGAGTTCTTCGACGGGGCGTCGGGCGGCGAGGAGGCGAGTTTCGTCGCGCAGCCCTCGCGCTGGGGCGAGAAGAAGATCGCCGAGATGCGCGTGGCTGAGAACTTCTACCGGCTGCTCGATTGGAAGGCGAACTACAGGAAGGTGGAGGTGACGGGCACGGCGAAGGAGGGCGGCGAGGACGCCTACGTCGTCGTCTACACGCCGGAGCGCGGGAGCCCTGCGACCGAGTACGTCTCGGCGAAGACGTTTCTGGTGCTGCGCCGCGACGCGGTCGAGTCCTCCGCCACCGGCGAAGCCGCCCCCGTCAAGGCGCGCTTCTCAGACTACCGCAACGTCGAAGGCGTCCTCGTCCCCTTCCTCGTCACCTACGACGTGCCCGACACAGGCGAGGCGACCGAGCGCGTCAAGGAAGTGAAGTTCGACGCAAACATCCCGCCGGAAGTCTTTCGGGCGAAGAAGTAAAAGCCGTGACGGGTGAACCGTGACGAGTAACAAGCAAGAGTGATGAGTAATGAGTGATGAGTAATGAGTGATGAGTAATGAGTGATGAGTGATGAGTGATGAGTGATGAGTTAAAACAGCTCGTCTTTTACTCATCACTCATTACTCATCACTTTTTGCCTGTCACGGCAGTCCTGCCCGTCGCGTGCGAGCGGCGGGCGTCGTCGAGGACGAGCTGCGTGCGGTGTCCGTCGTCGAAGGTCGCCGCGCCTTCGACGCACGTGCGCCCATCCTTCAGCGCGTCGATGATCTTTTGAGAGAAGACGGTGAAGCCACGCGCCCATTCGGTGTCGCGCATCCCTGCGGCGAGCGGGGCGACTTCGACCTCGACCTCCTCCCAGCGACCCGCGCCCGCCTCGGCGCGCCACAGACGCGAGCCCTCGATCCGCAGCGCCCCGCGCTCGCCGAAAATCTCGGCGCGGTGACAGGGCGCGCCCGACTCGACCGCCGAGAGCGAGACGGCGGCGGTCGCGGTTTCCGAAACCAATTCCGACGGCGCGAAGCGCAGCAGCAGGTTCGCCTCGTCGTCGCTCGTCACGCGGCGCGGCTCGCCGCCAGCGGCGTCGGCGCGACGCGTGACGTGCGTCGCGAGCCGGCAGGAGACTTCGGCGAACTCCGATTGCGCGAGCCAGCGCAGCGCGTCGACGGCGTGCGAGCCGATGGCTCCGAGGATGCCGCCGCCCGACGCAGCGTCCGACCACCAGTCCCACCCGTGATCGACAGCCGCGCGCCAGTCGGCGCGGAACAGCACCTTCGCGTGGCGCACGCGCCCCACTTCGCCCGCGGCGACAATGTCGCGCGCCTTCGACCTCGCGGGCACGAAGCGCAGCTCGTGATCGACGTGCGCGAGCACGCCCGCATCGGTCGCGGCGCGTCGCATCTCGTCCGACTCGGCGGCCGTCATCGCCGTCGGCTTCTCGCACAGCACCGCCTTCCCGTGTGCGAGCGCCGCGAGCGTCATCTCGCGGTGGAAGACGGTCGGCGTCGTGACGCAGACGAGCGAGACCTCTTCGCGCGCGACGACCTCGCGCCAGTCCGCGCCGACGAACGGGATGCCGAACTCGCGCGCGACCCGTTCGGCGTTCTCCCTGCGCCCGCTCGCGATCGCCGCGACGCGCGCCCCCTCGCACGCGACGAACGCGGGTATCTGCGTCGTGCGCGCGAACCCCGCGCCGATGACGCCGATGCCGATCGATTCTTTCTTCGCCAAAGTTATTCCTCTGAAAACTTTGGTGCCGGAAATGAAGTAGGGCGACCGCGTGGTCGCCCCAGTTTATGCCCCCGGTAGGATTTGAACCTACAGCCCACAGATTATGCCTGCCGCTACGGCTTTCGCCGCGCCCCGAGTTGATTACTCAAACCGGAGTTTGTGGTCTGGACTTTCCCTTCGCGTTACGCGTCTGCCGTCAAGTCTCTACACCTTCCACGCCGCCGGAGGCGTGGCTTGGCTCGGGATTACCGTCCCGCTTTCGCGGCGTAGGCTTCCCCGAATTTGACAGATTCTACGAGCGCGCCTGAAACAAGTTTAAGGCTCGCGCCAATCCTTCGAGTGTGACGCGCTCGCAACCCTGCTTTGAGGTCGTATGAAAGATGTGAACTTCCACGTAGACCTTTCAAAGAACCGAGTCTGCTGCTCTAACCATTGAGCTACAGGGGCGTGAAGCTGACCGAGTGCGCCCGATTATAAGAGCGCGCGTATCGGGGTCGCAAGCGGAGACGCTTTGAAGTTAACGATGAAGTAGGAACGATGAACGATGAACTGAAAACAAAGATGTTAACTTCATTGTTCATCGTTCCTACTTCATCGTTTCGATGTTTCGTTCTAGCTGCCGGAGGTGGCGCTCCTCGTGGATGCCGATGAAGGCGAGCCACTGCGCGAGGTTCAGGGGTCCGAAGGCGGGGTGCGGGAACTGCGCCGTGAAGTCGGCGACGTCGAAGCGCGGGCGCAAGCCTGCGAGCGCGGTGCGCGACTCCTTGAGGTGCGCGAGCGACTCTGTGAGCGACGCGCCGCGCGGGCGGATGTATTCGGGGGCTTCGAACTTCTCCCCGCTGGCGCGCTCGATGTAGGCGTCGAGTGAGAAAGGCGTGAAGTTGTTTGTCTTGCCCTCGCCGCCTTCGCCTTCCGCCGCCTGCGGCAGCATCCCTTCGAGCGCGCGCGTGATGCGGCGCTCGGTGAGCGAGAGGTGCTCGATGATGTCGGCGGCAGACCAGCCGCCGTCGGCGCCGCGCGCGCCCTGCTGCTCCTCGCTCAGACCCTCGGCGCGCTCGACGAGCCTGCGCCGCACCTCTTCGTTCGCGGCGAAAACTTCCTCGATGCTGTTGTACGTCATCTCTTTTTCACTCCTTCGGCGAATGAATCGCCCGCGCCCGTGAAATCGCGCGCGGGCTCCGACGGCGGGGAGTCTATTGCAGCACGACCGCCTGCGGGCTCAGGTGCAGCACGTGCCAGCGCAGGTAGCGGCGCGTCGGCTCCGACTCGTTCTGGAAGATGCGGAGGTAGCCGGTCTGCGCGAGCAGCGTCTCCGGCGAGACCCATTCGAGGCGGATGACCGGGTTGAGCGAGAGCGGCGTGCCGCCCCCGCCCTTCGTCGCGCGCGACTGATCTTTCTGCGCGCCGGCGCGCGACTGTAGGTGCTTCGCGTCGTAGTCGGCTGAAGGGGCGAGGAGTTGATCGCGCAGTGGGAGTCGCGCGGCGGTCGGCTGATCGCCCTGCGCGTCATAAATTGAAACGTCCGTGTCGGAGGCGGTCGCGATCTTCGCGCCGTCGGGCGACCAGACGGGCTGCGCGTCCATCAGTTGATCGGAGAGCAGTCGCTCGCGACCGTCGAGCGCGACGAGGCGCGGGCGACCGGCGAGCGGCTTGTTCTCGTTGATGCGCGCGGTCAGCTCATCCTCCCGGCAGGCGAGCGCGACGAGCGCGCGACCGTCCGGCGACCACGCGGCGTGGAAGTAGACGAGCCCCTCGCGGCTGGTCAGCGGGCGCAGGTTGTAGCCGTCGCGGTCGCAGAGGTAGATCTGTTCGGTGCGGTAGGAGGCGACGGGCGCGATGATGGGCGCGACCGTCGGGACGGGCGTCGCGGGGGCGTTCGGGTCTACGGGCAGGGGCGCGCCGACGGCGTCGGGCGTCGGCGTCACCGAAGGCTGCGGCTTGATGGTGCGGCGGCCCGTGAAGACGATCGCAGAGCCGTCGGGCGACCAGTCGACCGTGGAGAGGAAGACGCCGGAGAGACCCTGCGGCAGCACGTTGCGGAGGAACGCGCCCTGCGCGTTGTAGAGATCGATGAGGAACTCGTCGGAAGGGAACGCCGGATCGTTCGGCGCGTAGAGCGCGAGCGCGCGCTGACCGTCGGGCGACGTGACGGTGCGCAGGAGCGCCTCGTCCTTGCGCTCGGACTCGAAGTGCGCGCGCACCGCGGCGAGCGTCTCTTCGGGTCCCTCGTTCTTGACGGACTCGGGCAGCACGTCGGGCGAAACGTCCGGCTCCAGCCGGAAGGCGAGGCGCGCCGACGGCACGTCGCGCAGCTCGCGCGGGCGCACGCTCACGACGCCCATCTTCTCGCCCACCTGCCTGCACCCCGCGAGCGGCGCGGCGACGCACGCGACGATCAGCGCGGCGAGCAAAGACAGCCGCGCCCGACTCAACCCGCGCGAGACTCCGCCCGACCGCGCCCGCCGATCCGCGCGCGCCGAGTTGCCCGCGCCGACCTTCGCGATCAATGGCACGTTCCCGAACTGACTGTGCGAAATTTTCTTCAGAACGCGGAATGATAGGAACGCGCGCGGCGAGGTGTCAACGAGCGGGCGGGGCGCGGGCGGCGACCGGCTCGCGTCGCGAACGTCCCGAACGTCACTGGGTCGGGCGGCGAGTCGTGTTGTCGTTCGTCGTCGGTCGCGCGCGGGTGATGCGGCGCGGGCTCCGGGGCGCGACTCGCGACGTGCGCGGGGCGGGAAGTTCAGTGCGCGGGGCGGTGTGGTTGAGCGGCGCGCCGCCCGCGTAAGTGTCGGACTCGCCCGTCACCTGCGCGGCGTAGACGGGCGCGAGCGCGAGCAGAGCGCGCATCGTCTCGCGCGGGGAGAGGTGCGCCGCGTCCGTCTCGTCGCGCTCGACGCAGTTGTGCTCGACCGCGCGCGCGGCGCGCCGCGCCTCCGGCTCGTCGCTCGCGTGGCGCGCGATGAAGAGCCGCGCCGCCATCACGCCGATCAGATCGCACGTCAGCTCCTCGCCCCGCCGCGAGCTGATCTGTCGCATCCCCGCGCCCGCCTCGGCGCGGCGCGCGACGCGGCGGAAGAGCGGCTTGAGGCTCCCTCGCGCGCCGTCAGCCGCGTGCGTCAGCTCGTGCGCCATGACGCTCAGCATCGCCTCGTCCGAGCGCAGGGAGGCGACGAAGATCGTGCCGAAGCGGATGGCGCGCGGGTCGTCGTAGACGATGGAGGCGTTGTCGCGCAAGGAGACGTCGAGCCTGATCCGCCGCACCGCCTCGACGCGCGCCAGCGACGCGCGCCGCGTCGCCGGCGCGACGGCGCCCTCCGCCATCAACGCCGACAGCGACTCGGCCGCCAGCGCCTTCGCCACGGGCAGCAGCCTCGCCGCGCGCGCCGCGCCCGCCAGCACTTCGGGGTGGCGCGCCGGGAGCGACGCGCGATCCTGCATCATGTCGATGGGCGCGCTGCCGCGCGGGTCCAGCTCCCTCTCGGCGCACACCGCCGCCGCCGCGCGCTCGACGGGAATCTGCTCCCCGGCGCCTGCGGCGCGCCCCGCGTCTGACTGAGCCAGGATGGCGGCGCATGACAGCGCGCACGCCGCGACGCAAGACACGGGGGCGAACCATGTCGTGATTGAGAGACGCGCACGGCGGCGTCCGTTAACCGGATGTTTTTCTGATCGCATTCGTCTCCGGATCAAACAACGAATGACGCGGGTTCTCCCGCGCGGGCGCAACATTAATGCTCCAGATGTCGTTGCGCGATCCCGCGTAGAAGTTTTGTAACTCTGTGCCGGCGCGACAAGAGACGCCTGATCACGCGGTCTTATTTCCTGCGCCCGGCGGGCACGGTCTTTGCACCGCGTCGCCGCAGAGCAGGATCAATCACACGGCAGGGGCAGTTTATCAGGAAAGGAGTCGGGTAATGAACAGGAACAGGAATGCCGCGCGGGCGCTCGCGCTCGCGGCGGCAACACTCGGCTGCGCCGCAGGCGCACGCGCGCAGGGCACGAGCCAGAACGTGACCGTGACGGTGCGCCCGTCGCAGACGGTCGATCAAAAGATCGCGGACGAGACGCGCGGGAAGGAGCTGCGCCGGATCGCGGAGGAGAAGCTCGCCGCGGCGGAGTCGGCGCGCGCCGCCGATGCCACCCCGAAGGCTCTGCTGCGCCGCGCGCGCACCGTCTTCATCGAGTCGGACACTTCGTTCTTCGAGTCGGCGCAACTACAGAACGAGTTGCGCAAGCGCGACGAGTTCGACGCGTGGGGGATGGCGATCCTCGACGGCAACTGGGACCGACGCAACGTCGCCGACATCATCGTCGAAGTCGACCGCCCGCTCTTCACCTACACCTTCACCTACAAGATCACCGCGCGCGACACGGGCGTGCTGCTCGCCACGGGCAAGGTCACGGCGTTCGACGGCAACGCCGCCGCGCCGAAGATCGCGGGCAGGATCATCGACGAGATGAAGAAGGCTCGCGACGAGGCGAAGTCGAAGAAATGATCCACGCGGGACGAGGGCGCGTGCGGATGACGGGGCGGCTGAGTCATCGGGGCGCCGGATCAGCGGTTGCGCCAGGCGGGCGCGCGCTTCTCCATGAAGGCGCGCACGCCCTCCTGCGCGTCCTCGGTCTTCATCAGCTCGTTCAGGTAAAGGTTCTCGACGCGCCGGAGCGTCTCGTCGAAGCTCCAGCCGCGCCCGGCGTCGAGCGCGCGCCGCGTCGCCTCGAGCGCGGGCGCGGACAGCTCGCGCAGGCGGTTTAAGACCTCCTGTAACTTCTGCTCCAGCTGCGCGGAGTTGACGCCGTAACTCACGAGCCCGAGCCGCAGGGCTTCGGGCGCGTCGATCAACTCGCCCGTCAGAATTAATTCGCGCGCGCGCTTCTCGCCGATGACGCGCGGCAGAAGGATCGCCGCGACGGGGGGGAAGACGCCCAGCTTGATCTCGGGCTGACCGAAGCGCGCCCGCTCGCTCGCGACGACGATGTCGCACGCGCAGACCAGCTCGCACCCTCCGCCGAGAGCCGCGCCGTCGACGACCGCGAGCGTCGGCTTCGCCGCGGCTTCGAGCGTGCGGAAGATTTGGTGGAACGCTTCGAGCATCTGGTAGATGGTCTCGGCGACGTGCTCCTCGACCGCCACGCCCGCGCTGAAGGCGCGCGTGCCCGCAGCCGCCTCGAAGACGACCGCCACCACCTCCCGCTCGCTCGCGCACGAGTCGAGCGCATCATTGATCTCTCGCATCATCGCGATGTTAAAGACGTTCAGCGGCGGTCGCGCGAACTTCACCCGCGCGACGCGATCCTCGATGCTGTAACGGATGTGCTGGTAGTCCATAAGAGCCGTGAGCTGTTAGCCGTTAGCTGTTAGCCAGACAAGGAAGATTGAATTTGCTAATAGCTAATAGCTAACAGCTAAATGCTATCTGCTTCAAAGCGTCTGCCCGCCGTCGACTTTGATCACCTCGCCGGTGACGTAGCGCGCGGCGTCGGAGCAGAGGAAGGCGACGACGAGCGCGACCTCTTCGGGCTCGCCGAGGCGACCGAAGACGGAGGAGCGCGCGGCTTCGTCCAAGACTTCCGCCGAGAGTTTTTCCGACATCGGCGTGCGGACGAAGCCGGGGGCGACGGCGTTGACGTTGACGCGGTCGCGCCCCAGGTCGGCCGCCGCCGCGCGCGTGAAGCCCAGGAGACCGGCTTTCGACGCGGCGTAGTTGCTCACGCCGAAGCGCCCGCGGAAGGCTTCGACCGAAGAGACGTTAACGATCTTTCCGAACTGCTGCTCGCGCATCACGGCTGCGGCGGCGCGCACGTAGTTGAACGCGCCCTTCAGGTTCGCAGCTATCACGCGCTCCCACTGCGTCTCGGTCATGCGCCAGACGGGCGCGTCCTCATTTATCCCCGCGGCGTTGACGAGCAGGTGCAAGCCGCCGAGCCGGATGCGCGTCTCGGAGACGATGCGCTCCGCCTTGCCGAAATCCGACACGTCGGCGCGGAAGCTGACGACCCGCGTGCCCGCCTCGCGCAACGCGCGCGCGGTCTCCGTCATCGCGTCCTCGCCCGCGATGTCGACGAACGCGACCGATGCTCCGCCGCGCGCGAACTCCAGCGCGCACGCGCGCCCGATGCCCGAAGCGCCGCCCGTCACGAGCGCGACCTGTCCGCCGAAGTTCATTAAGGCTGTCAGTTGTCAGTTGTCAGTTGTCAGTTGTCCGTCGTCAGCTTCGTCTTCAAATTGTCACTCATCAATCAGGAGCAATGGGCAACTGACGACGGACGACGGACAACTGACGATTTATCCGCCCTACTTGCGCAGCGGCGCGAGCATCCACTGCTCGTAGAGGCGCGCCTGCTCGGGCGTGGGCGCCTTGACGGGCACGACGCGCAAGCCGTTGTCGGGGCGCGCGCCGAGCTTGACGGTGAGGTTGCGCAGCTCGTCCGTGCGGAAGACGGCGAGGCGCACCTCGTCGCCCGGTTTCTTGTCGTTGAGGCGCGCGTTGAGGAAGTCGAGCGTGGCGCGCGCGCCGTCCACCGCGACGATCTGATCGCCCGCGTTCAAGCCCTGCGCGTAGGCGGGCGAGCCGGAGAGGACGTTCGTCACGTTGAGGCGGTCAGCCGCCTGCGCGAGCGTCGCGCCGAAGTAGGCGCGCTCGGCGGCGGGGCGCGCGCGGTCGCCCGCGAACGCTTCGAGCTGCAAGCCGAGGCCCGCGAGCGCGGCGTTGTAGTCTAATTCCTCGCGCCCGCGCACGAAGCGGCCGAAGAAGTCTTCGAGGCTCCCCCCCGCCATCAGCTCCGCGGCGCGCTGGAAATCCTCGGGCGTGTAGTTGCGCTGCTTCTTGAAGAACTCGGCGTAGAGGTGTCGCATCACGTCGTCGAGCGACTTCGCGCCCGCCGAGCGGCGGCGGATCTCCAGGTCGAGCAGTAAGCCGACGATCGCACCCTTGTCGTAGTAGGAGACGGTGGAATTGATCGAGTTCTCGTCGGCGCGGTAATACTTGATCCACGCGTCGAAGCTCGACTCTTCGAGGCTCACCTCCAGACGACCCGGCGTGTTCTGCAACGCGCGGACGGAGCGCGCGAGATCGTCGAGGTACTCCTTCTCGGTCATCAACCCGGCGCGGCGCGCGATCAGGTTCTCGTAGTAACTCGTCACGCCTTCGGCGACCCAGAGCAGGCGCGTGTAGTTCTCGCCCGTGTAGTCGAAGGGGCCCAGAGCGTCGGGCCGGATGCGCTTGACGTTCCAGGCGTGGAAGAACTCATGCGCGACGAGCGTGAGGAGGTTGCGGTACTCCGTGTCGGGGCGGAAGTTGAAGCGGCGGAAGATAAGCGCCGTCGAGTTCAGGTGTTCGAGACCGCCGCCCGCGGTCGGGTGGAGCATGAGCAGGAAAGTGTAGTCGCGGTAGGGGATCTCGCCGACGACGCCGACCGCCGCCTCGACGATCTTCTGCACGTCGCGGCGCAGGCGCTCCGCGTCGTAGTTGCCCTCGCCGTCGATGACGACGCGGTGGGGAACGCCGCGCACCTCGAAGGGCAGGACTTTGAAGTCGGAGACGAGGAACGGCGAGTCGTAGAGCACGTCGTAGTTTTCGGCGCGGAAGGTGTCGCGCTCGCCCGAGACCGCCGGCAGCCCGGTCGCGATCTTCCAGTCCCCGTGCGGCTCGACGCGCACGGTCGAGGGCGCGCCCAGGAAGCCGTCCGGGTACATCAGCGTCGGGGCGTTGTTCCAGAAGGCGTGGCGGTCGTTCAGCTCGTTCGTGCGCACCGAGAACTCGTTCGCGTAGACGGCGTAGCCGACGCGCAGGGTGCGCGCGCCGCTGGTCTCGACGCGCCAGGTGTTCTTGTTGACCTTGCGCCACGCGCGCCGGTGGTCGACGTCGGTCACCGCCCTGAAGTCCTGCACGTGGCGCTCGAACTCCCGGACGAGGTAGGAGCCCGGCGTCCAGACCGGCATCACGAGATCGAGCTGCGGCGGGAGCGCCGCGCCGCTGACGCCGGTCACGCTCATCTGCACTTGAAGCAGGTGCGTGTGCGGCTCCGGCATCGAGACGGTGTAAGAGATTTGCGGGGCGGGCGTTTGGGCGCGCGCGGGCGTCGCGCCGCCCTGCCGCGGCCGGGGTCGCGCCTGCGCGGGGCAGAGCGTTAGGAGCAGCAGCGCGGCGAGCGCGAGCGGCGTGCGGCGGCGTGTTCGCATCGCGTAGATGTGCCTCCGGTTCGTGCGGGATTCGTCGAAGAAGATTGCGGACGGCGCATCTTACTACGAAACCCGAAGCCGCGACCACAGACCCGCGCGCCGACTGCCCCCGCCGTCGGCGCGCGGAAAACGTTTGATTTCGCGGCGGGTGTCGGTTAACCTTCGGCTTGAAGGTCGCCTCTCCCCGCGCCCCGCGCCCACGGGCAGTCTTCCGCCTCCCTCGCACACGAAGACTGCGCCGCCCGATGAACCGGCGCGGCGGGCAGCTAAGACCTTGGAAGGGAAACTTAGTACAGTAAGAACATCTCGCCGAAGACGCTCAGCGCGTACTCCATCGTGATGTCGCTTACCGTCACCTCGTCGCCCGGAGGCGCTGTGTCGGGGGCGGGCGAGTAGTCGCCGTCGAAGCTGCTCGGCGTCGGCGTCGGCGTCGGTATGCGGTCGCCGTGGATGATGCCATCGGCATGGGCGGCAAAGGCGAAGGCGGAAGTGAGCAGGGCGGCGGCTAAGAGTCTACGGATGCTTTTCATGTTATTCTCCTGAGTGGTTCGGGCTGGTGGAGTAGCTTGATGCCTGGCACTGAAGGCAAGAACTCACCTTCTGGGACGGCATCATAGGCAATGAACCGCGATCCTGCAAGTTAACCGGCAACTAGAAGAAAGGTAGCCCTCACATGAATTTAACGAAAGAATCTCTCCCCCTCGCCGATATCTCTCCGGGCGTCAGTGAGCAGGCGCTGCTCCGCTGCCGACGCGCGGACGAATTAAATGAAGCGGGCAGGCACGAGGAAGCGCGCGCGGCGCTCGGCGGGCTGTGGCGACAGGTCGGCGAGCGGCCGGCGCTCGAAGGGCTCGACGGGCGTGCCCAAGCCGAAGTGCTGCTGCGCGCCGGAGCCCTCTCGGGCTTCATCGGCAGCAGCAAGCAGATCGACGGCGCGCAGGAATTCGCGAAGAACCTCATCAGCGAAAGCGCCGCGCTCTTCGCCGCCGCGGGCGAGACCGAGAGGGAGGCGGAGGCGCTGCGCGAACTCGGCTACTGCTACTGGCGCGAAGGCGCGCACGACGAGGCGCGCGTCATGCTCCGCGAATCGCTCTCGCGCCTCACCGAGGAGAGCGGCGAAGAGCGCGCGCAGACGCTGCTCCGCCTCGCCATCGTCGAATCGTCAGCCACGCGCTACAACGACGCACTGCGCATACTAACCGAGGCGGCGCCGCTCTTCGAGTCGAGCGCGAACGACGCCAAGCGCGGCACCTTCCACATGGAGTTGGCGGTCGTGCTCGAAGCGCTCAGCGCGGGCGAGCGGCGCGAGGACTATTCCGACCGCGCGCTCGTCGAATACGCGGCGGCGAGCTTCCACTTCGAGCGTGCGGGGCACACGCGTTACCGAGCCGCCGCCGAGAACAACTTCGCGCACTTACTGTTCAGGCGCGGCGACTACGAAGAAGCGCACGCGCACCTCGACTGCGCGCGCCGCCTCTTCGCGAGCCTCCGCGACGCCTCGCACACGGCGCAGGTCGATGAGACGCGCGCGCGCCTGCTCCTCGCGGAGGGGCGCGTGGCGGAGGCGGAGTCGGCGGCGCGCGCCGCCGTGCGCGCGCTCGGCACGGGCGGCGAGCAGGCGAACCTCGCCGAAGCCCTCACGACGCAAGGCGCGGCTCTGGCGCGGCTGCGGCGGCGGGAGGAGGCGCGCGCAGTCCTGCGGCGCGCGGCGGAGATCGCGGAGCAGTCCGGCAACCCCGAGGGCGCCGGGACGGCGGAGCTGGTGGCGCTCGAAGAGTTGTCCTGCTACCTCCCGCCCGACGAGGTGCGCGACAGTTATCGCGCCGCCGACAGCCTGCTCGCGCGCACGCAGGATCGCGAGCTGATCGCGCGCCTGCGCGCCTGCGCGCGCCGCCTGATCGACGCGACCGCCGCGCAGGGCGCGGGCGCCGGGGTCAGCACGACCGAGATCGAGAGCATCGTCGAAGACGCGTGCGCGCGCTCCGGCAAGCGTGTGCGCTTCACGCCCGCCGCGTCCGAGGCGATGCTGCGGCTGCCGCTCGGCGCCGACGCGGCACTCCTGCGCGCCCTCATCGAGCGCACGGTCGAGCGCGCCGAAGAGGGCGCGGTCGTCGAGCCCTCGGCGATCGAGACGGTCGCACTACGGCAGCGCGTCGAGGGGATCGACTTCGCAGACCCGTGGGCGAACTTTTCCTTCAAGGACGAGGTCAGGAGTTTCGAGGAGCGACTGATCGAGCAGGCTCTGGCGGACGCGCGCGGCAGCGTCTCGCGCGCCGCGCGCCTGCTCGGCTTCAAACACCACGAGTCACTGAACTGGCGTCTGAAGAATCGCAACAAGGCTCTGCTCCCGTCGCGCACGCCCGCGGTCAAGCGCAGGCGCAGCATCATCCGCAAGCGCGATCAGTAATTTTCCCCGGGGGTCTTCCGAACGCGAATGGCGACGCTCGCCTGCCCGAAGTGCGGCGCGAAGAACCGCGTTGACGAGACCGCGGCGCGCAGCCGCCTGCCCGTCTGCGGTCGGTGCGGCGCGGCGTTGCCAGGTTCGTCGTCGAGCCGCGCGGGGTACGACGACGGCAAGCCGTTCGTCGTGACGGACGCGACCTTCGAGGGCGAGGTGTTGGGCGCGGGCTCCACGCCCGTGCTCGTGGACTTCTGGGCCGCCTGGTGCGGACCGTGCCGCGCGCTCGCGCCCACGCTCGACCAGCTCGCCGCCGAGTCGCGCGGTCGCTACCGCGTCGCCAAGCTCAACGTCGACGAGAACAAGCGAGCCGCCGCGCAGTTTCAAATCCAGGGCATCCCGACGCTGCTCATCTTCAAGAACGGCCAGCTCGTCGACCGCCTCGTCGGCGCGCACCCGAAGCAGGAGATCGCCGCGAGGCTCGCCGCGCACGGTTGAGGTCGGGAGTTAAAAAAGTAAAAGGCGGAAGAGGTTGACAGGCTCGCTGTCCCCCTTCCGCCTTTCACTTTTTTACTCGCGCCTCTTACTTCACTTCACCACCACCGATACCTTTTTAGTTCCGCAGGGCGACTTGAGCGTGACGGCGAACGAGCCCGCGCTCTTGCTGATCGAGGTGACGGTGAACTTCGCCGCGCCGTCCGCGCCCGCGGGCTCGCGCAGGACGATGATGTCCGACCAGTCGCCGGTCGTCGCGGCGATCTTCGCCGGGTCCGCGCCGCCGTCGAGCGTGGCGACGAAGGAGGCTTGCCCGCCGACGGCGAGCGAGACCTCTTCGGAGCTGAGCGCGAGCGCGCACTCGCCTTCGCGTCGCGCGGTCGGAGCCGGGCTCTTTCTCACACTCGCCGGCGCGGCGGCGCCCCTCTTTTTAGTCTCGGTCTGAGGTTCGGCGACCGGCGGCGCGGGCGTGGGGCTGGGGCTCGCGGCCGCCTCCGGCGACGGCGCGACCTCCGCCGGCGTGGGCGTCGGCTCCGCGGGAGTCTCCACGCTCTTCGACGCGTCACTCTTCGTCGCGTCACTCTTCGCCGCGTCGCGTTTCGTCTCGCCGTCTTTCGTCTCAACAACTTTCGCTTCGCCGCTCTTCGCTTTGACGACTTTCGTCGCGGCGTCTTTCTTCCCCTCGCCCTTCGCTCCTGAGATCGAGGGCGCGCGATCGGTCTTCACGGCTTCGCCCTTCGCGGTCTCGACCGGCGCGGTCTGCGAGGGCGCGGCGGGCGTCGGGCGCGCGGCTCCGATCAGCACGTCGAGACCGGCGAGCGAGCCGTTGAGTTTGCGGTAGAGCCCTTCGATGACGGCGCGGCGCGTCACGTCATACGTGGCGGGGTCGTAGCTCTTGACGTAGGTGTCGAGCGCTTCGGCGGGCTCCTTGTTCGCCGCGAGCGCGTTGCCGAGACGCCACAGGGCGTTGCGCCAGTAGAGGCTGTTCTCGGGCAGCACGCCGACGGCGCGGCGCAGCGTCGCGACCGCCTCGGCGGCGCGGCCGTCGTTGAGCTGCGCCCAGCCGATCATCTCTTCGGCGCGACCGCGCAGGAGTTTGTCGAGCACGTCGCGCGGCAGCCCGGGGACGTTCGGCGTGCCGCCCTCGGCGATGGCGCGCTCGCGCAGGTCGCGCAGCTCGTCCGCCGTCGCGGCGACGGTCGCCTGCGGCGCGTCGAGCGCGGCTGCGACGCCCGACTTCGCGCCCTCGGCGAGTTCGAGCGCGGCGCGCGCGCCGACGCCGCGCCGCAGCAGACGGTTCGCGGCGTAGAGCTGCCGGAAGGCGCGCGTCCGCGTGTCGCCCGCCCCGGCGAACTCGCGCGCGGCGCGCGCGGCGGCGGGCTCGGTGGCGGCGCGCTGCTCTTCGGTCTCCGTGGACTTGAGCGCGAGGTGGAGCGCGAGCAGACCCTTCAGCGAGCGCGCGTTCTCCGGCGTGTCCGCCGCCTGCGGCTCGAAGAGGCTCGCGCGGCGCTCGGGCGCGAGCAGGTCTATGAAGTTGTCGGCGCGCGCGGGCGCGCGGCCGGCGAGGCGCGTCTCGATCTGATCGTCCTTGAGCGCGAAGCTGCGGTTCAACTCTTCGGCGGCTTCGGCGTAGAGACCGGCGGCGGCGAGCGCGCTGGCGAGCTCGTAGTCGAGCGTGGGGAAGCGCGAGTAGAGTCGCGCGAAGCGCACGGAGCGCTCGGCTTCGAGCGGCACCCCCGAAGCGGCGAGGGCGCGAGCGAGCGCCACCTGCGCCCACGGGTGCCGCGGCTCGATCTGGATCGCCTGCGCCGCCAGCTCGACCGCGCGCGTCTCTTCGCCGTGCGCCGCGTACCAGTAAGCCGCGCCGGCGAGCAGTTGCAGGTTGCGCGCTTCCGTCTTCAGCGCGGCGGCGAGTTCGCGCTCCGCCTCCTCGCGCTTGCCCGCGTCGAAGAGCGAGAGCACAACGCCCGCGCGCGCGAGCGCGTCCTTCGGATCAGCCGTGAGTTGCTCGCGGTAGAGCTTGAGAGCCTCTTCGGGCTTGCCCGTGGCGCGGCGCAGGTCCGCGAGGCTGCGCCGCGCGGCGGCGGATTTCGGATCGAGCTCGGCGGCGCGCGCGTACTCGGCGGCGGACTCGTCGAGTCTGAGCGAGAGACGGTGCGTGGCGGCGAGCGCCTGGTGCGCGGCGGCGAGGTCGGGCGCGAGCTTGACGGCTTCGGAGGCGAGGCGCGCCGCCTCGTCCGTCCGCTCCAGCGTCAGGTAGAACGCCGCGAGCGCGAGGAGGCGGCGCGCGTCGTTGTTCGTCTTCTTCTCGATGCGGCGCGCCAGCTCGAAGGCGGCTTCGGGCTGACCGCGCATGGCGAGGTTCGTCGGCAACTTCGAGACGACTTCGAAGTAGAGCTTGTCGGACATCTCGGCGGAGGCGGTCGCCACCGCGTCGCGGAAGAGCGCGATGCCGCGCGCCGCGTCGCCCACGCGCAGGCGGTCGTCGCCGTAGGCGGCTTGCGCGCTCACGAGATACTCCTCGGCGCGCGCGGCGAGCGCGTCGGAGAGATCGAGATCGAGAAACTCGTCGAGCTCCGCGATGCGCTCCCAGGGCGGGAGCTTCAGAATCTCTTCGAGCTTCGCCCTCAGCTCCGCTTCCTTCGGCGAATCGTCCGCCTTCTTCGCCGCGACCGCCTTGCCCGCCCCGGCGGCTGGAGTCTTCGACGCCTTACCCTCGTCCGGCTGACCCTCCGCCGACTCGCCCTCGGCGTTCTCACCCTCCGTTGATTTAGTCTCCGCCGATTTACTCTCCGAAGGTTTACTCGCGGCTCCGGGTTTCTGCGCCCGCGCCTTCGGCTTCACGTCGCCGACGCCCGACGACGGAGTCTTCTCGGTCGCGACTTTCGACGTCGGCTCTTCATCCTTAGCCTTTTTGTCGGCAGACTTTTCGCCCGCGGGCTTTTCCGCCGCGCCCTTCGCCGCGTCCGTCGCGCCCGCGTTCTTCGCGCGCGTCGGCTTCTTGACCGCGCCCGGTTTCGCGGCGGCGCTCGTCGCGAGCTTCTTCGTCGCGGCGGGTCGCGTCGTCTGCTTCGCGCCGTCCGCCTGCCCGGCGGTCGAGCCCGCGGCGGGTTTCGCGCCGGTCGTCTTCTTCTCCGCCGCAGTCTTGTCAGCCGCCGTCTTCGCCGCGGGCTTCTTCGCGGGTGTCTTCGCCGCGGGCTTCTTCGTCGCCGCCTTCGGCGGCGTCCGGCTCGATGCCTCCTGCGCGCGCGCCTGAGAGACCGCGACGCAGCACAGCGCGACGAGCGAACAGAGTGCGTGTGTCAGTCTACTTCTCATAAATCAACTTCTTCGGTTCGTTGGACGACGAGCGGGGAGACGAAGGGAGACGGCGGCGCTTTCAGACGTTCCAGAGTCTTCGCGTCGCGCGCTCATTCTAACAGCCGCCGCGCCCGCGTCACCTCCCGCCGAGGGCTTCCAGAAGGACGCGCCCCGTCGAGTTGCTCGGCGCCTGCACGCGCAGCAGCGAGGCGAGCGTGGGCGCGAGGTCGGCGGGCGTGGAGGCCTGACTGTAACGACCGGGCGCGACTCCCGCGCCCATGATGACGAGCGGCACGTGCGTGTCGTAAGAGTAGGGCGAGCCGTGCGTCGCCGGGATGCCGTCGCCCAGATACTTGAACGGCTCGTAGAGCACGACGACGTCGCCGCTCCGGCGCTGGCTGAAGCCGTGCAGCACGCGGCGCGCGATCGCGTCCCAGGCGGGGACGTTGCCCGCTTCCAGCTGCGCGCGCGTGAAGCAGCGGACGATGCCGGGCACGGTCAGCGCGCCCTCGCACGCGGCGCGCTCGGCTTCGGCGCGCTCGATGCCGTCGCGCTTCAGCGCCGCCGTGTTGAGGAAGACGTTGCCGTTGAGAAAAGCATTGACGACGTAGTCGGCGGTCGTGTCGCGGTCGCCCGCCTTGCCGAAGCGCGCGCGCACGGCGTTGCGGACGGCGTTCATGATGTCCGCGTTCTGGATGCGACCGCCGGGCAGACCGAGAGCCGCGGCGTGCTCGGGGATCGGCGCGACGCCGTGATCCGCCGTGAAGGCGACGAGCGTGTTCTGCAAGCCGATCTTCTTGTCGACGTGATCGAGCAGCGCGCCGATCTGCCTGTCCACGCGCAGCGTCGCGTCCATCGCCTCGTGGCTGTAGGGACCGTAGCGGTGCCCGACGTAGTCGTTCGCCGAGAAGCTGACGGTCAGAACGTCCGTGGTCTCGTCGGCGCCGAGCCCCTCGTTGTCGATGGCGGCTCTGGCGAAATCGACGAGGATGTCGTTCGAGAAGGGCGTGGAGTCGAGCGCGACGTAGAAGGCGGGCGACGGCGCGTCCGCCCCGCCAGTCACCGTGTGCGGGAACCTGTTCGTGTCGCCCTTGACGTTCCCGATGTTCTCCCACGCGGGGGCGTCCGCGCCCTGGCGGCGCACGTACTCCGCGTCGCTGCCGAGCAGGTACTCCCACTTCCTGCCGAAGAACTTGTCGGCGGGGCGCGCGTCGTTAAAACTCTTGACCCACGCGGGCGGCTCGTCGAAGTAGTAGTCGGTCGTGACCATGCTGCCGGTCTGCGCGCTGAACCAGTAGGCGGCTGAGGCGTGGCGACCGGCGGGCAGGATCGCGCCGCGATCCTTGACGGAGATGCCGACGACCTTCGCGCGGTCGTTCGTGGAGAGGCGCAGCTCGTCGCCGAGCGTGGAAGCCGTCATGCGGCGCGGGCTCGACGCGCGCTCGTTCGCGCCGCCGAAGAAGAGCTTCCAGCGCGACTGCGCGGGTCGGCAGTCCGTGCCGAACTTGTCTTCCGGATCGTTGACGTTCGAGACGACGCAGCCGACCTCGCGGTCGTACCAGTCGTTGGCGATGATGCCGTTCTCCGCCGGGTAGGTTCCCGTCATCGTCGTCGCGTGACCGGGCGCGGTGTAGGTCGGCATGTGATCGTAGTTGGCGTCGGCCCACTGCGCGCCCTGCCGTGTCAGGCGGCGCAGCCCGTTCTCCGCGAAGAGATCGCCGAAGCGTTCGAGGTAGTCGGCGCGGAACTGATCGACGACGACGAGCAGCACGAGCCGCGGTCGCGCGCCGACAGCCGGGGCGTTGCGCCGCGCGGCTGTCTGATCGGCGCCGGCGGTCGCGCCCCTGCGCGTCTGGGTCGCGCCCTGACGCGGCGTCGCCGCGAGCGAGAGGAGGGCGGCGGCGAGCGCGACGGTCAGCGCGCGCCGGAGTGCGTCGCCGGGGCGGCGGCGGGGCGTGTTCCCATCGGGCTTGGATCGAGAGATCATAATTCGGGCTTGTCGGACGAAGAGTGTCGGATGAATTAACGGAGCGTCGGGGCGCAATGATAACATCGCGCGCGCGCGCAGGCGAAGGCTACGGCGCGCGAGACCGAGAGATCGGGGGCGGCGCGGGGGAGATGAACGAGCTCGACGCGGAGTGGGAGCGGCGCGTGGCGCAAGCCGCGGAGGGCGCGCGCGCCGCGGGGCGCGCGGACGTGGCGGACTACCTGGCGCTGCGCGCCACGAACGATCTCGCGCGCGCGGTCGGCGTCGCGTGGCTGCTCGACCTCTTCACCGCGCTCGCCGACGAGGCGATGCTGCGCGGCGCAGACCTCCGCCTCGCGCGCGACGACGCCCACAGCTTCCGCGTCTCGCGCTCGACGATGACCGGCGAGCGGCTCACGCTCAGCGCGGGGCTCGTCCGCACGCTCACGGTCGAGGCGGGCTGGCCCCGCACGCCGCGCGACGGCATCGTCCGCGGGAATGGTCTCGCCCGCGCGCGCCTCACACACTTCGGCGACCGCGCGCCCGACGAAGAGTTGCTGCTCGTCCGCGCGGGCGACGCCGCGCCGCGCTGGCTCACGCTCTCCGAGTCCGGCGCGCGCACGGACTTCGACGAGCCGCGCGCGCGCGAGCACGTCGCGAAGTTGATCGGTTAAGTCCCGCGAGTCGTTAACCGTCTCGACAGGGTCGCGCGCGAGGCCGCACGGCTCCCCACCCATACTCCGCGTTGATTTATTTCCGCGAAGCATACGCAAACGATATCAGGCGGGGCGCGCACGTTTTGGAACAGGACGGCGCGCCGGCATGATCGAGCACCCGCCGCCGCCCCGCAAATCTCACGTCTTTCAGAGTTTTACCCGTCGGGCGCGAGCCCGCGCGCGGCTGGCACGGGGCTTGCGAAGTCTCGTGTGCCGCGGTCGCACGGCTGAAGGGTCACGCGACGGCGGCGAACACGGCAAAGGCGCCGCTGACGGTGTCGCGCGAGGACCGAAACCCCCCAGACGCGGCGAGGGCGCTCAAAGGTAAGCGGCGAACAAGGAGATGAAAAAGATGAACCGACGTACCAGCATTCTATCAGCCTTCGCGGCGCTGCTCTTCACGCTCTCGCTGTCCTCCGCCGCGTCAGCCCAGTACCAGCGCGACCGTGATCGACGCCGCGACGACGACTACTACGGTCGCAACAACGGTCGCTACGACGACCACTACGACGACCGCTACGACGACCGGCAGTTGCGCGACGTGGCGCAGCGCATCAAGGAGCGCGCCCGCAGACTCGAGAACGACGTTAATCGCTTCCTCGACCGCAGCCGCGCTAACGGAACGCGCCAGGAGGATCACGTCAACTCCGACGTGCACGAGTTCCGCCGCGCCGCCGACAACTTCAAGAGTCGCGTCGGCAACGGCCGCGACCTGAACCGCAGCGCGAACGAGGCGCGGCAGCTCCTGAGCGCGGGCGACCACGTCGACCGCATGCTCAACCGGCTGCGCGTCGACTCGCGCACCTACTCCGACTGGCGACAGATCGAGCAGGACCTGCGCTTCGTCGCGGACGTCTACAACCTGCGCTACGACGGTGGCAACAACCGCCGCGGCGGCTACGACCCGCGCTACCCGGACGACCGCAACGGGCGCACGAACGACGGCTGGTGGCGCCGCATCCCGGACGTGATCAACGGTCGCCGTCCGTAACAACGCTTTAACGAGCAAGGGGGGGTAAAAGGGGGGCGGCGAGACTTTAGGGTTTCGTCCGTAAAGCCGGAGGGCGCGAGTCGCACGTGACTCGCGCCCTCCGGCTTTTCACGACAAACCATCCCGCCTCCGGCGTCTTCGATCTTCAATTCCGCTCAGCACCATCCTCATCTGACGCCGCTCGCGCCCGCGCCATTCGCGTGCGAGAATAACGCGCATGGCTGACAACGCGGGCACGCTCTACCTCGTCTCCACGCCCATCGGCAACCTCGAAGACGTGACGCGCCGCGCCCTGCGCGTGCTCTCGGAAGCAGACCTCGTCGCCTGCGAGGACACGCGCCACACGCGCAAGCTGCTCGACCACTACGGCATCAGGACGAAAACGATCAGCTACCACGAGCACAACGAGCGAGAGCGCGCCGTGGAGCTCGCCGCGCGGCTCGCCGCCGGGCAGACCGTCGCCCTCGTCTCCGACGCGGGCACGCCCGGCGTCTCCGATCCCGGCTACCGTCTGGTGCGCGCGGCAATCGAGCGTGGCGCGGGCGTCGTCCCCGTCCCCGGCGCGACCGCCTTCGTCGCCGCGCTCACGGCGTCGGGTCTGCCGACCGACGAGTTCTTCTTCGGCGGCTTCCTCCCCGCGCGCTCAATGGCGCGCCGCTCCCGCCTCTCGCAGGTGCGCTCGCTCGCCGCCACACTCGTCTTCTACGAAGCCCCGCACCGCATCGGCGACGCTCTGCGCGACGCGCGCGAAATCCTCGGCGAGCGCGAGGCGGCGGTCGCGCGCGAGTTGACGAAGCTGCACGAGGAGATCGCGCGCGGTCGCCTGACGGAACTGATCGAGAAATTTTCCGGCGAGCACGCGGCGCGCGGCGAGATGGTCGTCGTCATCGACCGCACGGTGATCGCGGACGCCGCCGCTGATCAAGCGTCGGCACAGACCGAATCGATCGCCGCGCTCGTCGCCGCCTACGAGCGCGACGAAGGGCTCGACCAGCGCGCCGCCCTCAAACGCGCGGCGCGGCGGCTGGGCTTGAGCCGCGACGAGGCTTACCGGCGCCTCGTTGCCGAACGCGCGCGCGACAGGAGCGACTGACGTTGCGGGGCACGCACGCCCTCGGCGCGCTAAAGTGTTCGGTTGATGGAGCATTCTATCGAGAGGCGTTATAATCAGTGGTTAGATAGCTTTCTCATGCGATGCAGATTACCCAGCTAGGAGGCACAATGATTGAAAAGTCCATTGGTAGCGTTCTCCTGATCCTACTCACAATCAGCAGCAGCGGGGCGCAAACTCCCGCCCAGCGCCCGCTGATTTCCGTCGTAGGCGAAGCCGAGATGAACACCTCGCCCGACCGAGCCTTATTCACGTTAGAAGTAATTACTCTGGACAAGGATTTAGCCGCCGCCAAGCGAGCTAACGACGAGAGCGTTGCTAAGACGCTTGCCGCCGCGCGCAGCCACCAGATCGCCGCCGAAGATGTCCAGACAGTCCACTTCACTATTACGCCTAAGTATCTCACCCCAGCAGAGGGGAAGAGGGAACGGGTGTTTATCGGCTATGAGATTACGAAGCGAATCCTGATCACCCTCAAAGATATAGGCAAGGTTGATAGTCTGATCGGAAATGTACTCGTGTCTGGGGTCAACAAGGTCGTTGACGTGAGTTTTGAGAACAGTCAGATACGGAAATACAGGGAGCAGGTCAGGGAGATGGCGATCACGAACGCGCAGGAGAAGGCGCGGGCTTACGCTCGGCGGGTCGGCCAGACCATCGGGAAAGCCTTCTCCATCACTGAAGAAGGCGCTGAAGGGGGAATGTATGGGGGCGGGGGCCCGGGAGGCGGGGGCGGAGGCGATTATGACTCAGCGCAAGTTGCCACCCGAACGAGCCTCGTCAGTAGAGAGGTAACCTTCTCGGTCGGAAAGATAAAGGTGGAGGAGCGCGTAGTCGTCAGTTTCTTCTTGGAGTAAGGCTCACTAACTGACTGCGGATGGAGTAGGCTGCCTAGTCATAGTCCCGACTAACTCATGTGTTTGCGAGAGCATCTTGGGAAAGATGTCGCACGTTCCGCGAGCTTCTCCTGAGTAGCGTCGGCGCGCAGGCGTCACTCAATCTTTTTCAGAACTTCTCGCAGGGCTTCGAGTTCGGGGAGGACGAGCAAGTCTTTCGTCCGCCCGGCGGCGCGTTTGGATGCGATGAGGGCGTCGAGCGAAAGCACGCGGCACTGCATGTCGAACAGCGTCATCACGACGGACTGGGCGCGCACCTGATCGAAATCTCCGAGCCCGCTCACCTCGCCGAGTAAATCTATGTTGCCCAGATCAGTTGTGAGCGTGAAGTTCGTGCCCTGTTTTATCGTCTGCCCGTCCCAGACGAACGGCAGATCGGCGGGGAAGTCGCGCGGGCGCGGGTGATATGGCGCGAGCGCCTCGGCAAGGCGTTGGAAGTTATCTCGCGTGCGCGCGTAGGCGACATCAAGATCATACGTCAGATACGAAGAGCCGTGCGCGCTGATGGCGACACCGCCGACGATGACGAATTCAACTTGATGTTGGGTCAACAGTCGTAGGGTCGGCTCGACTTTGATCATCAGCCACTGCGTCCCGTCTTGCGTGTCCGCGCATGGTTTCAATCTCAATCATCGCCTGCTGGAGTTGACGTAAACGCTCATCCGGCGTCAGGCGCAGGCGTTGGAGTGTTAGAGTCAGATCGATGCCGAAGTCGCGCGCGCGCGCAGCCGCGCTGCCGGGCGGCGGGTTGAGGAGGTGTTCTTCGACGCTGCGGTTCATGCTCTACTCTTTAGCCTCGCGCCCATCTATTTTACCAGACCCGCTCAGCGCGCCGCCGCCTCTCTGAACAGCTTGTCGAGCCAGAGGTTCGACAGCTTCTCCTGGACGGTGTTGGCGCGCAGGCGCGCGTTCAGGTTCTTGAAGTCCACGCGGTCGAGCAGCTGATCCTGGTTGAAGCAGGAGAAGACGAACGATTCCGCGCCCGTCTCCGGGTCGACGTGCCTCTGCAAACACTGCGCGCAGACCTCCTTCATCATGCACTGCATCGGGCTGTTGATCGATCCGACGCCGACGTGATCGGGCTTGAAGTGCGGCGCGAGCGTCTCGTGGCGCGCCTGCTTCACGGCGGCCATCATGCGATCCGATCCGATGGCGATGATGCGATCCACCTCGCGCAGGTCGAAGAGGGGCGGGCGCAGGAGCCCTTCGGCGTAAGCCTTGATCGACTGCACGATGTTGCCGCGGAAGTGGTAGTCCTGCGGGCGGCGCGGCTCGATCTCCGCGCCCGTGTCGGTCGACCAGATGACCTGATCGGTCGCCGACTCGATCTCCTCGCGCTTGAAGAGGTCTTCGCCACGCTTGTAGCCCGCGAAGTAGACGACGCGGCAGCCGCTGCGCTTCAGGGCGTCGGCGATGGAGAAGAGGACGGCGTTGCCCAAGCCGCCGCCCGCGAGCAGGACGGTCTCGCCCTTCGGGATTTCGGTCGGCGTCCCCGTCGGGCCCATCACGACGACGCGCTGGCCGGGCGCGAGCGTCGCGCACAGGCGCGACGACGCGCCCATCTCCAGCACGATCAGACTCAGCAGCCCCTCCGCCTTATCGACCCACGCGCCCGTCAGCGCGATGCCCTCCATCACGAGCTTCGTGTCGGAGACTACGTCAGCGTCCGTCTCGTAATTCTGCAAGCGGTAGAACTGGCCCGGCTCGAACTTGCGAGCCTGCGTCGGCGCTCTCACGATGACCTCGACGATGGTCGGCGTCAGCCGATCGACCCTCACGACGCGAGCGATCAACTCGTCGTCCAGCCTCTCGACGAGCCGCGCGAAATCTTCCCCGCGCGCGACGGACTTGCGCGCCGCCCCGTCGCCAACCCCTGACTCCCGACCCCCGACCCCACTTATATTTTCGACCGCCGCGATCTCTTCCGCGAACAGCGCGGCGACGTGCCCGTAGCCGTCCTTCGCCGACGCCATCGCCTTCACGACGTTGCCCGCGTAAACGGGGTGGTTGTCGCCGTAGTAGGAGATGAACCGCCCCTCGCTCTCGTAGGAGGTGAAGAACGCGCGCTCGCCCTTCGCAGCGGGCACGAGCTTGCGCGCGCCGCCCACCCCTTCGAGCTTGTGCGGCGCGAAGAACTCGCCCCACTCGTCGAGCGCGAACGTGCCGGGTCGCTCGCGCTCGTAGATCGTGTTCGGGCTCGTGCCCGCCGCGACGCAGACCGTGCGCGCGAGGATGCGCACCAGCTCGCCCGACGCCCTCCACTTCTTCGACTCCGCGTCGAGCCTCATGCGCTCAAACATGATCGCCGCGACCGCGCCGTGCTCGTCCGCCACGGCCTCGACCGGCGACATGTTCTCGACGTAGCCGATCCCCTCTTCGAGCGACTTGACGACCTCCTCGTGGTTCAGCCGGTACGCGGGCGAGTCCTGCAGACGCTTCCGGTAGACGATCGTCGCGCCGCCCCACGCGCGCACGAGCGGCACGAAGTCCGGCGCTTCGCCCGCAGCCTCTACCCTCTCGCGTTCTTCCCGGACGGCGCGACCGTGCGCGAGAAATTCGTCGTACACCTCGCGCTCCTCGGCGTCGAAGCGCTTGAATATTTCCTCCTCGCCGAACTCTTCCGCGAGCTGTTCGTGGCGCGCGAGAATTTTTTCGACCTGCACGGGGTAGTAGGCGAAGACCTCGGTCGCCGTGTCGATGGCGGTCAAGCCGCCGCCGATGACGACCGCCGGGAGGCGCACCTGAAGGTTGGCGAGCGCGTCCTGCTTGAACGCCCCCGTCAGTTGCAGCGCCATCAGAAAGTCGGACGCCTTGCGCACCCCGCGCACGAGGTTGTTCTTCATCCCGATGATCGTTGGGCGACCCGCGCCCGAGGCGAGCGCGATGTGATCGAAGCCGAGCGACCAGGCGTCCTCAATCGTCAGCGTGCCGCCGAAGCGCACGCCGCCGTAGAAGCGGAACGCCGCGCGCCGCGCGAGCGTCAGGTGAATCAGCGTCAGGAAATTCTTGTCCCACCTGACCGTGATGCCGTACTCCGAGACGCCGCCGAAGCCCGCGAGCACTCTACGGTCGAGCGACGTTTCGATCTCGCCGACGCTGCGCACGGCGCGCGGGACGTTCCGACCGCCGTCGCCCGTCAGATTTTCGTCGAGCGGTTCGATCTTCAGCCCGTCGATGCCGACGACGCCGAAGCCCTCGTTCAAGAGGTAGTGCGCGAGCGTGTAGCCGGCGGGACCTAAGCCGACGACGAGGACGTTGCGACCGTTGTAGGGGAGCGCGTGCGGGCGCCTGGCGTTCAGAGGGTTCCAGCGCGTCAGGAGCGAGTAGATTTCGAAGCCGTAGGGGAGCGCGAGCACGTCTGTGAGGACGCCGGTCTCTGCCTGCGGGATGTTGACGGGCTCCTGCTTCTGGAAGATGCACGACTTCATGCAGTCGTTGCAGATGCGGTGACCCGTGCCCGGGCACATCGGGTTGTCTATGCAGACGAGCGCGAGCGCAGCCAGAGAGTCGCCGCGCGTCTGCAAGACGTGCATCTCGGAAATCTTCTCGTCGAGCGGGCAGCCTTCGAGCAGGATGCCGAGCGGGTTGCGTTTGTAAGTGCCGTCTCGCTCGCGCAAGCCCTTCGAGCACGAGTCCTTGTCGCGCTCGTGGCAGTAGATGCAGTAGTTGACCTCGTCGAGAACCTCGCGGCGCGTCGCGCGCGCATCGGTCAACCGGAAGCCGACGCGGCGGCGCAAGTTTTTGTCGAGCCCGCGCATCATCTCCGGCAGGTCGGCGTCAGGGCGCTCCAACTGCACGAGGTGCTCGTAGTCGAGCGGGTGCGGCGCGCGAAAACTGACCCAACCACGCACGCGCTCACGCGCCTCGCCACGCGTCGCGTGAACCGACGCCCACGCCTCGACGAGGCGCAGCGCGCCCTTCACGAACCGCGCGTCGTCGTCCAACACGGCGACGCCCTGGACGGCGTCGCCCTCAAACTCGGCGAGCGCCACATCCGCGGCGGCGACCGCCCCGCGCGCCGACGCGATCTCGCGCGCCGCCGATCCGGCGTCCGGTGCTTCGCCTCGCTCGACGAACCGCTCCCACGCGAGCAGCCGCGCGGTCATGCGCGCGACGCCCAACTCATCATCGACTTCGAGCGTGTCACCGAACGCGGCGCGGCGCAGCGCGTCGAGCGCGGCGTGCAGTGAGTCGATGTCGTAGGTCAGGGCGCGCTCGGCGGGGACGCGCTTTGTCGCGCGGCGCGCGACGAAATTTTTGAACTCGAAGACACAGTCCTGCGCGCAGACGGAGGCGGCGTGCGCCTCGCGCTCGGCTTCCACGCGGAAGAGGCGCGCGATGAAGCGCGAGAGGTGCGGGGCGCAGGCGACGAGCAGATCGGATTCCGCCTTCGTGCCGCGGAGGTTCGCGCCGCGAGAGCGCGTGTATTCGAGGAGCGAAGCGTGGAGCAGCGCGTCATCGCGCTCCAGCTCGGCGTGGAAGCGCGCCGTCAAATCCCTCAGGCGCGTCGGGTCGTAGAGGTCTCGGTAGGCGAAGCCCTCTACGCCCAGCTCGAAGTTTAACTCTGCGGCGGTCGTTGCGGGCGGGGCGGGCGGGGCGCCGGGTGTGTGATTCTGCATGACGGCGGTAAAAGTTTAAGATGCGGACGGACGATCAAAGGGAGACAGCGAGCGGCGACGCTTATGACGACGGCACGCACAAAGATTATCGCGCGGCGGCGAGTATAACATCGCGCGTCGGGCGGCGGCTAAACGGGCAGTTACAAAGGTCAGGCGAGTTAATTGACCGGCTCTGAGGATTCAACGGGCTTGCTGGCTTGAGTCTGGAAAGTCTCAAGGATTGCCGCCGCCTGTGACGTAGTTTCGGCATCGACGGAAAGGTAGCGATAGCTTGGCTACTGCTAATGCCCCTAGCGGTCGCAGCCGACGCGCGGTTAGAATGTCCGGGCTTGTCGCCCCGCAGAATCTGAAAGGGTCTGCCCCCGTTACGCCCGTCGCCTGATGAAACGCTGCCCCCAATGTAACCGGTTAGAGGCTGAAGAGGCGCTCACCTTCTGCCGCGTGGACGGCACTCCGCTCGTGCGCGAATCAGGTTCTGTGGGTGAGGACGCGGGGACGATGAAGTTCGGCTCCGCACCTGCCACAGGTGATACGGAGACGCGCATACTGCCGACCAGCGAGATGCTTGGCAGACCGACCATCCCGACGACCGTGTTAGACGTGCCCCGCGCATCGGGCGGCACGCGGGAGTTAAGTAAGCCCAAGTCCCGCAGGGGCGTCGTTGCCATAGCCACGATTATTACCCTCGCCCTCGCCGCTTCAGCTTATTACTACTTGTCACGCGGCGAGAAGAACGCGGCAATCGAGTCCGTCGCCGTCATGCCGTTCGTGAATGAGAGCGGCAACGCCGACGTCGAGTACCTGTCCGACGGCATGACCGAGTCGCTGATTAACAACCTGTCGCAACTGCCGAAGCTGTTGGTGAAGGCGCGCAGCAGCGTGTTCCGCTACAAAGGTAAAGAGGTTGACCCGCAGCGAGTCGCCTCGGATTTATCCGTGCAAGCCGTGTTGAGCGGGCGGGTGGTGCAGCGCGGCGGCGACCTGACGCTGTACTTGTCGCTGGTCGATGGGCGCAACGGTAATCAACTTTGGGGCGAGCAGTACAATCGTAAGCTGACAGACCTAGTGTCTTTGCAGGGCGAGATAGCGCACGACGTTTCGCAGAAGTTGCGGGCTCGGCTGACAGGCGCGGACGAGCAGAAGCTGGCGAAGAATTACACGGAGAACAACGAAGCCTACCAGCTTTACCTCAAAGGGCGGTTCTACTGGAACAAGCGTTCGCCGGAAGGTCTAAGGAAAGCCAGCGAATACTTCAAGCAAGCCATCGCGCTCGACCCGAATTACGCGCTGGCCTATAGTGGGCTGGCCGACGCCTATAGCATGCTCCCCATCTACGACAGCAAGACGACGAGAAGAGAGACGATGCCGCTGGCGAAAGAGGCGGCATTGAAAGCGTTATCGTTGGACGATGACTTAGCCGAAGCCCACGCCTCCATCACACCCGTCCTCAGCGACTACGACGCCGATTGGGCGGGGGCGGAACAGCACTTCAAACGCGCCCTCGAACTCAACCCTAACTACCCGACGGCGCACCAGTGGTACGGGGAGATGCTCGTCCGCGAGGGGCGCTTCGACGAGGGGCTGGCGGAGACGAGACGCGCCCTAGAGCTTGACCCGTTATCACTCATCACGAACCTTGTTTTGGGCATCAACCTGAACGCCGCCCGCCGCTACGACGAAGCGATTACTCAGCTACAGAAGACTCTGGAATTCGACCCGAACTTCGCCGACACCAATTATTTCCTTTTTGAGGCCTACGCCAACAAGGGAATGTATGCGGACGCGGTGGCGGCATACGTCAGGCAGATGGCGCTCGATGGCGAACCGCCGTCGGAGATAGAAGCGGTGAAAGACGCCTTCTCCAAATCCGGCTGGCGGGGCTTCATACGGCACCGCATCACTTATCTCGAAAGCCGACCGAGTTCGGGTTCGATGAATCTCGCGGCATTGCACGCGCTCGAAGGCGATAAGGATAAAGCCTTCGCATTGCTCGAAAAGGCTTACGAAGTTCGGAATGAGGGTTTGACTCTGCTAAAAGTTAACCCACAATTCGATAACCTCCGCTCAGACCCCCGCTTCGCAGAACTCCTGCGCCGCGTCGGATTCCCACAGTAAGCGCAGATGAAAGCCGCTCGCGAGATTGCGAGCGGCCTTCACCCAGCGTCTTCCCCTATTCAGTTGACCATCTCAGGGGTCCCATCGCTTTGTTCCGCGTGAGCGTGAAAAGCGTCCAATGCGGCGGCAGCACGGAAGACCGTATCCGAGTCGATGTTGGCGTATTGGTACAAGCAGGAGAGGGTTTGATGGCCGCTCACGCGCATGACCTCGACTGGCGGTAGTCCGGCGCGAATCATGCGCGAGATAGCTGTGTGCCTCGTATCGTGAAAGCGAAAAGCAGAAACCTTCGCCGCTCTGCACGCCTTCACGAAGGCGGTTCTAATTTGCGACTTTATGCCGAAGACGAGTCTATCCGGCATTCCCGCCGAAGATAGCCACCGTCGGGAGAGGTCGGCATGAACGCGAAGTGTCATAGCGACGATGCGGCTTTTTGCCGTCTTCGCGTTAAACGCTCTGACCGTGATTGTGCGACGCTCTAAATCCAAGTCCGCCCATTTTAGTTTTAGTATTTCGCCGCGCCGTAAAGCACAATCCAGAGCAACGAGTAAAATACCCTTAAGGTGTTCACGCTGCGGCTCTGACTCAATCGCAGCGAATAAACGCGCTTCCTCTTCGCGGCTCAAGATACGTTCCCGCTTTTCCTCGTCGGCTCGCCATGATTTGTGCCTCCATGGTCGAGGACACTTTGGAACACTTAAACGGAGTCGCCGCGGCTTGCCAACGCCTCCGCGGCGTCCCTATAATCGCAATTCGTTTGGCGCGTTGGTGTAGTTGGTTAACACGCCGCCCTCTCAAGGCGGAGATCACGAGTTCGAGTCTCGTACGCGCTATCAAAGAGACGAAGAGGCAGCCGTCAATTTTCGACGGCTGCCTCTTTGTTTTCCCGCCACCCGTTTCCGGCTGATCGGTCGCGACGTCAGTTAGTGGCGCCGCCCCTCAGGTGCTTGTCGAGGAATTCGAGGATCGCCTGGCTGGCGCGAATCTCGTTCGCCTTCTTCGTGAAGCCGTGCCCCTCGTTGTCGAAGACGACGTACTCGACGGGGACGTTGTTCTTCTTCAGCGCCTCGACGATCTCGTCGGACTCCGGCTTGATGACGCGCGGATCGTTGGCGCCCTGCAGGACGATGAGCGGGCGGCGGATCTTATCGGCGTGGAAGAGCGGCGAGACCTCGCGCAGCATGTCGAGCTGCGTCGAGGGGTCGCCGATCTCCCTGTAGAGCGACTTGCGGAACGACTCCCAGTAGGGCGGGATCGACTGCAGGGTCCTGACCCAGTTCGACACGCCGAAGAGATCGACGCCGACGGCGAACTCCTCCGGCTTGAAGGCGAGCGCCGCCAGGACCATGTAGCCGCCGTAGGAGCCGCCCATGATGCCGATCCTTGCGGGATCGACCCAGCCCGTGGACTGGAGATATTTTTTCGCCTCCACAACGTCCCACAAAGGCTCGCGCCCGTGCTTGCGGTCGTCCGCCGTGAAGAACGTCTTGCCGTAGCCGCTCGACCCACGGTTGTTCACGTCGACGACGGCGTAGCCGTGGTTGACGAGGAACTGCACCTGCGCCTTGTAGCCGGTGCGCGCCTGACCGCCGGGTCCGCCGTGGACTAAGACGAGCGCGGGGACTTTCGTCGCGGCGCTCGCCCCCTGAGGTTTGTAGAGGATGGCGGGGATTTCCACGCGGTCGAAAGACTTGTAGCGGATGCGCTCCGAGTCGACGAGGTCGGCGGGGTTGATCGCGGGGTTGAGACTGTCGGTGAGTTTCGTCACCTTCTTCGTCGCGAAGTCGTAGACGTAGAGGTTCGAGGGCGAGCGGTCGCCGTTGAGGTAGAACGCCATCAGCTTCTCGCTCGGCGAGATCGAGACGCCGGTGATGTCGCCGTCGGGAAGCCGCGGGAGCTGAACCGGCTTGCCCGTCGCCGTGTCGTAGACCTTGATGACGGTGCGCGCGTCCTCGTTGACGGAGACGACGCGGTACTTGCCGTTGCGCGAGAAGTAGGTCGTGAAGACGTCCCACGGGTACTTCTCGACCTGCTCGCTTCTGCCCGTCGCGAGGCCGTAGCGGCGGACGTACTGGAACTCGCCGCCCTCGTCGGTCGTGTAGTAGAGCCACTTCGAGTCGGCGCTGAACGCCTGCGGCGAGAAACTGATCTCGCCCGCGTGCGGCGTGATCTTCTTCATCTCCTTCGTCGCGGTGTTGTAGAGGTAGATGTCCGAGTCGGTCGTCGAGTCGCCGGTCTTGCCGAGGGCGATGAACTTCTTGTCGTTCGAGATGTCGCCCACGTCGTAGCCCGCCTCGTCACGGAAGAGCAGCGTCGCCTTGAAGTCCGGGACACTCATCTCGTAGACGTCGAAGTAGCGCGGGTCGCGCTCGTTCGTCGAGACGAAGAACGACTTGCGATCCTGCGCCCAGCCGAGGAAGTTCGCCTTGGTCTTCTCGCCGGGCGTGAGATCGCGCTCCCCGCCGTTCGCCTCCAGCACGTAGAGGTGGCTGTTCTCGTTGCCGCCGCGGTCGTAGGTGTAGACGACGCGCCCGTCCGGCAGGCACGTGACGGCGTAGGTGCTCTCCTTCGCGGAGTTCGTGAGCTGCTTCGGCGCGCCGCCCGAGGTCGGCACCGCGTAGACGTTGAAGATGCCCGTCTTGTTCGACGAGAAGATGATCGAGCGCTCGTCGGGCGAGAACGCCGCGCCCGTGACCCTCACGGTGTCCATGAACTGCTCGATGGTGTACTGCCTGACCTTGCGCGGCGCGGCTTGCGCCTTCGCGCCCTGCGGCTGCTTCTGCGCGCGCGCGCCGGTCGGCAGCGCGAGCGCGACGAGCGCGGCGAGCGGGAGCGCCATCGCGCGGGGGATTCGTTTGAGCTTGCTATTCATCATCGTTCCTTTCTCGAATCAAAAAACGTAAGAGGCGTTTCGCTAACTCGCCCGCGGCAGCCAGATCATCCAGAGACCCGAGAGCAGGAGGCACGAGCACATGAGTACGAAGGCGGGCTCGATGAACCTGTGCAAGCCCTGTGTGAGCGAGGCGAGCCCGAAGAGCGCGGAGGCGGCGAAGAGCGCGGCGAGCGCGGAGCCCCAGCCGCCGCGCCACGCGACCGGCAGCGCGAGGACGAGGAGCACGGCGAACAGCAGCGCGAACTTCGTCGTCGAAGACCGGACCACGCGCGCGAGCGTCGGCTCGAGGTCGGCGGCGAGAATCTGCGCGCGATCCATCCCTTTCGTCGCGTCCAGCACGTCGAACGTCCCCACGTTCTCGCGCACGTCCAAGCCGGCGGCGACGCCGACCAGCGAGACGCAGAGGACGAGCCCCGCGACGTGCGCCGCGAGTCCCAACTTTTGCGGCGCGCACCAGAAGACCAGGATCGCCGCCGCGCTGAAGACCAGAAGGTAGAGCGGGATGACGAATTTCTGATCGAGCGTGGTCATCTCGCGGACGAACGCGCGACCGGAATCCCAGATCGTCTTCTCGTCGGGCGGGAGTTGCCGCCCCGCCTTCTTTTCCGCAGCCCGCCTCTGCGCCCCCGCCTCCTCGAAGATGTTCGCCACCTGCTCGCGCGTCCGCGCGAACTCCATCGCGAGGATGGGTCCGCGGAACGGCTTGATCAGCTCCGGGCTTTTGTTGATGGTGCGCGCGGCGCGTTTACACGCCGACCGCCCCCGCCGTCAAGAATTTTTCCTCACGCGGCGCGCCCCTTGACGGCTCGGGTGCGCGCGGCGCCGGGCGGAGAATTCAGAGCACGACCGTGCCGTACTCCTCGATCTGCTTGGCGATCTTCTCGCGGTCGCCGACGACGACGATGGTCATCCGCTCGGGCCGCACGTAGGTCTGCATGATGCGCTGCACGTCGCCGGGCGCGACGTTCAGGATGTTCTGCACGTAGTTCGTCAGGTAGGTGTCGGGCAGCCGGTGCAGGTCGAGGAACGCGAGCTGACCGATGATGCCCTGCCGCGAGGAGTTCTGGATGGTGAAGATGCCCGCCATGTAGTTCTTGATGCCCTGCAGCTCCGCCTCCGGCGGCGGCTCCTTATGCAGGCGGTCGATCTCGTAGAAGATTTCTTTGAGCGATGGTCCCGTGACGGCGGTCGTCACGTCGGCGACCTCGACCCAGTAGGCGTCGCGGTAGCGCGAGGAGATCGAGCTGTTGGGCGAGTAGGTGTAGCCCTTCTGCTCGCGGATGTTCGAGGTGATGCGCGAGCCGAACGAGCCGCCGAGGATCGAGTTCGTCACGGCGAGCGGGACGTAGTCCTTGTGCGACGGATCGACGACGGGCAGGCCGAGGTAGATGGTCGACTGCGGCGCGCCGGGCCGGTCGATGAGGTAGATCTTGCGCTCGGACGTGGGGCGCGGGACGTTCTCGATCGCGGGCGCGCCCTTCGCCCACTTGCCGAAGGCTTGCGTGATCGCCTTGCGCACCTGCGCGGCGTTGAACTGACCGGCGACGTAGAGGTGCGTGCGCTGCGCGCCGAAGTTGTCGGCGTAGAACTTGCGCACGTCCGCGGCGTTGACGGAGTTGATCATCTGCTCGGTCGGGAAGATGCGGCCGTAGGGGTGCTCGCCGTAGAGGACTTTGCGGAACCGTTCGAGCGCGAGCGAGCCGGGCTGCGACTTCTGGATCGAGAGGTTGCGCAGGCGATCCGTCTTCAGCCGCGCGAGCTCCGACTCGGGCAGGAGCGGGTGCGTCAAAACGTCGGCGACGAGGCGCACGGCGTCGGGCGCGTACTCGCCGAGCACGTCGATGCCGACGTTCGAGGTGTCGAGCCCCGTGCCGATGCCGAGGCTGCCGCCCATGCGCGAGGCTTCGGCGTCCACGTCCGCCGAGCTGCGCGTCGTCGTGCCCTCGCCCATCAGGTCGCCCGTGAGATCGGCGAGCCAGACTTTGTCGGCGGGCTCGTTCATGTTGCCGGAGCGCACGACCGCCGAGACGTAAGCCTTCGGGATCGAGCCGTAGGGGACGAGCGTCACCGTCATCCCGTTCTTGAGCTTGAACTCCTCCTTGCGCGGCAGCGTGAAGGGCTTCGGCGCGCCGCCGGCGGGCGGCGACTGCTTCTGCGCCACTACCCCGGTCATGGGGGCGACGAGCGAGGCGGCTACCAGCGTGAGCGCGCCGAAGAGTGCGAAGAATTTTCTGCTATTCATGACTTCCGGTTCTCCTTCTCGATACGGGCGGCTTCACTGGCCGGACTTCGGTTCGATGATGAGGACGCTGCGGTTCGTCGTCCTCAGGTACTTCTGCGCCGCCCCCATGACGATCTGCGGCGTCACCTTGCGGAACTCCGACTCGAGCCGGTTGATGCGCGACGGATCGTCGTCGAAGAGCGCGAAGGAGGCGAGCAGGTCGGCGCGACCGAAGCCGTTGAGCTGACCGAGGATGTCGTAGAACGCGGAGCGACCCTTGACGATGGCGCGGTCGATCACCTTCTGCTCCAGGGGCTTCTCGCGCACCTGCGCCATCACCGCGTCGACCGCCTCCATGATCTGATCCGGCGAGGTCTTCTGATCGTGGAAGAGGTAGACCATCCACTCCATCGGTCCCTGGTAGTTGAACGGGTTGCCGAGCAGGTTCGTGCCGCCGTTGACGCTGTCGGTGTAGGCGCGGCGCTTGACCAGCTCCTGCCTGAGGAGCGCGTCGTCGCCCTGGAGCAGTATCTGGTCGAGCAGGATCATCGCGTAGTACTCGGGCGTGTTGCGATCCGGCATGTGGTAGGCGAAGGCGAGCGCGGGGCGCTTGGCGAGCGCATCGGTCTTCGTCTTGCGCTTCTCCTTCTCCTGCCGCGGCTCGGAGAGGTCGGGCTCGGGCGGCAGCTGCGACGCCGGGATGCCCGCGAAATATTTTTCGATCCACGCGCGCGCCTCCGCCTCCTCGAAGTCGCCGACGACGGCGAGCGCGGCGTTGTTCGGCGCGTAGTAGGTCTTGAAGAACTGGATCACTTCGGGCAGCGTCGCCGACTCGATGTCCTTCAGGTCGCCGTAGAAGTTGTGCGCGTTGTAGTAGTTCTCGTTGGCGAGCTGCGGCATGTCGAGCCACGGGAAGCCGCCGTAGGGCGCGTTGATGACGTTGACCTTTACCTCGTTGCCGACCACGCCCTGCTGGTTCTTCAGGTTCGCCTCGGTGATGTCGAGACCCTTCATGCGATCGGCTTCAGCCCAGAGCGCGGTCTCGAGTTTGTGGGCGGGCACCACCTCGAAGTAGTTGGTGAAATCGAACCGGGTCGAGCCGTTGAGGATGCCGCCGTTCTTCTGGATGAGCTGGATGAACTCCATCTTGCCGAGGTTCTGCGAGCCCTGGAACATCATGTGCTCGAAGAGGTGGGCGAAGCCGGTGCGATCCCGCGGCTCGACGCGGAAGCCGATCTTGTAGTAGACGCCGACGGTCACGGTCGGCGAAGAGTGATCGGGCGAGAGCACGACGCGCAAGCCGTTCGGGAGCTTGTAGTAGGTGACGGGGATGTTGACGCCGCCCGCCGTCGCCGGCGACGGAGCGGCTCCCGCCTTCTTCTCCTTCTGCGCGCGCGCCAGCGGCGAAGCAGTGAGCCCGACCGCGGCGGCGAGAGCGGCGGCGGCGAGACGTTGTGCCAGAATCTTCATAAAGACCTCCGGTCTGAAAAGGGTGGAGATTGCCTCTCGAATGGCTCGTGGTTTAACGGTGCGGTGGCGCCGCGGGTTTCAAGCGGGCGACTCCCGCACTCGGATTTTTCGGTGGGTGAATTTTAACCGCAGAGGGCGAAAAGGCGAAGGCGGGACAGTTTTCAGTTTGCGGTCTCCAGTTTTCAGCTTGGGGAGACTGTCTCCGAAACCTGAATAGTGCTGACCGGAAACTGACAACTGAAAATCGGAAACCGAAAACCGCGTCGGCTACTTGCCGAGCGCGCGGTCGATCTCTTCGCGCAAGCCCTTGCCCGTCGCCTGCGCGGCGGAAATCTTGCGCCCGTTGACGTAGAAGGTCGGCGTGCTCTCGACCCCGACGGACTTCGCTCGCTCGCGGTCGGCGACGACCCGCGCGTCCGTCTCGGGGCTGCCGAGGTCGCGGCGGAAGCGCTCGACGTCGAGCCCGGCGCGTCGCGCGTCGAGCGGCTCAAGTACCACGCGCCCGTGCCGATCGCCGCCAGGAGCACGACGCCGATGATGATGAACGGGAGGGGCGCGCGGCGCGCGGCAGTCTTCTTACTGGTCTGTTTTTTCGCCATCGTGATTTTCGCGCGAGAGGCTGCGGCGGGGATTTTATGCCGCGCGCGGGGGATAAGTAAAACTCACCCCAGAGAGAGTTAAACGATGAAGTAGGAACGATGAACGATGAAGTGAAGGCATCTTGATCTTACTTCATCGTTCGTCGTTCCTACTTCATCGTTTGGTTCGCGCCTGCGGCGGTGAGTCATTTCTTTATGTCTTTATGTTAGACGCCCGAGAAGTAGTGATGGGAAACTCAGAGCCGCGCGAGCGCCTTCTGCGCGAGCGCCTTCGACTTCTTGAGGCGCGTGGCGCTGTCGTCCGCGCCGCCGATGCTGACGCGGATGAAGGCGTCGCCCTTGAGCACGTAGAGGATGCCGTTGACGTGGCTCGAAGCCCAGAACGCCTCGTCGCCCAAGCCCTTGACGGGCGTCGGCAGGCTCTCCTCTTCCTCCTCGCCCCGCGCCTCGCCCTTCTTCTCGCCCTTCTTCTCGCGCTCCCGCTCGCGCTCTCTTTCGCGCTCCCGCTCGCGCTCGCCCTTGCCGCCCTCCTCGCGCGCGCGCTCGAAGCGCGACTCCCAGAACTTGCGCGCGCTCTGCCCGGCGCCGCCGCGCGTCACCTCGAGGCTCACGGACTTGTTGAAGGTCGCCGTCGAGAAGAAGCACTGCGAGACCGCGAGGGGCCCGTCGCCGCGCCGGCTCGCCTTCGACTCTTTGACGGGCTCGCCCTGCACAGCCTTCACGTCGTCCGACGTGAGCAGCGCGCACGCCTCCGCCTTCGCGCCGCCGCCCGCCGCTTGACCCGCCCCGGCTGCGGGACTCGCCGACGCGGCGGGCGACGCCGTCTGACCCGGCGCCGCCGGCTGACCGTCGGTCGCGCCCTGAGACGACGACGCCGCGGCGTTGGCGTTCGCGCCGCCTTGCGCGCCGCCGCCCGCGCAGCCCGCGGCGAGCGCGATCAGTGAAATGATTGAGAGCGCGGTGGAGAGTTTGAGGGTTCGCATTCGTCTGTTGAGCCTCCGTCGTGTGCGGGCGGTTCCCGGTCGTGCTTTCAATTCTTCGACGCGGGCTTGCCGCGTCGCGCGCCCGCGTTGCGGTTCGCTGCGGGCTTCGCCGCGCCGCGTTCCGCTTTACGGTTCGCGTTCGAGTTCCGATGCGCGTCCGCCCCAACGCCCTCGCGCGCCGCCGCCCCGCCCCCGTCCCTGAAGTAGTCTCTGATGAAATCCTTCTTGCCGCGCTGCCACCAGCCCATGCCGTACTTGTCGGCTTCGCGCTGCGCCTCTTCGCCCGTCCAGTGGTCGTGCGTGATGCGGTAGGCGGCGACGACGACGCCCGTGCGATCCGCGCCCTTGCGGCAGTGGACGAAGACGGGCTGGTTCTCCGGCGCGTCGATGAGCGCGAGGGCGCGCGCGATCTGCCCGCGCGTCGGTCGCCCGCCGAGGCTCAGCGGGAGGTTGAAGTAACGCATCCCCAGCGACTTCACCTCGCGCTCTTCGTCGATCATGAGCTTGTCGTCGCCGCGCAGGTTGATGACCGTCTTGACGCCGCGCGCGGCGAGCTTGCGCAAGCCTCCGGGCCCCGGCTGACCGCCGCGGAAGAGGCTCGCGCTGACCTCGTGAAAGTTCGGCAACTCCTTGTCGCGCGTCTCCGCGGGCTCCTGCGCGCGCGCGGCGGAGGCGACGAGCGCGAAGAGGATCGCCGAGAGGGCAGACCTGTAAATCTTGTTCTTCATCGTGACGCACATTCTGGCTACGCGCGCGTTGAAAATGCAAGCCGCCCACACCGCGAGAGATAACCGC
>JAIVJC010000150.1 GCA_020200235.1 Acidobacteriota bacterium | reverse complement strand
GGGCGAGGAGTACCAGATGATCGGCGAGTCGGTGGCGATGCGCGCGCTGCGCAAGCAGATCGCCGCGGTCGCGCCGACCGACGGGCGCGTCCTGATCTACGGCGAGTCGGGGACGGGCAAGGAGCTGGTCGCGCGAGCGATCCACGCGCAGTCGCGCAGGGCGGGCGCGCCGTTCGTCGAGGTGAACTGCGCGGCGATCCCCGAGGAGCTGATCGAGTCGGAGCTGCTGGGTCACGTCCGCGGCGCGTTCACGGGCGCGACCTCGGCGAAGCGCGGCAAGTTCGAGCTGGCTGACGGCGCGACGCTCTTCCTCGACGAGGTCGGCGACATGAGCCAGCGCGTGCAGGCGAAGGTCTTGCGCGTGCTCGAAGAGCAGAGGTTCTCGCCCGTCGGCTCGAACGAGCAGGTCAAAGTTGACGTGCGCGTTATCGCCGCGACGAACAAGCGTCTCGATGTGGAGATCGAGCGCGGCAGCTTCCGACCCGATCTCTTCTACCGCCTGAACGTCATCCCGTTCGAAGTCCCACCCTTGCGCGACCGGCTGGAAGACGTGCCGCTCTTAGTCGAGCACTTCAACGAAAAGTTCTCGCGCGCCTACGGGAAGTCGCGCAAGAGGTTCGAGCTGGAGGCTCTGGAGGCGCTGCAAAACTACACCTGGGCGGGGAACGTGCGGGAGCTGAGGAACACCATCGAGCGCGTGGTGATCATGCACGCGAAGCAGAAGGTTTCGGATGTCGATCTGCCGACGCTCGGCGGCGAGGAGCCCGCCCCCGTGCCGACGAAATTCTCGTCGTTCAAGGAGGCGAGCGAGGCGCACCAGCGCGAGTTCATCCGGCAGAAGCTGGCGGAAGCCGAAGGCAACGTCACGCGCGCCTCGGAGCTGATGGGCATCGACCGCAGCCACCTCTACCGGCGCATGCGCGCGCTCGGCATCCGAGTTCGCGGCGACCGCGAGAACGGGAACTAGCATCAAAGGATGAGCGCGCCGCGGGGCGGGGGAGTCGCCCGGCGGCGCGCTGAAACGTGCGGCGAAAGCGCGCATCTGTTAAAGTTTGAGTCGTCGCGGTTCGCGACGCGAGCGGCGGAGAGTTTAGTGGTCGCGCCGCGCTTCTTGTTCGAAAGGCAATCATGGATTTCACGACGAAAGAGCTACTGAAACGCTACTGGAAGCTGGCGACTAAGCAGCCGTTCGCGCCGGTGCTCTTGAACATCCTCGTCACCTCGGTCTGCGACATGCGCTGCACGCACTGCTTCTTCACGGAGGAGCTGGACGACCGCCCGCGCAAGAAGTTGCAGATGAAGACGCATGAGGTTCAGCGCATCTCGGAGACGATGGGCGGAAACCTCGGCGTCCTCATCCTCGCGGGCGGCGAGCCGTTCACGCGCAAGGATTTGCCCGAGATCGTCCGCGCCTTCTACGAGAACAACAAGCTCGAATCCGTCTACCTGATGTCGAACGGGCAGATTCAGAAGCGCATCATCCCGGACGTGACGCGCATACTCCAGGAGTGCCCGAACTTAAACGTCGCGGTCGCGCTCGGCATCGACGGCTTGAAGGATCAGCACGAGAAGATCAGGCAGAAGCCCGGCTCGTGGGACATCGCGATTGACACGGCGCGCCAGCTCCAGCAGATCAAGCGCGAGTACCCGCGCCTCGACATCCAGACCTGCACCTGCTTCATGAACACGAACCAGGACACGATCTTCGAGTGGTACGACTTTCTGAAGTACGACTTGAAGCCCGACAAGGTCAACTTCAACTACATCCGCCCGCCTTCAGCCGATCCGGTCGAGCTGGACATCGACCACTCGCGCTACGCGCGACTCGCCGCCATGATCGACGACGACTCGCGCCACGCGGCGATTAAGAACAACTACGGCGGCGACGCCGGCTACTTCAAAGCGGCAATAGACATCTACATGCACGGGCTGATCGCCAAGACGCAGGAAGAGCAGAAGGCGCAGATGACCTGCTACGCGGGCACGGCCGGGGCGGTCATCTACGACGAGGGCACGGTCTCCTCGTGCGAGAACCTCGACGCCGTGGGGAACCTCCGCGACTTCGACTGGGACTTCCAGAAGCTCTGGCTCTCGCCCGCCATGCAGGCGCGCCGCCAGAAGGCGGCCGCCGGGTGCTTCTGCACGCACGAGTCGAACAGCTACTATCCGTCGCTTCCTTTCAACCCGACGCACCTCGTCAAGATCAAGCGTCTGGAGCGCGAGATGAAGAAAGCGCGCAAGACTCTGGAGCGCGAGGAAGCGAAGGCTGACGGTCTGGCGGTCAAGGCTTAAATTGACTTATGACTGACTACAAATTCACTGTTGTGATCGAGCCGGACGAGGAAGGGTTTCATGCGTTCGTGCCCGCCTTGCCCGGCTGCCACTCGTTCGGCGCGACCGTGGACGAAGCCCGCGCCAACATCGCCGAGGCGACGGCGCTTCACATCGAGAGCCTGCGCGAAGACGGTGAGACTGTGCCGGACGAGCCGGAACCGTTCTTCATCACGAGACTATCCATCCCGAACGCGGCATGAGTGAGAAACTTCCGCGGGTCGAGGGTCGCGAAGTTATCCGCGCGCTTGAGCGTGCGGGATTTGAAAAGCGGAGACAGAAGGGAAGTCACGTCCACTTGCGGCGCGACTCGGATCAGAGACGAGTGACCATCCCGGTGCATTCCGGCAAGACGCTGCCGCCCGGAACACTCCGTAGTATCCTGCGAGATGCGGGCGTCGATGTCGAAGAGTTTCGCCAGCTTCTTTAGTTGGCGGTGAGATGAAGAAGGCACGCAAGATGTTGGAGCGCGAGGAAGCGATGGCTGACGGCGTGACAGTGAATGCCTAAGCGGCTGGTTTTGTGAGGCAGGCTAAAATATCTCCCGGAAATTAACCATGCCCCAAGCGCGCGTCCCGAAAATCCTGATCATCTCGTCCGACACGGGCGGCGGGCACCGCTCGGCGGCGGCGGCCATCGTGGCGGGCGTGCAGAAGTTCTGGGAGAGCGACAACTACGCCGTCAAAGTCGTGCGCGCCGTCGAGGAGTCGCACGCCGTCACGGACAGACTCGTCAGGTTCTACAACTGGGTGCTGCGCAACCGGCAGCACTGGATGAAGTACATCTACTGGGCGATGAACCGCGTGCGCCCCGAGACGCGCGAGTTCTTCCACCGCCGCTGCGTCGGCTACGTGCGCGAGCTCTTCGAGAAGTGGTGCCCGCACGTCGTCGTCTCCGTCCACCCGCTCACCCAGCACATCTTCGCGCGCGTGTTGAAGGAGCTCGGGCTCGCCGACACGATCCCGCTCGTGACAGTCGTGACCGATCCCTGTTACGGGTTCTGGCGCGGCTGGGCGTGCGACGACGTGCGGCTCTACCTCGTCGCGAGCGACGAGGCGCGCCGGCAGCTGGTCGACTACGGCATCGCGCCCGACCGGATCAAGGTGTCTGGGATGCCCGTCCACCCGAAGTTCGATCTGCCGGACGAGCGGACGGCGCAGGCGGCGCGCAGCGCGCTCGGCCTCGACGCCGACAAGTTCACGGTCTTCGTCAACGCGGGCTGGGTCGGCGGCGGCAACATCCCCGAAATCTTCCGCGAGCTGGTGCGCGGCGAGCTGGACGTGCAGGCCATCTTCCTCGCGGGCAAGAACGAGGAGCTGCGCGCCGAAGCCGAGGAGATCGCGGCGCACGCCCGGTTCCCCGTGAAAGTGATCGGCTACTCCGAGCACGTCGAGCAGTTGATGCAGGCGGCGAACGTGATGATCTCGAAGCTCGGCGGCTTGACGACCTTCGAGGCGCTCGCGTGCCGCGTGCCGATCATCGCCGACGCCATCACGCCGCCGATGCCGCAGGAGGCGGGCACCGTCTCGCTCATCGCGCGCCGCGGCGCGGGCGTGCTTTTAGAGCGCGCCTCGGACATCGTGCCGACCGTGCGGCGGCTCGCCACCGACGCGAAGCTCTACGCGCAGATGCGAGCCGCCACCGTCGGGCTCGCCATCCCGCAGTCGACGCGCCGCATCGTCGAAGAGATCGCCGCGCTCATCCCCGCGCACGCGCTCCCGGACGAAGAGGGCGCGGCGGTCGAGCAGATCGCCTGAATCTCGCGCGCGCCACGCAGCGTGAAGTTGACGGGCGAGGGCGGTTCAAGTTTTAATCTAGCCATTCAAGACAACCCGCCCGCTCGTCTCCAAGCACGCAGCGGGCTTTTTTGGAGATGCGACCGATTTGAGTCTGCTGCTGGAAGGTAAGCGCGCGTTCATCTCCGGCGGGACGCGGGGCTTGGGCGCGGCGATGTGCGAGGTCTTCGCACGCGAGGGCGCGGACGTGGCGTTCAGCTACCAGTCGCGCGACGATCTCGCCGAGGAGGTCGCCGGAAAAGTGCGCGCGCACCAGCGTCGCGCGCACCCGTTCAAAGTCTCCGTCACGGATCGCGTCGGGATGAAGAAGCTGACGCGCCAGCTCGTCGAGGAGTGGGGCGGCGTGGACGTGCTCGTCAACAACGCGGCGATCAACCGCGGCGACAACTTCGCGACGACGACCGACCGCTCGTGGGACGAGGTGATCGAGACGAACGTCGGCAGCCTCTTCGCCGTCACGAAGCCCATCTACCGGCAGATGATCCGCCAGCGCAAAGGCTCGATCCTCAACATCACCTCGGTCGGCGCGATCCGCGCGCTCCCCACCTCGGTCCACTACGCCACGTCGAAGGCGGCGATGATCGGCTTCACCAAGTGCCTGTCGCGCGAGGCGGCGAACTTCGGCATCTCGGTCAACGCCATCGCCGCCGGAATCTTCGACACGGACCTCGCGCACACGCTGCCCGAGCGCCTCTTACAGATGCACGAGTTCTGGGTCTCGAAGGGGCGCATGGGGCGACCCGAGGAGCTGGCAGAGTACGCCGCCTTTATGGTCTCCGACCGCAACAGCTTCATGAACGGCGAGGTCGTCATCATCGACGGCGGCGCTGTCACGTAAAGCAAACGATGAAGTATGAACGATGAACGATGAAGTGAAGGACACTCAGGTGCCCGGCGACGCCCGCCTGTCCCGCGAGGATCACGCGGTTGCCGACGTGCGAGCTGCCCGCCAAGCCGACCTGCGCGCACACGAGCGCGTCCTCGCCGACCGTGCACGAGTGACCGATCTGCACGAGGTTGTCGATCTTCGCGCCGCGCCGGATGCGCGTCTCGCCGACCGACGCGCAATCAATCGTCGTGCCCGCGCCGATCTCCACGTCGTCTTCGACGACGACCCGCCCCGCCTGCGGAATCTTCAGCCAGCGCCTCTCCTCGTCCTTCGCGTAGCCAAACCCGTCGGAGCCGATGACGGCGTTGTTGTGGATGCGCACGCGCGCGCCGACGCGCGTGCCCTCGCGCAGCGCGACGCCGGAGTGGATGACGGAGTCCTCGCCGACCTCGACCCCGTCGTAGATCGTCACGTTCGGGTGCAGGTGAACGCCCGCGCCGACGACGGCGCCCCTGCCGACGACCACGCACGCGCCGACGCGAGCCGACTCGTGAACGCGCGCCGTCTCGTCGATCACCGCCGACGGGTGCACGAAGGGCTCGACCTCGGGCTCGGGGTGGAACACGCGCAGCGCGCGCGTGTAGGCGAGGTAGGGATCGCGCGCACGCAGGACGGCGATCTCCCTGCCCGCTTCGACGCCCTCGGCGAGGTAGATCGCGGAGGCGCGCGTCGTCTGCACGCGCGGCGTGTAGCGCGGGTTCGAGAGGAAGGTGACGTGTCCCGCCCCGGCTTCGTCGAGACCGGCGGCACCTTCGATCTCCACGTCGGCGGCATCTGCCGGCTCGACCGTCGCGCCCGTCCGTTTTGCAAGCTCTGAAAGTCTCATAGGGTTTTTGTAGGGTGCGGTTCACATCAAATTCACGGGATCGATCTCGACGTTGACGGCGTGCAGATCGCAGCCGCGCGCGGCTGCGTCGGCGAGCGCGAGGTCGAGGACGTTACGCAGTCGCGGGCGGCTCCGCGACTTCAGGAGTATCTGGATGCGGTGCTCGCCGCGCAGACGCGCGAGCGGCGCGGGCGCGGGACCGAGCACGCGGCAGGAGCGATCCGCGTTCGCCCCGTCGAGCGCGTCCTTCAACGTCTCGGCGGTCGCGAGCGTGCGCCCCAGCTCGCTCCCTCGCACCAGCAGCGCGGCGAGCGAGACGAAGGGCGGATAGCTCAGGTTCTTGCGGTAGCGGATCTCCTCGTCGTAGAACCCGTCGTAGTCCTGCGCGCAAGCGTGGCGCAGGGCGTAGTGCTGCGGGTGGTAGGTCTGGATGATGACGCGCCCGGCGCGGTCGCCTCTACCCGCGCGACCCGCGACCTGCGTGATGAGCTGGAACGTGCGCTCGGACGCGCGGAAGTCGGGCATCGCGAGTCCCGCGTCCACGGAGACGACGCCGACGAGCGTGACGTTCGGGAAGTCGTGCCCCTTCGCGATCATCTGCGTGCCGACGAGCATGTCCAGCTCGCCCGCGGCGAAGCGCAGGATCGCCTCCTCGTAGGTGTGGCGCCGCGAGGTCGTGTCGCGGTCGAGCCGCGCGATCCGCATGGAAGGGAACTTCCCCCGGATCAACTCCTCGATCTGCTCCGTGCCCTCCCCGACGTAAAAAATGTATTGACCCTTGCACGCCGGGCACTGCGTCGGCGGTCGCTGCCGGAAGTCGCAGTAGTGGCAGACGAGGCTGCGCTCGCGCTGGTGGAAGGTGAGCGTCACGTCGCAGTTCGGGCACTGCATGCGCTCGCCGCACGAGCGGCAGAGGACGAAGGCCGAGTAGCCGCGCCGGTTCAAGAGAACTATCGACTGCTCGCCGCGCGCGTGCGTCTCGCCGATGGCGCGCAACAAGTCTTCCGAGAGCGCCACCTGCTTGCCCTCGCGCGCGAAGACCTCGCGCATGTCCACGATCTCGGCGCGCGCCATCGCGCGGTCGGCGATGCGCTTCGAGAGCTGGAGGTAGCGGTATTTTCCGGCGCGCGCGTTGTGGAACGATTCGAGCGAGGGCGTGGCGGAGCCGAGGACGACGACGGCGCGCTCGCGGTGCGCGCGCATCACGGCGGTGTCGCGCCCGTGGTAGTAGGGCGACTCCTGCTGCCTGTAAGAAGACTCGTGCTCCTCGTCGACGACGATCACGCCGAGGTCGCGGACGGGCGCGAAGACCGCCGAGCGGGTGCCGATGACGACGCGCGCTTCGCCCCGCTTGATGCGGCTCCACTCGTCGAACCGCTCGCCCGTGGTCAGGGACGAATGGAAGATGGCGACCTCGTCGCCGAAGTGGGCGCGGAGCCGCCGCGAGAAGACGGGCGTGAGCGCGATCTCGGGGACGAGCATCATCGCGGCTCTACCCTGTTCGAGCGCGGCGCGCATGGCGCGGATGTAAATCTCGGTCTTGCCGCTCCCCGTCACGCCGTGCAGCAGAAAAGCGCGGTAGGCGCGTTCGGCGATCCCAGCCTCGATCTCGTCGAGCGCCGCGCGCTGCTCCCCGGTGGGCGTCAACTTCTGATCCGGGGGCAGCACGGCGCGCGCGAGCGGATCGCGCCGCACGTCGCGGACGATGATCTCGACGACGCCGCGTCGTTCGAGCGTCTGCACGGTGGACGCGCCCGCCTGAGCCGCGTCGAGCAGCTCGGAGAAGAGCAGCTCACCGCCGCGCGCGATCAGGGTTTCGACGACGCGGCTCTGCGCCTCCGTCAGCGCGCGCGCCGCGCCGTTCTCGTGCCGCTCGACGGGTAAAAGCCTGACGGCTTTGCGCCGCTTGGCTCGCGCCTGCGCGCTGCGCTGGCGCTGGACGACCGTGAGCCAGCCCGCCCGCTCCAGCTGCCGCGTGAGCGAGAGTGCGCGCGCCTGACCGAACTCCTGCGCGAGCCGGCGCAGCGGCAGCTCCGACCCTTCGGCGAGCAGGCGCAGAGCCTGCGTCTTCGCCGCCGCGGCTCTGCGCGCGGGCAGACGCGCCAGCTCGTCGCGCCCCTCCGCCGTGATCGAGAGCACGCGCTCGACCGTCGCGTTCAGACCCGCGGGCAGCGCGGCTTTCAAGACCTCGCCCCACGGCGCGGCGTAGTAGTCCGCGATCCAGCGTGTGATCTCCAACACATCCGGCGTGAAGAGCGGCTCTGCGTCGAGCAGCTCTTCGGCGTCCTTGATCTCCGCGTCGGCGACTTCGACCGCCGCGTCAAGCTCCTCGTGCAGCGCGACGACGTAGCCCGTGATCAACTGCCGGCCGAACGGGACGAGCAGACGCGAGCCGACACGTGCCTCTTCGCGCAGGGCTTCGGGCAGCCGGTACGTGAACGTCCCCTGCACTCGCAAGGGGACTGCGACCTCGGCGTAGAGCACGGGCGGGGATTCGTGGGCGTCGCGAATGACCTGATTCACTGAGGAGGCGGAGCTTTGCACGGCGAGAAGGTTAACCCGTGTCGCGTAGAAGTTGAAGCTCTGCGGGCGAAAGCAGGCGCGACTGCTTTCGGGATAAACTAAATGCGGCTCGCCTCTAAAAGCCGCCTGGTCTGGTGCTCTTCGAGCAGACCCCGCCCCGACTGTTGTCGTCGAATCGGATCGTCACACGCGGCGTGCAATCCCTGCGTGATCGCCCCGACGCGTCCGCGCTACTCCTCCTTGCCGAAGCGCACCGTGAGCACGCCGCCGAGGGTGTTGACGCGCTTGAATTTGGGTGCCGACTCGCCGTTCTTATAGGTCAGTCCGAAGCCAAAGTTCGGCGAAACGTCGAAGTTAAAGCCGGAGACGAAGAAGTTGTGTCTCCGCTTCGTATTCTCCAGGGGCAGGTAATAGAAGGTGTTGTCGGCGTAGAGGTACGTGCTCTTGATGCCGAGGGCGTTCCGCAGGAAGTTCAGGTAGAGCACGGGGCGGACGCGCGGCGCGAGGCGGAGGATCGTGCTCTCCGTCTCGCTCGAGTCGCCGCGCCGGAAGGTGTGTCCCGCGTCAATCCCGAAGTACGGACGCCACCTGAACTGGACGCTCTTCGATGCGTCCGAGTTGCTCGTCGCGCCCATGTTCAGCGACGCGATGGTCGGGACGAACAGCCCCTCGAAGGCGAGCTTCTTGGTCTCGAAATCCTGGTCTGCCTCCATCTTCGCCGCCAGCGAGAGGTAAAAGCCGCGGAGACTCTCAAGTGACTTCCCACCGTGATCCATAATCAAGCCGCCGCGGAAACGCCACGCGTCTTCGGACTCGGACTCGTCGCTGGTGAGCGCGCCCTCGACCGAGAATTGTGACGAGAACGCCCAAGTCGATTGCAGGGGGAAGTCATGATTGTGGATCAAGGCAAAGGTTGTGGAATAGACCGTGCCCTTGTTGAAGCTGCGGAGAAAAGAGAACTGCGCGCCCTCGGTCGCGTCGTCGCCGGCGACCGTCCTTTGGAGGGTGAAGCCCTTGTTCTCCAGCCGCGCGAAGATATTGAAGACGGTGTGGAACGTCCGCGGCTCCGGGCTCAAATCGTTCTTGTCCCTCCCCCTTCTCGCGGGCTGGAGGAGGTTGGCTCCTCCGCCCCCCGGCGCATAGCGTGCGAGCACGTGCCAGAAGTAGGTGACGCCGGGCTGTAGCTTTTCGTCCTCGCCGAGCGTGATGCTCTGCCCGGCGACACCCTTGGGGTCAACTTCCTTCGTGAAGACGGGATTGACGAAAGTCCCGTCGGGCTTCCGCGTTGGATCGGTGGCGACCTCGACGATGTATTTCGTCGCCTTGCCATTCCGATCTTCGGTCCACGCGAGCGTCGGCTGCACCGACTCGTCGGACTTCCTATCCACAGGGCGCGAGAGGAAGAATTCAGGTGTGCCCTGGGCGAGCGCGCCGGGGATGCTGGCGTCTCCTGACCGTGTGTTCTCAGCGAACCCGACCGCCGCGCCGGACGACGCCCCGTCTTGAGGCAAAGACAGACTCTCTATCTTGGCTTCCAACTCTGAAATCGAGCGGCGCGTGACGGAGGCATCTGGCAAGTCGGGCGAGATCGTCGAGAGATACATCCGCAGCGCGTCGCGCCGCCGCTTCAGGGTTCTGATCTGGGAGCGCACCTCTTCCGCTTTCGTGGGCGTAGCGGCGCGGGCTTTCATCGCCGGCGAGTTCGTGGCGACAAAGGCGGCGACCTCCTGTCGCGCGGCGGCGGGCGACACTATCAGTAGGAGGAGCAGAGACGAGATGGCGAAAGACGAGAGTGACGGCTTCATACTTTCTTTGTCTCCTTAGTGGAAAACAGAAGCCCCTGGGCAGAACAGTATGCCGCGGTGGGGCGAGTAGGCGGCGGCGCGCCGGGACTTGAGCATCGACCTACGTGGATGACGATGCCGACACTGATGAGCGGAATTCCGACAGCCTAGGTGATCTTAAACTCGGCGCAGAGCGCGTCTATCACGTCGTTGATTATCTTAGCTTTCTCGCACTTGCTCGGCGTCAGCTTCTTAACGATGCAGTCGGGGATTCTGTCCACGCTATTCTTGATGGGGAAGACGAAGAGGCGTTTCGCGAACTTATCGATGGGAATTTCGTTGCCGATACCGAAACGGCTGGATTTCGTTAGAGTCGGGTCGTTCAGCACGCCCCGGTAAACACCTACAACTATCTTCTCGATTTCGCTTCTCGTGTAGCCGCAAGCCATCGCTTTTCTCCTTGAGGTAGGGTGGTGGTAATGCCAGCCCCGCGGCAGCGGAGCGCGCCCAACGTGAAGCCATATGGCGCTCCGCCAGAGGCTGACTTGATGCTCAAGACCGTTCACTCATAATGGGCGCAGATTGTATTCCATTTCAAGAATAAAGAAATTATTTTTGTCGAAGCGCGCCGCGCGAAGGCGATTTAACCCGCCGGGATGTCTCTCCGGCGCTCACGGCTCAAAGCGAGGAGAGGTAACTACGCACTTTTTTCATGTCCTCCCAGACCTCGCGTTTCTTGGAAGGGTCGCGTAAAAGGTAGGCGGGGTTGAAGGTGGGCATCAGTTGCGCGCAGTGGTAGGCGTGGAACTCGCCGCGGAGTTTCGAGATGGGCTGCCTGGTGCGGAGCAGCGCGCGCGTCGGCGTGTTGCCGAAGGAGATGACGACGCGCGGGTTGACTGCCGCCAGCTCGCGGTGCAGGTAGGGCGTAAACAGCGAGAGCACTTCGGGCGTGATCTCGTCGCCCGTCGAGATCATCTTGACGGCGTTGGTGAGGTAGCAGTCGGCGCGGCGCAGACCGATCGAAGCGAGGATGCGTTCGAGCATCTGCCCGGCGGGTCCCATGAAGGGCTTGCCCGAGTCGATGTCGGGCGGACCCGGCGACTCGCCGACGACGGCGACGCGCGCGCCCTCCCGCCCCTCGCCGAAGATGAAGACGCGCTCGCGGTACTGCGGCAGCTGCTTCGCCCGCCGCAACAGCTCGGCGTTGATCTCCTCGACCGTCTCGTCCGAGGGCGGCGGGTCGTCGCCGAAGAGTGAAAGCTCTGCCATGACGTTCTAGAAGTTTCGCTCACCTCTCCGGCTTCGACTTGGCGAGGTAGTCGCGGATGAGCTTCATGTCCTCCCACGTCTCGCGCTTCTTCGAAGGGTCGCGCAGCAGGTAGGCCGGGTGGAAGGTCGGCATCACCTTGACGCCCTTGTAGTCCTGAAACTTGCCGCGCGCCTTCGTGATGCCTTCCTTCGTGTCGAGCAAATTTCTCATCGCCGTGTTGCCCAAGACGACGATCACCTCGGGGCGCACGATGGCGATCTCGCGCAAGAGGAATGGCTTGCACGTCGCCGCCTCGGCTGTCGTCGGCGTGCGGTTGTTCAGCGGGCGGCAGCGGTTGACGTTACCGATGAAGACGTCTTCACGCTTCAAGCCGATGGCTTCGATGATCTTGTTCAGGAGTTGACCGGCGCGACCGACGAAGGGTCGCCCCGACGCGTCCTCGTCGGCGCCGGGCGCCTCGCCGACGAACATCAGGCGCGCCTTCGGGTTGCCCTCGCTGTGGACGATGGTGTGGCGCGCCTCGCAGCAGAGCGGGCAGCGCATGCAGTCGCCGATGTCCTCGCGGATCGATTCGAGCGTCTCGCCGGGGCGCGGCAGCGAGAGCTCGTCCTGCGGGGTGATCTCGCCGAAGAGCGTCTCGCGCGGCGCGGGCGGGTTCGCGGAGGGCTTGCGTACGGGTTTTCGTGTCGCCATGTCTTTCTGCTCCGTGGCGGTCTGGTACAAGACGTTCGTGGGCTCGCGGCGCGCGGGCGGATGCGACGGTTCGACGCGCGCCGTCGGCGTGGGCGGCGCACCCCTCGATTCGACCGGCGGCCGTCTCGACTCCGCCTCGGCGTTGCGACGAAGCGCGCGGGAGTCCGACGCGGGCGGCGCGGCTGCCGGTGACTTTCTCTCCGGCGCGTTCTCTTCGTCCGCCGCCCGGATCGGCGTCGCCGCGAAGTCGCCAGCCTCGATGCCCTCGACGCCCAGCTCGCGCAGGTACGAGAGCTGATCGCCCAGCCCCTCGACGAGCGATAAAAACTCCGCACGGCTTGCGTCGTCTGTCATAAAAATTCACGCGCGACGCGCGATTCACTTCGCGCGCGCGGACTTCCCGGCGCGCCCGCCGCGCAGGCGAACCACCTCGTCGAGAATTTTGTGCGCGGCTTCGAGCTTGGACATGAGCGGCAGCTCGACCGGCTCCGCGCGATCCGCCGTGATGATCGTGACGGCGTTCGTCTCGGCGTCGAAGCCCGCGCCGTCGCGCGTGATGTCGTTGGCGACGATGGCGTCGAGATGTTTGTCGTGCAGCTTGCGGCGTGCGTGCTCGATCACGTTCTCGCTCTCGGCGGCGAAGCCGACGACGAGCTGACCGGGCTGGCGCGCCGCGGAGACCGTCGCGAGGATGTCGGGCGTGCGCACGAGTTCGAGCGTGAGCGCGGCGTCCGACTTTTTAATCTTCTGGGCGGAGCGCCCGGCGGGGCGGTAGTCGGCGACGGCAGCCGCGCCGATGAAGACCGTGGCGCTCTGAAACTCGGTCGCCGCGGCTCTCATCATCGCTTCGGCGGAGACGGCTTCGACGACACGGACGCCCGGAGGTTTTGGCGCACTCGTGACGCCGGCGACGATCGTCACCTCGGCGCCGCGCTCGCGCGCAGCCTCGGCGAGCGCGAAGCCCATCCGACCCGACGAACGGTTCGAGATGAAGCGGACGGGATCGATCTCCTCGCGCGTCGCGCCCGCCGTGATCAGGATTCGCTCGCCCGCGAGATCGCGCACACCTCGGGCCGCCCCGCCGCGCAAAATTTCGAGGGCGGCGGCGACGATGCGTTCGGGCGCGCTGAGGCGTCCGGGCCCGATGGTGCCGCAAGCCATCTCGCCCGCGTCCGGCTCGATGATGCGGACGCCGTCGGCGCGCAACGTCTCGATGTTGCGCCGCGTCGCCGGGTGCTCCCACATCGTCGTGTTCATCGCGGGCGCGACGAGGACGGGCGCGTCGCAGGCGAGGTAAGTGGTCGAGACGAAGTCGTCGGCGACGCCGGTCGCGAACTTGGCGATGATGTCTGCGGTGGCGGGCGCGACGAGGAAGAGATCGACCGTCTGCGCGAAGGTGATGTGCGCGATGGGGTCTGGGTTGTCGGGCGCGTAGTCGTCGACGACGACGTGCTCGCCGGAGAGGGCGCGGAAGGTCAGCGGCGCGATCAGTTTCGTCGCGTGCACGGTCATCGCGACGCGCACGCGGCAGCCCGCGCGCTGCAAGCCGCGCAGCACCTCGGCGGCTTTGTAAGCGGCGATGCCGCCCGTCACGCCGAGCGCGACGCGTTCGCCCGCCTTCGGGGCGTCGCCCGTGCCGCCTGTGTTGTCGTTGACCGTCATCGGGTGAACCGAGGCTGTCGCGAGTCGGGTTAAAGTTTTTGGTGGCGCGTCGAAAATGTATCACCGCTTCGAGGCGGGGCGCAATTTCGCGCCCGCGCCCGAGGCGGCGCGTTCGCACGGATGGGGCTCCTGCGGGGCGGGGCTTTTTGTCACACGCGGGGCTCGTTCGTCACGCGCCGATCGCGCTTCCGAGTCGAGCCGCGGGCTGTGGTACACTTTCTGCCGCCCCCGAAAAGATTTCACCCCCATCAGGACGCGACCGGCGAACTCGCCCGTTCAACTGCGTAGAGCCATGCGCGAAGAGACCGTTAAACTTCATCACCGAGCGGCGCGGCTGTTAATAGTCTGCGCGCTGTCGCTGTGCTTCGCGCCGCCGGCGAGGACGCAGGGGGCGGGCGCCCGTGGCGAGCGTGAGTTCGGTCCGGTCGTCAGCGCCTACCTCGGCTATTTGAACGCCGAGCAGGAGGTGACGGACGCGCGGGAGAGCCGCCGCGAGGTGAGCGCCGCCTACGTCCGGCGCAACTCGAACCGCATCGACGCGCTCCGGCGCATGGCGATCCAGATCGCGCGCACGTCGCACAACGACTACGTGCCGGAGTTATACGCCGTCGCGCGCGACGAACTGGGCACGCTCTTCGAGACGCCGCCCAGCCCCGCCACCTTCCGCGTCGGCGAAGTGCTGAACAACACGTTCCGCTTCCTCGGCACCGTCCGCGCGAACGAGCCTTTCTACCTCTTCGCGCGGCTCGACATCTACGAGCAGGCGGAGCTGATCAAGAAAGCGGAAGCGCAGAGGGCGGGCGCGAGCAACCCACAGCCCGCGGGGACGAAGGCGCAGGGCGAGGCGGCGACGCGACCGCGCCGCGTCAGCCCTCCGTGAACATACTTAGTTCGTGAGCCACTTGCGGTCGCGCGCGGCGCCCGCGCCGACGAACTCTCGCGAGCCCGATCCCGCTAAGCAATCGCCCCGATGGAGCAGACAAAACTTTTCGACCGGAAGAAGGTTGAAGGCGCGGCGGACGCCGAACGGCTCGCGCTCTACGCGCTCGGCGAGTTTCAGGCGCGCGGGCTCGCCCTCGCCGGGCGCGAGCTGCCGCTGGATCGCCTGCGCGGGGCATTGCGACGCGCGGCGGAAGATTTGGGAGTCGAGGAGTTGAGCGACGAGGCTGCGGTCGCCGCGTTCGAGTCGCTCGGCGCCCGCGTCAGCCGCGTCCCGCCCTTCGTCGCCAAGCACCCGTACCGCGTCACCGTCGGGGCGCAACTCGCGGAGCGCGCGCGGGAGTTTTACGAGGAGCAGACGACGAAGTCCGCTGAAGAGACTGCCGGGGGCGCGGGTTGATCTTTCCGCCAGCGCACAAGCCGACACAGCCTGCGCCGACTTACGATGCGCGCCAAGCATGAACAGCCGCGCGCGACACTCGATCAAAAAAGCTGTTGAGCACGCGCCTCCCATCTGCTAGGATGCGCGCACATTAACCGTCACGTCCTGCTTCCAGCCTCCGCGACCGCATCGGCGCGGATGAGGTCTTGAGCCCATGAAGATGAATAAGAGCCGCCGGAAGTTTCTCGGTCGCGCCGCGGCGGGCGTCACGGCAGCCGCCGTCGTCACGCCTCTGAACCTCGAAGCCCTCGCCGCCGGGTCGCAGCCCGCGCGCGGCGGCTCCTCGCAGGGTCGCGCCTCGAAGCCGCCGCTCGCCGTCTCGAGCGCGAACGGCGTCGCCGCCGTGACGAAGGCGGTCGAGGTGATGCAGGCGGGCGGCGACACGCTCGACGCCGTCGTCGCGGGCGTCAACATCGTCGAGCTCGACCCGAAAGACAACTCGGTCGGCTACGCCGGGTTGCCGAACGAGCGCGGCGACGTGGAGCTGGACGCGAGCGTGATGCACGGACCCACGCGCCGCGCGGGCGCGGTCGCGTCACTGCGCGGCGTCAAGACCCCTTCGAAGGTCGCGAAGGCGGTGATGGAGCACACCGATCACATCCTCATCGTCGGGCAGGGGGCGCGCGACTTCGCCACCTCGATGGGCTTCGAGAACGAGAACCTTCTGACGGAAGAGTCGCGCATCGCCTGGCTGCGCTGGAGGGAGACGATGTCGCCGACGGACAAGTGGGGCCCGAGCCCCTACACGCCCGCGCCCGCCTCGCCCGCCGGGCAGAGGCGGATCGCGCTCGAGCGCAGCCGGCCGAGTTTCCTGCTCGCCGAAAGTTACGCGGGCGGCAACTTCGAGCGGCGCGACGATCTGCTCGCGTGGGCTGACGAGGTGGCGCGCAAGCCCCCGACGGGGACGATCAACTGCATCGCCCTCGACAACGCTTTCGACATCAGCGGCGTGACGACGACGAGCGGGCTCGCCTGGAAAATACCGGGTAGAGTCGGCGACTCGCCGCTCATCGGCTGCGGTCTCTACGTCGACAACGAGGTCGGCGCGGCGGGCTCGACGGGGCGCGGCGAGGAGGTCATCTACATCAACGGCGCGCGCACCGTCGTCGAGTACATGAAGCGCGGGGCGTCGCCCGAACAGGCGTGTCTCGACGCCCTCAAGCTCATCGCGGCGCGCTACGGCAACGACTTGGGGCGGCTCAAAGAGATCGACGTGAACTTCTACGCCCTTAACAAGAAGGGCGAGTTCGCCGGGGCTGCGATCTGGAGCGGGTCGGTCTCGAGCCGCGGCGAGGTGCGCCGCAGGCAATTCGCCGCCGCCCCCGACGGCGGCAAGGGGCGGCTCTTCGACAGCGCCTACCTTTTCGAGCGGCGGGCTTGACAAGAGCCGCGCCGGGGCGTCCGATCTCGTACCGACACGCCCTCCGTAAAGCCAAAAAAGGCTATGATATCAGTCAAATGACTGTTGACATGGGGCGTCGATTCGTGTAAAAACACGAGGTCGTAGCAGCCCACAGAGGCTCGCTGACCTGCTTTATTGGAATCTTTCATGGGCGCAACTAGAGTTTGAGGCGGGTTATGCGAGGAAACTGAACTCGTCTCCTGCTGAGTCCCAAGGAGACTTGCGGCGCGCTCTCTACAATTTTGTTTCAGTCTACGGGAGGAGAATGATGAACAGCAGAAACTGGAGCCGCTCGGTCGTCACGACTTGCTTGGCGGTTGCCATCGTTTGCACTTACTCGATGGTGGGTCTTGCCGCGCAGCAGAAGCCCTCGGGCGAGCTGTCAGTGGTCGGCGAGGTCTCCGTCAACGGAGCCAGTGCGATTTCCGGCGCGACGGTCTTTTCCGACAGCACCATCACCACCGCGCAGAATTCCAGCGCCGTCGTCAGCCTCGGCAAGCTCGGTCGCGTCGAAGTGATGCCTAATTCCAGCCTGAAGCTCAGCTTCACGGACAACGGCGTCTCCGGCACGCTCGACTCTGGAAAGGTTCGCTTCTCCACCTCTTCGGGCGTGACTTCGAGCGTCATGACGAAGGACGGGAACGCGGTCGCGGATAACGCCGTGCCGAACGTCTACGTCGTCGACGTGGAGTGCGGTAACACTGTGGTCGCCACCCAGTCGGGTCGCGTCGAACTGCGCGCCGGCAACTCCGTCAAGCAGATCGCCGCGGGCAGCCAGGACACCGCCGGCACCGCCCAGCCCGGCACGCGCTGCACGCGCCTGACGCGCAGCACCCATTTCGGATCGCTCAGCGGCGGCGCCCTCGCCCTGCTGCTGCTCGGGATCGGCGGCGCGATCGCGGCGGCGATCATCGCCGCGAGGGACAGCAACGAGTTCAACTTCGGCGGCAACCCGATCGTCATCAGCCCGTCGAGGTAAGCATTCCCACGGCGGATGAGGGCGAAGTCCCTCCGGCTCTTGCGCGGCAGCCCGCGCACGTAGACGGGAACATCCACTTGCGGGTCACGCGGAATTAAACCGCCGCGTGACCCGCATAATTTTGTCCACACGAGCCCGGCTCTGTCGCGCAGGGCTCACCCTCAGTTAATGCACATCGCAGTCATCGGGTCGGGCTACGTCGGGTTAGTCACGGGTGCTTGTTTCGCCGAGTTCGGCGTCAACGTCACCTGCGTCGACGTTGACGAGCGGAAGATCGGCGACCTGCGCGAAGGGAAGTTGCCCATCTACGAGCCCGGTCTCGATCAGCTCGTCGCGAAGAACTCACAAGCCGGGCGACTCTCCTTCACGACCGACCTCAAGACCGCCGTCGAGCAGGCGCTCGTCATCTTCCTCGCCGTCGGCACGCCGCCGCGCGAGGACGGCTCAGCCGATCTGAGCCACGTCGAGGAAGCCGCCCGCCAGATCGCCTCGCACCTGAACGGCTACAAGGTGCTCGTGACGAAGTCGACCGTCCCCGTCGGCACGGGCGAGCGCCTGCGCCGCCTCGTCTCGGAAGAGAGACCGGGCGCGAAATTCGGCATCGTCTCGAACCCGGAGTTCCTGCGCGAGGGCGCGGCGATCGACGACTTCATGCGCCCCGACCGCGTCGTCATCGGCAGCCGCGACGAGGAGGCGGTCGCCATCATGCGCGATCTCTACCGCCCGCTCTTCCTGATCGAGACGCCCTTCGTCATCACGTCCGTCGAGGCGGCGGAACTGACGAAGTACGCCGCCAACGCCTTCCTCGCCACCAAGATTTCCTTCATCAACGAGATCGCGAACCTCTGCGACCGGATCGGCTGCGACGTGCACGACGTGGCGCGCGCCATCGGCATGGACAACCGCATCGGGCGCAAGTTCCTGCACCCCGGACCCGGCTACGGCGGCTCCTGCTTCCCCAAAGACACGCGCGCCCTCGTCTCCGTGGCGCGCGAGTTCGAGACCGACTCGCTCATCGTCGAGGCGGTCATCGAGGTCAACCGCCGCCAGCGCGTGCGGATGGTCGAGAAGCTCGAAGGGCTTTTGCCCGAGCCGGCGGGCAAGACGATCGCCGTGCTCGGTCTCTCCTTCAAGCCGGAGACGGACGACATGCGCGACGCGCCTTCGATCGACATCGTGCGCGCCCTCGTCGGGCGCGGGGCGCGCGTGCGGGCTTACGATCCGGTGGCGGCGGAGGCGGCGCGCCCCCTGCTCCCCGAGATCGAGTACGCGGCGGACGAGTACGAGGCGGTCGAGGGCGCAGACCTGCTCGTCTTCGTCACCGAGTGGAACCAGTTCCGCGCGCTCAACATGGAGCGGGTGCGGGGCCTGATGCGCACGCCGAGGGTCGCCGACCTGCGCAACATCTACGAGCCCGAAGACATGCGCCGTCTCGGCTTCGAGTACGTCGGCGTGGGCAGATAAACTAAAGTGATGAGTGATGAGTGATGGGTGATGAGTAACAACCCTGACTCATCCACCCATCACTCATCACTCATCACTCATCACCTTATGGCTCTCTCAGGAATCGCACTCGTCACCGGCGGAGCCGGGTTCATCGGCTCGCACATCGCGGCGGCGCTCGCCTCGCGCGGCGCGCGCGTGCGCGTCATCGACGATCTCTCCACCGGGCATTTGGAGAACCTGGAGGAGGTCGGGGGCGGCGTCGATTTCGTGCGCGGGAGCTTGAACGACGCCGACGCGCTCAGGCGCGCGCTCGAAGGCGTCGAGCTGGTCTTCCACGAGGCGGCGATCCCCTCGGTGCCGCGCTCGGTCGAGAACCCGCGCGAAACGCACGACGCCTGCGTCGAGGGGACGTTCTCGCTGCTGCTCGCCGCGCGCGACGCGGGCGTGCGCCGCCTCGTCTACGCCGCGTCCTCCTCGGCTTACGGCGATCAGCCGACGCTGCCGAAGGTCGAGACGATGCCGCCCGATCCCTTGAGCCCTTACGCCGCCGCCAAACTCGTCGGCGAGTACTACTGCCAGGTCTTCTCCCGCGCCTACGGGCTCGAAACCGTGGCGCTGCGCTACTTCAACATCTTCGGTCCGCGGCAAGACCCCTCTTCGCAATACTCCGGCGTCATCTCGCGCTTCATCGCCGCGCTCGCCGGCGGCACGACGCCCGTCATCTACGGCGACGGCGAGCAGACGCGCGACTTCACCTACGTCGCCAACGCCGTCGAGGCGAACCTGCTCGCCGCGGAGAGCGCGCGCGCCGTCGGGCACGTCATCAACGTCGCCAACGGCCGGCAGACCTCGCTCAACGAGCTGTTGTCGATCCTGAAAGGGATCACGGGTCGGACGGGCGTGGGGACCGACTACCGCGAGCCCCGCGCGGGCGACGTGCGCCACAGCCTCGCCGACATCACGCGCGCGCGCGACCTCCTCGGCTACGAGCCGAGGGTCGGGATGGAAGAGGGTTTGCAGAAGACGATCGACTGGTGGGAGCAGAGCCGCTTCGCTCAACAGCCGTGACGGGTGGCGAGAAAGTGATGAGTGATGAGTGATGAGTGATGAGTAGTGAGTGAAAGCAATTCGTACTCATCACTCATCACTCATCACTCATTACTTTTCCCTGTCACCCGTTACGGTCAACCCGTCACGAGTTTTTTGAGGCTGGTTGTGTAGGGCTGACGCGCCACGCCCTTGTCGGTGATGATCGCGGCGATCATCTCGTTCGGCGTCACGTCGAAGGCGGGGTTGTGGGCGGGGACTCCCGTGGGCGTGAGCTGCTGCTCGCGCAGGTGCGTGACCTCGCGTGCGTCGCGCTCCTCGATGGGGATTTGCGAGCCCTCGGCGATGTTGAGATCGACGGTCGAGACGGGCGCGGCGACGTAGAAGGGGATGTCGTGCTGGCGGGCGAGCACGGCGACCATGTAGGTGCCGATCTTGTTCGCCGTGTCGCCGTTCGCCGCGATGCGATCCGCCCCGACGACCACCGCGTCAACCTTCCCCTGCTTCATCACGTGCCCCGCCATGTTGTCGGTGATGACCGTGACGGGGATTTCGTCCTTCGCCAGCTCCCACGCGGTGAGGCGCGCTCCCTGCAGGAACGGGCGCGTCTCGTCGGCGATGACGGCGATGCGCTTGCCGGCGTCGCGCGCGCCGCGGATGACGCCGAGCGCCGTGCCGTAGTCGCCCGCGGTGGCGAGCGCGCCCGCGTTGCAGTGCGTGAGCACGGTCGAGCCGTCGGGGATCAGCTCGCCGCCGAAGCGGCCCAGCGCGCGGTTCGAGGCGATGTCGTCGTCGTGAATCTTCTTCGCCTCTTCGACGAGGCTGAGCTTGATCGATTCGACGTCCGAGGTCTCGGCGCAGGCGCGGCGGAAGCGCTCGCGCATCCGCTCGATGCCCCAGAAGAGGTTGACGGCGGTCGGGCGCGTCGCCGCCATCACGTCGCACATGTAGTCGAAGTATCTGCTTGATCGCGTCCGCCACCTCCTCGCACGAGCGCAGCGTCAGGTACTTCTCCTAGGTCGGCATCAAGCGCTGATCGATCATGCGCACGCCCTCGTCGGTCCACTCCACGGTCTTGATCATCGCTTCAGAACGCTCCGCAGAAAAATTTAGCGCGCGGGTCTTGCGAACCTCATGCAAGACTCGCGCGCGGGTGAACGAACCGGCATCTTACCCCGCCGAGCCGACGGGCGGCAAAGCGACGAAAGAAAAACAGGGTCGCGGCGGTGAACGCTGTGGGCGTGTGACGCCCGTTCGCCGACGTGACCCTGAAAATTCCCGCGAGCCGACCAGACGGGTCGGCAGAAGCCTAGGCGCGATCCCTGTCGTTGTCCGTGACCATGGCTTTGGTCATCAGTCCGGCGGCGACGAAGATGATGCCGAGGACGATGTGGAACAGGTGGTCGCTCGTCCCGAGTTCGAGAGTTCTCGGCAGCACCTTGAAGAGGCGGTCATCAGCCGCCATGCCGGGCATGCCGGGCGTGCCCGGTTTGCCCAGGAGGAAGCCGCACACGCCGAGTAGACCGTAAACTACGCCGAAGACGATGTCGAACGTGCGCGCCGCCGCGAGTGATCCGGCGAGACCGAAATAGAGGGCGAGCGCGCCGGAGACGATGTGGATCAGGTTGTGCGCGAAGCTCAGATGGAAGCCGCCGACGCCGGGTGCGACGAAGCCGACGATCCCGACGAGCAGGAACGCGACGCCGATGACGGTTGCAATTGTTTTTGCCATGTTACCGAGTAGCCTCCTTAGGGAGAAAAGGTTTGGAATCAGGTGCGCGGCAAACTCCCGCACGCGCGGGGTAGTCGCAGCCGCCCTAGAACTACGGACATGGAAGTGAAACCGGGTGGATTGTATAACACTTCGCGGCGCGCGGCGCACGATTTTACCCCCGGCGGGTCGGTTTCGCCGAGGCTCGAAGCGGGTGCTATACTCGGCGCAAACGCGACTTTGTCGAACCCAAAAGCTGTCAGTAGTCAGTGGTCAGTTGTCCGTCATTAACAAATGAAGGGCAAACGACCGGGACGAATTCAGCGACTGACAACTGACGACTGACAAAGGACTAATGATCAAAGAAGGCTGGGAAGTAGTCATCGGGCTGGAGATTCACGCGCAGCTCAGCACGGAGTCGAAAATCTTCTGCGGCTGCTCGACGCGCTTCGGCGACGAGCCGAACTCCAACACCTGCCCCGTCTGCCTGGGGCTGCCGGGCGCGCTCCCCGTGCTCAACTGGCGCGCGGTCGAACTCGGCGCGCGCGCCGCGCTCGCGCTGGGGCTCGAACTCAACGGGCGCTCCGTCTTCGCGCGCAAAAACTATTTCTATCCCGATCTCCCGAAGGGCTACCAGATCTCTCAGTACGACCAACCGTTCTCGGAGCGCGGCGAGCTCGAGATGATGACCTCTGTGCGCGACGAGTCGGGGCACGCGCGCGAGTGGAAGCCGATGAAGGTCCGCATCCTGCGGCTGCACCTCGAGGAGGACGCCGGGAAGAACGTCCACGAGGGGCTGCCCGAGACGGATCGCTTCTCCTACGTCGACCTCAACCGCGCGGGCACGCCGCTCGCCGAGATCGTCACCGAGCCCGACTTCCGCACGTCGTGGGAGGCTTACGACTACGTCAACCACGTCCGCCGCGCGCTGCAATGGGTCGGGGCGTCGGAAGCCGACATGGAGAAGGGGAACCTGCGCTGCGAGGCGAACGTCTCGGTGCGCCGCACGGGCGAGGGCTTCGGCACGAAGGTCGAGCTGAAGAACCTGAACTCGGTGCGCTTCATGCAGAAGGCTATCGAGTTCGAGATCGAGCGGCAGATCGAGTTGATCGAGTCGGGCGGGCGCGTCTCGCAGGAGACGCGGCTGTGGGACGATCACCTCGGCGAGACGCGCGTCATGCGCTCGAAGGAGGAGGCGCACGACTACCGCTACTTCCCCGAGCCGGACCTGCCGCCGCTCGTCCTGCCCGAAGGTTTCGCCGAGCGCGTGCGCGCCGAGATGCCGGAGCTTCCCGAAGCCCGCCGCGCGCGCTTCATGGACGAGTACGGTCTCTCCTACCCGGACGCCTCGCAGCTCACCTCGGGGCGCGCGCTCGCCGACTACTTCGAGCGCGCGGCGAAGGCTTCGGAAAACGCGCGCGCGGCGTCGAACTGGATCAGGTCTGAGGTGCTGCGCGAACTCGAAGCCGCGGGGCGCGGGGCTGAGGAGTCGCCGGTCGCGCCCGAGGAGCTGGGCGCGCTCGTGCGCCTCGTCGACGGGGGCAAGATCAGCGGCAAGCAGGCGAAGGACGTGCTGGTCGAAATGTTCAGGACGGGCAAGACTGCCTCGGCGATCGTCGAAGAGCAGGGGCTCGCGCAGGTCTCGGACGCGGGCGAGATCGAGAGGATCGTCTCAGAGGTCGTCGCCGCGAACCCGAAGCAGCTCGAACAGTATCGCGCGGGCAAAGAGTCGCTGCTCGGCTTCTTCGTCGGTCAGGTGATGAAGGCGTCGCAGGGCAAGGCGAACCCGAAGCTGGTCAACGAGACGCTGCTGAAAAAACTGAAGGGCTGAGCGATCACCGATGGAGATCAATGGTAAGAGCGCCGTCGTTACGGGCAGCACGAAGGGCATCGGTCGCGCCATCGCGGAGGCGCTCGTGCGCGAGGGCATGAACGTCTGCGTCAGCGCGAGGGACGTTGACGAGATCAAGCGGGCGGTCGACGAGTTGGGCGACGCGGGCGACGCGCGTGTGACGGGAGCGGTCTGCGACGTGCGCGATTACGAGTCGGTGCGCGCTTTGTTCGCGCACGCGGTCGCGGAGTTCGGCGGCGTGGACGTGCTGGTGAACAACGCGGGGGTGGGCAAGTTCGGTCGCGTCGATGAGACCTCGCCCGAAGACTTCCGCGCGGTGCTCGAGACGAACCTGTTCGGCGTCTTCTACTGCTGCCGCGAGGCGATCCCTCTGATGAAAGAGCGCGGCGGCGGCTACGTCATCAACATCTCGTCGCTCGCGGGCGCGAACCCGCACCCGGAGATGGCAGCCTACAACGCCTCGAAGTTCGCCCTCAACGGGTTCAGCGAGGCGCTGATGCAGGAGGTGCGCCAGGACGGCATCAAGGTCAGCTACGTGATGCCCGGCTCGGTCAACACCGCCTTCGGCGGCGACACGCCCGACGAGTCGAAGGGCTGGCAGTTGCAACCCTCCGACATCGCGCGCGTCGTCATCGATCTGCTGCGCCACGACGAGCGGAGCCTGCCGAGCCGCGTCGAGGTCAGACCGAGCCGCCCGCCGAAAAAATAGGCGGCGGCTGGGAGGTGTGGAGCCATGAAGTACGTCGTCGCCGCACTGATCATCCTGCTGCTTAACGGTGCGACGTACCCGCGAGTCGCCGGACAGGCGGGCGCGGAAGTCGCCGAAGCGGCGCGGCTGAGCCGCGAGGTCGTCGAGCTCTTCAAGGCAGAGAAATACGCGGAGGCTCTGCCACTCGCGGAACGCGCCGTGGCGCTCAGGGAGAAGGCGCCCGGTCTGGAGGACGCCCCGCTCGGCGCGGCGCTCAGCAACTTAGGCGGCGTCCTCAGCGCCCTCGGCAAGGCAGACCGCGCCCTCGAAGCCTACGAGCGCGCTCTCGCGATCTTCGAAAAGCGGCTCGCCGCGCACGACGCGCTGACGAGCCAGACGCGCGAGGACGTGGCGGGCATCTACTTCAAAAGGGGCGACTACGGGAAGGCGAGGGAGCAACTTGAGCGCGCCCTGTCGAGTCGGGAGAAGACCCTCGCGGCGGGGCACAGGCTGTTGACGCGCACGCTCGTGGGGCTCGGGTACGTCTACTTGGTCACGCGCGACTCAGCCAGGAGGGACGCGACTTTCAGACGCCTGCTCGACATCGCGGCGAAAATGCCGGAGCGCAGTTGTCAGACCCCAACCCGGTTACCCGCCGTTGGCGCGGCAGGGGCGCGTGCAGGGGACGGTGCTTGTGCGCGTAGTCGTCGACGAGACGGGCAAAGTGATCGAAGCCGAACCTGTGTGCGGTCCCCGCGCCCTCCAGGAAGCGAGCGTCCAATCAGCGAAGAAATGGAAGTTTACACCGACGTTGCTTGATGGCGTGCCCGTCAGGGTTTCAGGCACGATCAGATTCAACTTCGTGTTGCAGTAATGAGCGTCGCGCGACCGGCATGTTAAGGGTCGGCTACACCAGGAAGGAAAGCTAGACGATGGAAGCGAGCGACGCGGCGGATCACATCGCGGAGGTCGGGGAGGCGGGCGCGGCGAACGAGCGTTTCCGCTCGCGCGTGGCGCTGCTGATCGCGTTCATGGCGATGCTGCTGGCGATCACTTCTTTGGGCGGCGGTAACGTCGCCGAGGACATGTTCAACAACAACATCCAGGCGAGCGACACCTGGTCTTTCTACCAGGCGAAGAACATCCGGCAGACGGGCTACAGGCTCGCCGCCGACGAGCTCGAGAGCGAGCTCGCGATGCACGGCGACTCGCTCAAGCCCGAGGTGCGGCAGGGCATCGAAGAGAAGATCAAGACGTACCGCGAGACCGCCGCGCGCTACGAGAGCGAGCCAGACAAGAACGAGCCCGACAACCCGCTCAAGGGCGAGGGCAAGAAGGAGCTCTCCGCGCGCGCGCAGGACTTCGCGGCGCAGCGCGAGCGCGCGCAGCGGCAAGACCCGAACTTCGACTTCGCCGAGGCGCTCTTCCAGATCGCCATCGTCCTCGCCTCCGTCGCCATCCTCGCCAACTCGCGCGCGGTCGTCACGGGCGCCGTCGCCGCCGGGGCGGTCGCGTCCGTGCTCATGCTCAACGGATTCTTCCTCTTCGTCAAACTCCCCTTCTAAAGATGCGAGCCGTGTTGCAGCGCGTGACGCGCGCGAGCGTGAGGGTCGGGGGCGAGACGGTCGGGGAGATCGGCGCGGGGCTCGTCGTGCTGCTGGGCGTGGCGCGCGACGACGCGGAGCCGGACGCGCGCTACCTCGTCGAGAAGATCGCCAACCTGCGCGTCTTCGACGACGCGGAGGGGCGGATGAACGTCTCGGTCGTCGAAGGGGGCGGCGCGCTGCTCGTCGTCTCGCAGTTCACGCTCTACGGCGACGCGAGGCGCGGGCGCAGACCCTCGTGGATCGAAGCCGCCCCGCCCGAGGCGGCGCAAGGGCTGTACGAGTTCTTCGTGGCGGAGGCGCGCCGCGCGGGGCTGCCGGTCGAGACGGGGAGTTTTCGCAAGATGATGGAGGTCGAGCTGGTCAACGACGGACCCGTCACGCTCCTGCTCGACAGCCGGAAACTCTTCTGAGCGCGGCGCGCGCCCTTGAAATCGCGCGCGTTTCCACGTACAAACTTTGCTGCGTCATACGGCTTTCAAAAAAGATGAGAGGGAAACTGACTCGATGAATCGTGGGAAGAATATTTTTTTGCCGGTGCTGTTGTGCGTCGTGCTCGCGCTCTCGGCGGCGTCTTGCGGGAAGTGGGGGGGCGACGACGCGGCGAAGGACTCGGGCGAGGCGGACGTGAAGAAGGGCGTGAAGCCCGTAGCCGACAGCCAGGCGGCGGTCGTCGAGACGGATTACGGTCGCATCGTCATCGAGCTCTACCCGAACCTCGCGCCGAAGATGGTCGAGCGCTTCAAGCAGCTCGCCAGCGAGGGCTTCTACAACGGCACGACCATCCACCGCATCGACCCGAACCTCGGCATCATCCAGGGCGGCGACCCGAACTCGAAGGACGCCGACCCGGCGAACGACGGCGCGGGCGATTCCCCGCGCCCGAACGTGCCCGCCGAGTTCAGCGATCTCCCTTACGAGCGCGGCATCGTCGGGGCGGCGCGCAAGGGAGCCGACATCAACTCCGCCAACTGCCAGTTCTTCATCACGCTCAAGCGCCAGCCCGCGTTCGAGCAGCCGGGCAACCGCTACACCGTCTTCGGTCGCGTCATCGAGGGGATGAATAACGCCGACATCATCAGCAACGCACCCGTCCTCGAAGGCACGGAGCGACCCGCCGACAAAGTCCTCGTCAAGAGCGTGACGCTCGCGCCGCGTGCCAACTTCAAGTAGAGCGGGGAGTAGAAGGCGGAAAGTCGACGTTTTCAGTCGCGACGCGACAGAGCCCACGAAGTGGGCGGTAGAGTTTAGCCCACGGCGCGAGCCGTGGGACTCACGACGGGAAGACGAAGAGAGCCCCTGAAAGGGGCGAAAGATTCTCACTCAGAAATCTTTCGCCCCTTTCAGGGGCTCTCGCCCTTTACCTTACCCGACGACCCAGGGCTCGCGCCGTGGGCCAAGCTCTTGCGCCGCTCACGCGGCTGAGGATGGCGTCAAGCCGCGTGTTAGATCGAGTCGTCCTCGGTCTTCGAGCGCGGATCGAGTTCGAAGCGGTCGCGGTCGCGGCGGTCGATCTTGTCGATGAACTCCAGCTCCTCGTTGTCCTCGAAGGAGACGCCGATGGCGCGCGCGTTCTCTTCGACGAGCGACTGATCCGGCGTCTGGTTGTCGCCCGCGACCGACTCCTCGCCGCTGTCGTTCACGTCCTCCCACGTCGCGTCCGGGTCGCCGCCGGAGTCGGCGGGCGAGGCGGCGGTGTTCTCGCGCAGGCGGTGCGCCAGCAGCTCCGGGTCTTTCGGCGCGCGCGCGATCTCCTCCTCCATGAACTTCTCGATCTCCGGGTCGGGCACGAAGTTGGGATCGTTGCTGAGGTACTCGAAGTCCTCCGGATTCTTCTTGGGCATCGCTCGTCTCCTCGGTAAGCAGTCAGCGTTCGGCAATCAGCAGTGAGCCGGAATGATCGAAGCGGGGCAACAACGTCGCCGACAAAACTTGCGCGCTCGGCTCGGGCTGTTTGCTGACGGCTGATTGCTGATTGCCCGAACTATAACAAATCGCGCGAAGCGACGCCACACGACTCCCGCGCGGCTCGCCGACAGACCACTTCCTTGACGATTCACGACCCGGCTCGTAAACTTAAACTTACTTGTTCACCCGTAAACCTAAAACATATTGGACGCCGAAGCCGTGTGCCACGGCTCGCGCCGCACGCTGAGAGCGCGCCCCCTTCGCGCGCGCCAATCATAAAACTTCCGATGACTCATAACCTCTTCAACACGCTCCAGGAATTCGACGCCGGTCGCGGCCGCACGGGCAAGTTCTACTCGCTGCCGCAGCTCGAACGCGAGGGCGTCGGCGCGGTCTCCCGGCTCCCCGTGAGCGTCCGCATCGTCCTCGAATCGGTCTTGCGCAACTTCGACGGCAAGGTCGTCGAAGAGTCGGACGTGCGCGGGGTGGCGAACTGGCAGCCCACGGCGGAGCGCACCGAGGAAGTCCCGTTCTACGTGGCGCGCGTGCTCTTGCAGGACTTCACGGGCGTGCCTCTGCTGGTCGATCTCGCGGCGATGCGCTCGGCGGTGCAGCGCATGGGGCGCGCGCCGAAGATCATCGAGCCGCTCGTGCCGGTCGATCTCGTCATCGACCACTCCGTGCAGGTCGATTTCTGGTCGAGCAACGACGCGCTGATGCGCAACATGGAGATGGAGTTCAAGCGCAACCGCTCGCGCTACCAGTTCCTCAAGTGGGGCATGCAGGCGTTCCAGAGCTTCAACGTCGTGCCGCCCGGCGTCGGCATCGTCCACCAGGTCAACCTCGAACACCTCGCGCACGGAGTGACGGAGCGCGACGGCGTCTACTACCCTGACACGCTCGTCGGCACCGACTCGCACACGACGATGATCAACGGGCTCGGCATCGTCGCCTGGGGCGTCGGCGGCATCGAGGCGGAGGCGGCGATGCTCGGTCAGCCCGTCTACTTCCTGACGCCGGACGTGATCAGCGTCAACCTCGTCGGCAGCGTGCGCGACGGCGTGACGGCGACCGATCTCGTCCTGCGCGTCACCGAGATGCTGCGGCACGAGCGGGTGGTCGGCAAGTTCGTCGAGTTCCACGGCGAGGGCGCGGCGAGTCTGCACCTGACGGATCGCGCGACCATCGCGAACATGGCTCCCGAGTACGGCGCGACGATGGGCTTCTTCCCGGCGGACGAGAAGTGCTGCGAGTACCTGCTCGCCACCGGCAGGAGCGAGGAGCACGTCAACGCCTACCGCGCGTACCTCCAGGCGCAGGGGCTCTTCGGCATCCCGCGCGCGGGCGAGTGCGATTACAGCAAGGTGGTCGATCTCGATCTCGCGAGCATCGAGCCGAGCGTCGCCGGACCCAAGCGCCCGCAGGATCGGATCAGGCTTCAGGACCTGAAAGAGTCTTTCACCGAGCTGTTGCAGAAGCCCGTCGGCGAGAACGGCTACGCGAAGAGCAGGGAAGAGATCGACCAGCGCTTCGAGGTCGGCATCGGGCTCGACAGCATCCACGACACCGATCTTCCCTCGGTCAAGGGCGGCGGCGCGCAGGAGACGGAGTCGGCGCCCGAGGTGATGGCGGCGGAGACGGTCGGCGGGCTCGGCTCGCAGAGCCAGATCAACACGAGCACGATCACCGAGATCGAGATGATGAACAACCGCCCGACGCCTTCTCGCATCGAGGAGATCCGCCCGGACGAGTTCCCGCGCGCCGACATCGATCTCGGACACGGCGACGTGCTCATCGCCGCGATCACGTCCTGCACGAACACCTCGAACCCGAGCGTGATGATCGCCGCCGGACTGCTCGCGAAAAAGGCGGTCGAGCGCGGCTTGAAGCCGCGCCCCGCCGTCAAAGCCTCGCTCGCGCCCGGCTCGCGCGTCGTCACAGAGTATCTCGAGAAGACGGGGCTACAGCCGTACCTGAACCAGTTGGGCTTCAACCTCGTCGGCTACGGCTGCACGACCTGCATCGGCAACTCGGGCCCGCTCGACCCGCGCATCGAGGCGGAGATACAGGATCACGATCTCGTCACGGCGAGCGTGCTGTCGGGCAACCGCAACTTCGAGGCTCGCGTCCACCAGTCGATCCGCGCGAACTTCCTGATGTCGCCGCCGCTCGTCGTCGCCTTCGCGCTCGCCGGCCGCGTCACCATCGACCTGACGAAGGAGCCCATCGGTCGGGGCAAGGACGGCGACGTGTTTCTGCGCGACGTGTGGCCCACGCTCGAAGAGATCGGCGCGCAGTTGGGGGCGGCGACCGATCCGGAAACTTACCGCCAGCTCTACGGCGACTTCGCCGGGCAGAACCCCCTGTGGAACGACATCTCGAGCGTGGCGGGCGAGGTCTACGAGTGGGATCAGCTCTCGACCTACATCCAGGAGCCGCCCTACTTCGAGCGCTTCAGCATGGAGCCCGGCAGGTTCGCGGACGTTAAACAGGCGCGCCCGCTCGCCATCTTCGGCGACTCCGTGACGACCGATCACATCAGCCCCGCGGGCGCGATCAAGCCCACGTCGCCCGCGGGGATTTACCTGCGCCTGCGCGGCATCGACGTGGAGGACTTCAACTCCTACGGCTCGCGGCGCGGCAACCACCAGGTGATGGTGCGCGGCACGTTCGCCAACGTCCGCATCAAGAACCAGATGGTGCCGGGCACGGAGGGCGGCGTCACCTGCCTGCAACCCGTCAACGAGAAGATGAGTATCTACGACGCCTCTGTGCAGTACCAGTCGGCGGGCGTCCCCCTCATCGTCATCGCGGGTCAGGAGTACGGCACGGGCTCTTCGCGCGACTGGGCGGCGAAGGGGACGAGGCTCCTGGGCGTGCGCGCCGTCATCGCGCAGAGCTTCGAGCGCATCCACCGCTCGAACCTCGTCGGCATGGGCGTACTGCCCCTCCAGTTCAAGGAGGGGACGAACGCGCAGACGCTCGGGCTCAAGGGCACGGAGACTTTCTGCCTCGTCGACTTGGAGAACGCCGAGATCAAGCCGCGGCAGGAGATCACGCTGCACGTCCACCGCACGAAGAGCGAGATGGAAGAGGTGCCCGTGACGCTGCGCATCGACACGCCGATCGAGATCGAGTACTACCGCCACGGCGGCATCCTGCCGTTCGTCCTGCGGCAGTTGATCGCGCAGCCCAAATAGTGCTGTCGCGCGGGCGGGATTGAGCCGGACGCCGGTCGCTTTCGCGCTTCCGGCTCCGGCTTTAGTCTGTCTTCGAGGTATGGGTTTCATAAACCATCTGCCGTTGACGAGCATGACGCTCGCGTTCACGATCTCGGGCGTGCTGCTGCTGCTGCTCGTCGGCGCGGACGTTTACCTGACGATCCTCGACGATCGCCCGCGCGTCGGGCCACTTGGCGACACGCTGAACCGCAGCGCGTGGCGCGTCGGCATCACGATCGCGCGCCGCGTCTCGCGCACGCGCCGCCACCGCATCCTCAACCTGATCGGGCCCCTCCTGCTGCCGTCGCTCATCGTCGTCTACCTCGTCTTCCTCACCTTCGGCTTCGGGCTCATCTACTACCCGCGCATCCCGGCGCTCTTCCGCGTCAGCGAGAACTTCGGGGAGCCGAGCTTCTGGGACGCGATCTACTTCAGCGGCATGACGCTGACCACAGCCGGGTTCGGAGACATCACGCCGCAGACGCGCGCGATGCGCATCCTCGCGGTGAGCGAGTCCGCCGCGGGCGTCTCGCTGATCTCGATGACGGTGACGTACCTGCTCACGGTTTACAGCGCGCTCCGGCAGAAGCGCGCCGTCGCGCTCAGCTTCTACCACCAGGCGGGCGAGGGCGCGAACGTCGCGGGCTTCGTCGCGCACCACTTCGTCATCGACAAGTTCGTCGGCTTGGAGGGCGTGTTGCGCACCGCCGCGCGCGACTTGCAGGCGCTCCTCGAGTCGCACATCGAGCACCCGATCCTCCACTACTTCCACACGGTCGAGGTCTACAAGAGCCTGCCCCGCGTCCTCTTCATCGGGCTCGAAACCTGCGCCGTCATCCGCTCCTGCATCGACGAGGAGGCGTACCCAGAGCTGTGCCGCCACCCCGAGGTGCGCACGCTCGAGGCGAGCGCGCGCCACGTGCTCGGCGAGTTCGTCCGGTCGCTCTCGCTCGACGCCGACAAGCGCAAGAGTAGCGCGGCGAAGTTCGAGGAGTCGCGGCGCTGGGAGGCGCGCTTCGTGCAGACGCTGCGGCAGTTGGGCGAGGCGGGCATCGCGACGAAGCGCGACCGCGAGGCGGGCTGGGAGGAGTACCGCGCCAACCGCGAGGAGTGGGAGGAGCCGCTCTACAGGTTCGCGCGCCACCTCGGCTACGACTGGGATGAGGTGACGGGCGACCGCGATCTCGACTACGCGGCGGACGAGGGCAAGCAGAAGCCGCGCACGCAGGGCGGGGGCGCGGTCGGAGGAAACGAGAAGGCTACCATTTAGACTTCGCCGCCCGTTGGTGCTAAATTCATCCCGGTGTTTACACCGAGAGCCGACAATACCCGCGCGTAATTACGGAAAAAAAGTCTAAGGAGTAACTCTCATGTCGTCAGCGCAAGCACCGTCCGAGACGCCTCGCCACTATCAACTCTTCATCGACGGCAAGTTCGTGGACGCCGAGTCGGGCAAGACATTCACGACGCCGAACCCCGCGACGGGCGAGACGCTCGCCGAGGTCGCCGAAGCCGACAAGGCTGACATCGACAAGGCTGTTCAAGCCGCGCGCCGCGCCTTCGAGGGCAAGTGGTCGACAATCTCCGCGCGCGACCGCGGGCGAATGCTCTACAAACTGTCGCAGCTCGTCGAGTCGAAGACGAAGGAGCTCGCCGCCCTGGAGACCGCCGACAACGGCAAGCCGATCCGCGAGTCGCAGTACATCGACATCCCTTCGGTCGTGGAGAACTTCGAGTACTTCGCCGGGTGGGCGACGAAGATCGAGGGCGAGACGATCCCCGTGCCCGGTCAGATGTTCAACTACACGCTGCGCGAGCCCGTCGGCGTCTGCGGTCAGATCATCCCGTGGAACTTCCCTCTGCTGATGGCTGCCTGGAAGCTCGCGCCCGCTCTCGCCGCCGGAAACACGGTCGTGTTGAAGCCCGCCGAGCAGACGCCCGTCACCATCCTCGAACTCGCGAAGCTGATTCAGGAGGCCGGCTTCCCCGAAGGGGTCGTCAACATCGTCCCCGGCTTCGGCGAGACGGCTGGCGCGGCGCTCGCCGCGCACAAGGGCATCGACAAGGTCGCCTTCACCGGCTCGACCGAGGTCGGCAAGATGATCGCGCACGCGGCCGCCGACAACCTGACGAAGGTCTCGCTGGAGCTCGGCGGCAAGGCGCCGAACATCGTCTTCGCCGACGCCGACATCGAGCAGGCTGTGAGCGGCGCGATGATGGGCATCTTCTTCAACCAGGGGCAGGTCTGCTGCGCGGGCTCGCGCATCTTCCTCGACGAGCGCGTGAAGGACGAGTTCCTCGACCGCTTCAAGGCTCGCGCCGAGAAGATCGTCGTGGGCGATCCGACGAACGCGGCGACGCAGATGGGTCCGCAGGTCTCCGAGGAACAACTCGCGCGCATCAAGGGCTACTGCGACATCGCGACCGAAGAGGGCGCGACCGTCTTCGCCGGCGGGTGCTCGCCGCAGCTCGAAGAGAAGTTCCAGAAGGGCTTCTTCTTCCAGCCGACGATCTTCAGCGAGGTGAAGAACTCGATGCGCGTCGCGCAGGAGGAGATTTTCGGACCCGTCACCTCCGTCATCACCTTCAAGGACGAGGACGATCTCGTCCGGCAGGCGAACGACACCATCTACGGCCTCTCGGCCGGCATCTGGACGCGCGACATCACGCGCGCGCATCGCTTCGCCAAGCAAGTTCACGCGGGCGTCATCTGGATTAACACCTTCAACATGTTCAACGCCGCCTCGCCCTTCGGAGGCTACAAGCAGTCGGGCTACGGGCGCGAGATGGGTCGCCACGCCCTCGACCTCTACACGCAGGTCAAGAGCGTCTGGGTCGATCTTTCCGGCAAACCTATCGGCTGGTTCGGCAACTAAGAGCAATGATGAAGTAGGAACGTTGAACGATGAAGTAAAAGCATTGCCTTCAGTTCATCATTCATCGTACCTACTTCATCGTTCGTCTCACTCTCCCCTAACAACGTCGGTTCTTCAAGGAGGAGAGAGAAAATGCGCTCACGTCGCACACTGGTTTTCACGGCGGTCGCTTTAGCGAGTGTCCTGCTCTTCGCCGCCTGCGAACGCACGAACATCGGCAAGATTCTCGACAACCCGGATCGCTACTACGACAAGACCGTCAACATCGGCGGGACCGTCGAGGACAGCTACGGCGTGCCGCTGCTCGGCGGGGCGTACAAGCTCGACGACGGGACGGGCGAAATCTGGGTCATCTCCCGGCGCGGCAGCGCCCCCCGGCGCGGCGCGCGCGTCGGCGCGAAGGGCCGCGTCTTCTCCGGCGTCAACTTCGGCGGGCGCAGCTTCGGCACCGTCATCGAAGAGTCTGACCGGCGCACCAAGTAACGGCTCGTTGATTCAATGACGCTGAGATTAGTTAACGGCCCTCTTGAGAAGTTGCGGCAGGTCGGAACCGCCTGCGGTAGCGGGCGGGTTGTATTGGACTGCAAGACCCGCCCGCTACCGCAGGCGGTTCCGACTCGACAATGAATCCCCTCATCTCGGCGCTCGACGCGCAATTCGTCAAACTCCACGAGCGCTCGGTCGCGCTCGCGCGCGCCGTGCCGCCGGATCAGCTCTACTGGCAGCCGAGCGAGTCGGGCGGGCTCCTCGTCTCCTCGTGCGGCGAGCACCTGCTGCGCTCGGCGGCCGGCGTCGAACAGACTTTCGGCGGCATCACCGCGTCGCTGTGGGACGACCCGTTCGAGTGGACGCTGCCGGAAACGCTCTCGACCCCGGCGCTCGTCGAAGAGTATCTCTCTGAGGTCGAGGGGACGCGACAGCGCGGCTTCGCGCTCGTCAGGGAGGACGCGGAACTCGCCAGAGAGATCGCCGTCCCGTCGGGCGAGATGAAGCCGCTCGCCGCGCTCTTCGTCGAGGCGCTCGCGCGCGCCGCCCACCAGCAGGGG
>JAIVJC010000110.1 GCA_020200235.1 Acidobacteriota bacterium | reverse complement strand
CAGCGGTCGTGACTGATGACGACGGCGCAGCCAGCGAAATTCTCCAGAGCCTCTTCGAGCGCGCGCATCGTGTTCACGTCCAGATCGTTCGTCGGCTCGTCCAGGAGCAGGACGTTCGCGCCCTCCTTCAACATCTTCGCGAGGTGGACGCGGTTGCGCTCGCCGCCCGAAAGCGCGCCGACCTTCTTCTGCTGATCCGAGCCCGCGAAGTTGAAGCGCGCGACGTAGGCGCGCGAGTTGACCTGCCGCGTGCCGAGCTGCACGAGGTCGAGCCCGTCGGAGACGACTTCCCAGATCGACTTGTCGGCGGTCAGGTCGCGGCTCTGATCGACGTAGGCGATCTGCGCGGTCTCGCCGACGCGGAACGTGCCCGCGTCCGGCTGTTCCTGCCCAGTGATCATGCGGAACAGAGTGGTCTTGCCCGCGCCGTTCGGACCGATGACGCCGACGATGCCGCCGGGCGGTAAGCTGAAGCTGAGATCGTCGATGAGCAGCCTGTCGCCGTATGCCTTCGAGACGTGCGTGGCGATGATCACGTTGTCGCCGAGGCGCGGCCCCGGCGGGATGTAGATTTCCAGCTCGTCTGCGGCGCGCCGCTGCTTCTCCTGACTCGCCAGCGACTCGTAGGCGCTGATGCGCGCCTTCGATTTGGCGTGCCTGCCCTTCGGCGACATCCTGACCCACTCCAACTCTCTGGCGAGCGTGCGCGTGCGCTCGCTCTCCGCCTTCTCCTCGCGGCGCAGGCGCTCCTGCTTCTGTTCGAGCCAGGAGGTGTAGTTGCCCTGCCAAGGGATGCCCTGACCGCGGTCGAGTTCGAGGATCCACCCGGCGACGTTATCGAGGAAGTAGCGGTCGTGCGTGACGGCGATGACCGTGCCCTCGTAACGCCGCAAGTGCTGTTCGAGCCACGCGACCGACTCGGCGTCCAGATGGTTCGTCGGCTCATCGAGCAGCAGGATGTCTGGCTTCTGCAAGAGCAGGCGCACGAGCGCGACCCTCCGGCGCTCGCCGCCCGACAGGGTCTTGATCGGGGTCTCGCCCGGCGGGCAGCGCAGCGCGTCCATCGCGAGCTCGAGGCGGCTGTCTAAATCCCACGCGTCGAGCGCGTCGAGCTTCTCCTGCACCGCGCCCTGCCGTTCGAGCAGTGCCGACATCTCGTCGTCCGACATCTCCTCGCCGAACCTGGCGTTGATCTCGTCGAACTCTTTGAGGAGATCGACCGACTCCTGCATCCCCTGCTCCGCGATCTGGCGGACGGTCTTCGACTCGTCGAGCCGCGGCTCCTGTTCGAGATAGCCGATGATGTAGCCGGGCGAGGCGACGGTCTCGCCGACGATCTCTTTATCGACGCCCGCGATGATGCGGAGCAGGCTGGATTTGCCCGAGCCGTTCAGACCGAGGACGCCGATCTTCGCGCCGTAGAAGTAAGAGAGGTAGATGTCTTTGAGGACGGGCCGCTTGTCGTAGAACTTCGAGACTCCGATCATCGAGTAGATCACTTTGTTGGGGACAGTGCTCATGCGATAACTCCGTTTCCGCTCGACTGATGCTTTGTTGAGTGCCGCACATCTTACCACTTTCCGCCCGCGCCGCGCCTCAAGCTATACTCGCCCGGCATCGCGCTTTATTATTTTTGACCGACGGAGAGTTTTGATGAGCGAGCAGAGTCTGCAAGAGCGCTACGCCCCGCACCTGGCTTGCTTCGGCTGCGGTCCCGCCAACGAGCGAGGCTTACGCATCCGCAGCATCCCGCGCGGCGACGAGGTGGTCTGCGAGTGGCAGCCCGAAAAACATCACGAGGCGTACCCCGGCATGCTCAACGGCGGCATCATCGGCGCGCTCCTCGACTGCCACGCCAACTGGACTGCGGCACACCACCTGATGAAGCGCGCCGGCGCCGACGCGCCCCCCTGCACCGTCACCGCCGACTACGCGATCAAGCTCCTGCGACCGACGCCCACCGACGCCCCCGTCACGCTCTCCGCCCGCGTCGTCGAATCCACGGACGACCGCGCCGTCGTCGAAGCGACCCTCACCGCGAAGGATAAAGTCACCGCCACCTGCCGCGGCACCTTCGTCGCCGTCAAACCCGGACACCCCGCGTATCACCGCTGGTGATACGCAGTGACTGGTGATAGGTGACAAGTAAGAAAGTTGATTTGCCTGTCACCCGTCAGCCATCCCAGTTTACGGTTCACGGTTATTTCTTCCCGTGCGCGATCTTCCGAGCCTCTGGCAGCCGACGAAGTTTGAGCATGGAGTAGATGCCGAAGGCGGGACCGGGCGCGAGCGCGGCGAAGGCGTAGCGCCAGCCGACGTGAGAGACGAGGACGGGGACGAGGTGGATCGAGCCGAGCGTGAGCAGGAAGCCGACGCACGTCTGGATCGTGAGAGCCGTGCCGAGGTATCGCGGGTCGCCCAGCTCCGTCACGCAGCTCGAGAACTGCGCCGAGTCAGCGACGACCGTCGCACCCCACACCGCCATCAGCGCGAGCAGCACCGCCGGGTGCGACTGGAAGAGCAGCCCGACGAGGACGCAGCACGCGCCGCTCAACGCCATCGCCCAAGACGTGACGAGCGTGCGCCCGACGCGATCGGCGAGCAGACCGGCGGCGACGCAACCCGCCGCCCCCGCGCCGATGACGAGGAATGATCCCGTCTCCGCGAGCGACGGCTCAACGCCGCGCGCCGCGAAGCTCGCGCGCAGCATCACGGGCGTCCACGTCCACATCGCGTAAAGCTCCCACATGTGTCCGAAGTAGCCGAAGTTCGCGAGCCGCACGCCGCGGTTGCGGAAGACTTGGCGGACTTGCCCGAAGTCGAAGGCGGCGGGCGGCAGCGCGAAGGGTCCGTCGGCGACGAAGAGCAGCACGACGAGACCGCCGACGACGGCGAGCGCGGAGAGGCACAGCAGGTTGACGCGCCAGTCGCGGCTGCCGACGGCGTTGACGAGGTAAGGCGACGCCTTGCCGAGCGTGAGCGCGCCGACGAGCACGCCGAGCGCCATGCCGCGCCCTCGCCGGAACCACGTCGCCATGATCTTCATCCCCGGCGGGTAGACCCCTGCGAGGAACAGACCCGTCATGAATCTCAGCGCGACGGCTGACTTCAGACCCGTGGCGGAGAGCGCGAACGCGGCGTTCGAGAGCGCGGCGGCGAACGCCGAAACGGCGAACAGTCGTCGCGCGCGCAGCACGTCGGGAAGATTTAACAATGCGCTCGCGAGCGTGCCCGCGACGAAGCCGAGCTGCACGGCGAGCGTGAGCCAGCTCGCCCCCGCGCCTGAAAGTCGCCACTCCGCGACGAGCGCGGGCGTCACAGCCGACGCGCTGAACCAGAGCGACATCCCGCACAACTCCGCGAGCGCGAGCAGCAACAAGGCACTAAGTGCAACGCGCGGGCGTGTGGACAACGGCAACACCCGCCCGCTACCGCAGGCGGTTCCGACAGGGACGCATCCGTCTCCGCAATTCAACTCAGGAACTTTTGCAGCAGCTCCTGCGCGCGCTTCACAGCCTCTTTGTGTTCGGGCAGGTAATCGGGGTTCGGCTTCGCGCTGAGGATGTAATTCAGCTCGCGGCGCGCGTCGTCTTTGCGACGGAGGGCGAGGTAAGCCTCTGCGAGGCGCAGGTGCATGAGCGCGTTGTTCGAGCCGTAGCGCATGCCCCTCTCCAAAGTCGCGGCGGCTCGCGCCGGATCGCCGCCGAGCATTTGCGGGAGTTCCAGGTCGAGCTGCCCCAAGGCGAGGAAGGCGCTGCCCCCTTGAAAACCCTCGTCGAGCCGGAGCACGGTCTCCATCTCCTTGCGCATCTTTTCGGCGGAGGTGATGCCGTAGAGCACGCCCTTGAGCTTCGCGTATGCGCCGAGGTTTGCGCCGAGCCAGAAGTGACCTTCGGGACGTTCGGGCTGCGACTTCGTCGCCGTCTCGCCCGCGGCGATGCCGTCGAGCAGCGCCTGCTCGCGCTCCGCGGCGTCAGCCGACTTGTCGCCGAGCGTGTAATTGAGCCGCGAGGTGCGCCACGCCGCCTCGTAGTCTTCGTGATCGATTGCGCTGATGCGCCGCAGCGTCTTCAAGCCTTCGCGCACCGCGTCCAGATTCTCGCGCGCGGCGTAAGACTCGTCGGCGCGGCGCAGCAGCTCCGCGGCAGGCAGCGGCGTGACGGACGGCGAGGGCGAGGGATCAGCCTCCGGCGCGCGCGAGCTGCACGCGGTCGTGACTGAGATCGCCGCGGCGACGGCGAGTTTCGAACACCGGGAGAGGCGAGAGCGCGTTTGTGGTTTCATATTCGAGCCGCGAGGGTGCGCGCGGCGGGTCGCCGTGCCGTGATGTTGATGAGACTTCCGTGGTGAATGCCTTGTTGACCCCCGCAAGGATAATGCAGGAACACCCCCGCCGCTGAAATTTTTTTCACACGGCGAATCGACCGGAGACACTCAGCGTTCGACCGTGATCGCGAGATCGCGGTTGGCAGTCGCCACGTTGCCCGAGTAGTCCGCCGCGAAAACTCGCAGGGTGTAATCGCCCGCGGGCAACTCGGAAGAGTCCCACCCGCCCGCGCCCGCGCGCCCGTGGCACACGACGTTCGTCAGCTCGTAGAAGAAATGCGTCGCCTCGCTGCCGTAAACGGTGATGCCGCTACTGTCCGCGTAGGCGATCTTCACGGCGTCGCGCTCCGGGGGCATGCGGTCGAACTCTAGCCGCACGCGCGGCTCCTCGAAGCCGTGCGCGGGAGTGCCGTCGGCGCGCAGGAGCTGGAAGCCGAGCCGGTAGAGCCCGAGGCGCCGGCGAGCGGCGTTGCCGTCGACCTGATCGAAGGCGTCGACGACCACCCGCACCGCGCCGCGGACGACGAGGCGAACGCCGCGCCTCTCCTTCAGAGGGTTCCCCACCGCGTCGAAGATCGTGATCCCGTCGCGCACGATGGTCGGCGTGACACGGTCTGTGAAGTTCACGAGGGGCAGCGTGAGCGGGTTGATCTCGTTGGCGGGCGCGCCGAAGTTGAGGTGGACATGATACCTACTGTTGACCGTCCCGAGCGCGTCGCCCGCGCGGAAGCGCGTGCCGCGCCGGACGCGCACGCGCGCGAGTTTCTCACCCTCTTCGTAGACGGGCACGAAGCGCGGGTCGTCGAACATTTTGTCGTCCTGCGCGCGCCCCATGCGTTGATGGATGTAAGAGAAGACGCCGACGCGCATGCCTTCGTTTAAGCTGCCGAAGCCCCAATTAGGTTGCGGACTACTGATCTTCTCGTCGTAG
>JAIVJC010000035.1 GCA_020200235.1 Acidobacteriota bacterium | reverse complement strand
GTGACGAGCTGATCGATGCGGCGGCGGACGGTGTCGGTCAGCGCGCGGACTTCCGCGGGCGAGTAGTTGGCGGCGCGGAACACGTCTTCGAGCTGGCGGTCGCTGAGCCGCGCGAGCAGGCTGCCGATCCAGCGGGCGTCTTCGACGCGCACGTCCTTGATGACGCCGCTCGACATGCCCGTGAAGTCGAAGTCGACGCGCCCGTCTTTCCGCACGCCGTCGACGAACTTGTCTTCGTCGTAGCCTTCGGGGTCGTTGCGGCTGCGCTTGAGCCGCCAGAGGGGACCGCTCCCGGTCTTGCCGAAGGTCGCGCCGAGATCGCTGATGACGTAGTGGAGTTCGGCTTTACCGTTGTGCTGCGTCTGGAAGATGACGTTGTTCTCGTCCTTCGTGTCCCAGTTGTTGATGAGCACCATCAGCGACTTCAAGCCGCCGACCTCGCGGGTGCCCGTGAAGGGGTTCTTCTTCCAGCTCCACATCCCGGCGCGCTTAACATTCTTGGGGCGCGCCTCGAAGCGGATGTTGGCGAAGCCATTGCCCTCGCAGCGCTCCGCCTCCTTGGGCATCTCCGGCGCGTTCACGAACCTGACGCAGGGCACGAGGTGGTTGATCTCGGTCATGTAGCCGACCGCCCACAGCAGCCGCACGGCGGCGGTCTCCGGCTGCGCCTCCTTGCCCATCTTCGCCACCCACTCGCGCCCCGCGGCGTCCTTCACGCGCAGCTTCGGCGACCACCTGCCCTCCTCCTTCTTGAGGACGGTGACCTTACTCAAGTCGGGCTTCAACGAAGCGCCGAGTCCTTCGTAGGTGTCGTGCGAGGCGATGTCGCCGGGGCTGTGCCAGAGCACGGGCGCCCCGCGCGGCGCGGCCTTCTTCTTCTTGCTCTTCGACTCCGGCGCGGACTTCTTCTTCTTCGACTCCTGTGTCGCCGCCGATGCGGGCGCGAGGCTCGCGAACAGGAAGAGTACGGCGAGGACGAGCGTTGGCGCTTTTCGCGTCATTAACATTTTGCACGGCTCCACTTCGGGCGAAAATTTCGACCCGCGTGATTGTATCTCTGATGCGCCTTATAAACTCAACCGCTCGCCGCTGGCAAGTCGCGGGAGCCGTCGCCGGCGCGGCTGGCGTTGACATCGTGCCGCCGCGTCGCTTAAAAGTTTCCGCCATGACGGTGCCGAAGTTTCTGCTGCGAGGTTTCCGCCGACCGAGCGAGGTGGTCGCGCCCGCGCTCGGCGCGCTGGAGCGCGAGGTGATGGAGTGCCTGTGGCGCCGCCGCGAGGCGAGCGTGCGCGAGGTGCAGGAGGCGTTTGGCGAAGCGACCGCCTACACGACTTTGATGACGACGCTCGACCGCCTCTTCCGCAAGGGGCTGCTCGTGCGGCGCAAGGAGGGGCGCGCCTTCCGCTACGCGCCGCGCGTCACGCGCGAGGATTTCGAGCGCGGCATCAAGGAGGACTTGCTCGAAGACCTGCTGGGGCAGAACGGCGAGGGCGTCGAGCCCGTCCTGTCATACATCGTCGAGCGGGTCGGCGAGCGCGATCGCGCGGTGCTCGACAAGCTCGATCAACTCATTAAAGAGAAGCGCAAGGACCTGAAGCGGAAGGGCTGACGAGAGGATGTACTACCTGCTCGGCATCACGGTCGTCCTCGCCGCGTTCCTCGCCGCGAACGCCGCGGGTTCGCTCGTCGCCGCGCTGATCTGGCGCGCGACGCGGGCGGCGTCGGAGCGGCGTCTCACGCCCTGCGCGCGCGCCGATCTACTCTTCGCGCTGCGCGTCGCGCCCGCCACGCTCGCGCTCGTCTCGGTCGCGACGCTGCTCGCCCCGGCCTACTTCATCCACGAGCCGGCGGACGCGGAAGAAGAGGTCGGCTTCAAGCTCGCCGCGCTCGCCGCGCTCGCCGCCGCCGGGCTTGCCCTCGCCGCCTGGCGCGCGGCGGCTTCCCTCGCCGCGACGCGAAAGGTCGGGCGCGCGCTGATGCGCCACGCCGAGCCGCTACCTTTGCGCGGCGTCTCGGTCCCGGCGTTCCGCGTCGAGCACCCGCTGCCGCTCGTCGCGGTGGTCGGCGTCTTCAGACCGAAAATGTTCGTCGCGTCCCGGCTCTTCGACGCGCTCGGCGCCGACGAGATCGCGGCGGCTGTCTCGCACGAGCTGGGTCACGTCTCGGCGCGCGACAATCTGAAGCGCACGGTGATGCGCGCCTGCCGCGACGCGCTGCTGCTCGCGCCTTGGTCGCGGCAGTTGGAGCGCGCGTGGTCTGCCGCAGCCGAGAGCGCGGCGGACGAGTTCGCCGCCCGCGCCGGCGGACGCGCGCAGGCGATCTCGCTCGCCTCCGCGCTCGTCAAGATCGCGCGGCTGATGCCGGAATCCGGTCTGGCGTCGACTCCGGGCGTCGCGCTCCTGGTTGACGGCGAGGCGAACGTCGCCGAGCGCGTCGACCGCCTGCTCACCTTCGCCTCTTCGCCCGCGCCCGACCGAGACCCGCGCGGCGGCGCCGGAGTCCGCCGCGCCGTCGCGCTCGGATTCTTCCTCGTCCTCTCCTCGACCATCCTACTCGCCACGCACACCGACGCGTCCCGTACTCTCTACCACGCACTCGAACACGCCATCGCCGCGCTGAGCTAAACGCGCCCGAAAGACAGTTCACCACAGGGACACAGAGGGCACGAAGGAAACGATGAAGTAGGAACGATGAACGTTGAAGTAAGAACAGAGCGTCTTCACTTCACCGTTCATCGTTCCTACTTCATCGTTCCAGTCTCTGCGCCTCTGCAGTGAGTTCTTTCCCTCTAGCCGGATCAATCGAAGACGAGATAAACGCCGGATTGCTCGACCGGGGTCAAGGTCGGTTCCACGCCGAACACTTCCCGGATGCGATCGTTCGTCAGCACCTCGGCGGCTTGCGAGAGCACTGCGCGACGCCCCGGCGCGCGACCGTGTGTCTTCGGCGAGGGCGGAGAATAGCCCGCGGCGCAAACCACTAAAATTGCCGTAGATTCAAGGGCGCAGAAAAATTTGCGACGACCCCATAAACAGCCTTTGTGTTTAACAGTCTTTCATGCTATAAAACACGCGCCAACAACCCCCATGTTGACAAGCGTGGTAGTCCGCCGATTTAAAGGAGTCTGAGGTCGGAAGCTTTCTTCCAAAGATGCCCCCGCCATCGGCACGCGCGGACAGCTTCGCGCCTCGACTTTAAACCCTGTTTTGCCCCTCCCGCCGTCGCGCGCCTGTGCGTCCGGGTTGCCGCAACTCAATCCTCATTTACCTTTGTCTTACGGCAGGTGCCGCGAGCCCTGTCTTCGTCCCGGGTAGTCGTACACGAGGGTAATTGGTATGAAACGCACGCTGGTTGCCGTTTGGCTGACCTCTCTTCTGCTGCTTCTCCTCTTCGGCACAAACTTCTGGTCTAACCCGTCCAGCGCGCAGTCCGCGCAGGGCACCGCCCCGGCGGGCAAACTCGCCGCAGACTTGCGCCACAGGGTCGCGGTCGGTCGGGGCGGCGATCGCGTGAGGGTCATCATCCAGCCCGCCACCGCGTGGGGCGACGATCTCAACGAAGGTCTGCGCGCGGGCGGCGCGGAGAACGTCCGCCCCTTCGAGAACTTCAACTTCCGCGTCGCCACGCTGCCCGCCGCCGCCGCCGCCGCCCTCGCCGCCCGCCCCGACGTCGCCTACGTCTCGATGAACCGCGAGGTGGGGCGGCTCGGTCACGTCTCGCTGACGACGGGCGCGGACGCCGTGCGCACGTCGAACGGCACGAACGTCTCCGGGCTGGACGGCACGGGCGTCGGCATCGCCGTCCTCGACTCCGGCATCGACACCACGCACAAGGCGTTCCTCGACAAGAGCAACGGCTTGCGCATCGTCGCGAGCCAGGACTTCACGGGCGAGGGGCGCACGGACGATCCTTACGGGCACGGCACGCACGTCGCCTCTCTGCTCGCGGGCAACGGGCGCATCTCGAACGCGCAGTACGTCGGCATCGCGCCCAACGCCAACGTCATCAACCTGCGCGTCCTCAACGCGCAGGGCACCGGCACGACGAGCGGGCTGCTCAGGGCACTCGACTGGGTGCTGACGAACCGCGCCGCCTTCCAGATACGCGTCGTCAACATGAGCCTCGGCGGCCCCGCCATCGACTCGTACAAAAACGATCCCGTGTGCCGAGCCGTGCGACGTCTCGTCGACGCCGGCATCGTCGTCGTCGCGGCGGCGGGCAACAACGGGAAGGACGCCAACGGTCAGAAGGTCTACGGGCACGTCCACTCGCCGGGCAACGAGCCGTCGGCGATCACGGTCGGCGCGTCGAACACCTTCGGCACCGACTCGCGCGCCGACGACGGCGTGGCTTCCTACAGCTCGCGCGGGCCCACCCGCAGCTTCTGGACGGACGCGGACGGGGTGAGGCACTACGACAACCTCGTCAAGCCCGACCTGGTCGCGCCGGGCAACAAGATCGTGGACGCCGAGGCGGTCGGCAACGCGATCGTCGCGCAGTACCCGCAACTCGACGCGGGGGTGAGCCCGGTGGACAACCGCCGGATGATGTACCTGAACGGCACGTCGATGGCGACGCCCGCCGCCGCCGGGGCCGCCGCGCTCATGCTGCAGGCGAACCCGAAGCTCACGCCCAACCTCGTGAAGACGATCCTGATGTACACGGCGCAGCCGCTCGCGGGCTTCAACATGTTCGAGCAGGGGACGGGGCAGTTGAACGTCGATGGCGCAGTCCGCCTCGCCAGACTCGTCCGCACCGATCTCTCGGGCGCGACGGCGGTCGGCGATCCGCTGCTGACGGCGTCGGCTCCGACGCCGCAGACGACCATCGCGGGTCACACCTTCCCCTGGGCGCGCGGGATCATCATCGGTCACACCTACGCCACCGGCGCCGAACTGATCACCCGCTACCAGAAGATCTACTGGCTCGGCGTCCTCCTGGGCGACGGCGTGATCACCGGCGACGGGGTCATCACCGGCGACGCCGCATTCCTTTCGAGCGGCGTGATCACGGGCGACACCATCCTGACGAGCAACGGCGTGATCACCGGCGACGGCTCGCCCTTCCTCGGCGCCTACATGCTGCTCGGCGACGGCACGCGGCTCGCCGAGGGAGTGATCACGGGCGACGGAGTGATCACGGGCGACGGAGTGATCACGGGCGACGGAGTGATCACGGGTGATCTCACGCTCCAGGCTCAGTCCGCCACCATCGAGGGCGACGCCACGGGCGCGATGTCCGCCGAGGCGGACTGCGGGATCGACTTCCTCGACTACTGAAAGGTTCGCTTCAGACCTGCTCTCCCGTTCGTTTGAATCCACACGCGCAGGAAAAAAAGAGATGCGGACAGCCCTGGAAACGGAAAGATTAGAGCCCCCGCACCGCGGCGGGGCGGACGAGGCGGAGAGCTTTTCGGGCGTCGAGGCGCTCGCGCGCGGGCAGGAGTCGGAGGTCTTGGACTTCCTGTCGGCGCGACCGCTGCACAACGTCTACATGGCGGGCTTCATCCGCGACAACGGGTTGGAGAGCCCGCACAACCGCGGCACGTTCTACGCCTGCCGCGACGAGAAGGGCCGGCTCGAAGGCGTCGCGCTCGTCGGTCACGTCACGCAGCTCGACGCGCGCACCGACGCGGCGCTCACAGCCTTCGCGCGCGCCGCGCAAGCGTGCCGCGCGGCGCACGTGATCATGGGCGAGGAGGATGTCGTCCGCGCCTTCTGGGATCGCTACGCCCCCGCGGGGCAGACGCCGCGCCTGGCGTGCCGGGAGCGGCTGCTCGAACAGCGCTACCCGCTGACGGCGCGCGCGCCGGTCGGGGAGTTGCGCCCCGCGCTGCCGGAAGAGCTGCCGCTCGTCGCGCCCGTGCAGGCGCGCATGGCTGAAGAGGAGTGCGGCGTCGATCCGCTCTCGGTCGATCCGGAAGGCTTCCACGCGCGGTGCGCGCGCCGCATCGCGCGCGGGCGCACGTGGGTCGTGGTCGAAGCGGGGCGGCTCGCGTTCAAAGCCGAAGTCATGGCGGAGACGCCGGAGACCGTCTACGTCGAAGGCGTCTACGTCGAGCCGGGCGCGCGCGGCGCGGGCTTCGGCCGCCGCTGCCTCTCGCAACTCGGTCGCGCGCTGCTCGCGCGCTCGCGCGCCATCTGCCTGCTCGTCAACGAGCGCAACACGGAGGCGCTCGCCTTCTACCTCAACGCCGGCTACAAGCCGCGCGGCACCTACGACACCATCTACCTCTTCAAGTCTTGACAGCCGGGGAGGGGCGGACCCCGCCGCCCCTTGGAAGGGAGTGCGAATGTCCAGGCAGCAGTTCCTCCGAACCTACATGTGGTCTATCGTCGCGTGCGGCGCGACGGTCATGCTCTTCAGCCTCCAACGCCTGCCGCTGCCGCGCCTCAGCTTCCCGTTCCTGCTGCTCGCGCTGCTGGCGGTCGTCATCAGCTCCAGCTTCGCCGTCAACATCCCGCGCGTGACCGGGCGCATCACCGTCGCCGACACCTTCATCTTCCTCTCGATGCTGCTCTACAGCGGCGAGACCGCCATCCTGCTGGCTGCCGCCGACGGTCATGGGGCTCGTGCAGTACGTCGTCAACTCCGGGCTGATCGCCGTCGAGAAGTCGATCAAGACGGGGCGGCCGCTCTGGGCGACGTGGCGCGACTTCTACCTCTGGACTTCGGTGACGTACCTGGCGGGCGCCTCCGCCGCCGGGCTCATCGCGCGGCTCGTCGGGACGGTCGGCTTCTACGCCGTCGCGCTCGCCGCCCCCATCGTCGCAGTCGTCTACCTCACCTACCGCACCTACCTCAAGCACATCGAGGCGTCGGAGGGGCACGCGCGCGAGGTCGAGCGCCACGTCGACGAGTTGTCGCACTACATCGAGGAGCTGAAGCGCACCGAGGAGGAGCGCGACCGCTTGCTCGTGCGCGAGCAGCAGGCGCGCGGCGAGGCGGAGGAGTCGAGCCGCGTCAAGGACGAGTTCCTCGCCACGCTCTCGCACGAGCTGCGCACGCCGCTGACCTCGATCCTCGGCTGGGCGAACCTCCTGCGCGCGGCGCAGCTCGACGACGCGACGCGCGCGCAGGCGATGGAAGCCATCGAGCGCAACGCGCGGAACCAGAAGCGGCTCATCGAAGACCTCTTCGACGTCTCGCGCATCGTCACGGGCAAGCTCCGGCTCGACGTGCGGCAGATCGATCTCTCCCGCGTCGTCGAAGACGCGGTCGAGGTGGTGCGCCCGGCGGCGGACGCCAACGGCATCCGCCTGGAGGCTTTCTGCGAGCCGGGCGCGGGCGAAGTGATGGGCGATCCCGGCAGGCTCCAGCAGGTCGTCTGGAACCTGCTCTTCAACGCCGTCAAGTTCACGCCGCCGGGCGGTCGCGTCGAGATCAGGCTCGCGCGCGAGGGCGCGCGCCCCTCGATCTCGGTGAGCGACACGGGGCAGGGCATCGCGCCCGAGTTTCTGCCGCGGGTCTTCGACCGCTTCCGCCAGGCGGACGGCTCCACGACGCGCTCGCACGGCGGGTTGGGTCTGGGTCTCTCCATCGTGCGGCACATCGTCGAGGCGCACGGCGGCCAGGTGGGAGCCGAGAGCCCCGGCGAGGGGCTCGGCTCGACCTTCACCCTCACGCTCCCGCCGCTGGCGGTGCGCGCCGCCCACGCACCGACGGAGCTGCACGACGACCGTTCGGCTGCCGAGTCGGAGCGGCTGCTCGGGGGCGTGCGCGTCCTCGTCGTCGACGACGACGACGACGCGCGCCAGATGATCGGGGCGGTCTTGACGCAATTCGGCGCGGAAGTGCGCGGGAGCGGCACGGCGGGCGAGGCGCTGGAGACGCTCAGCCGCTGGAAGCCGGACGTGATGCTGAGCGACATCGGGATGCCGCACGAGGACGGCTACGATCTGATCCGGAGAGTACGCGCGCTCGCCTCCGAGCAGGGCGGGCGCACGCCCGCCGCGGCGCTCACGGCTTACGCGCGCGAAGAGGATCGCGAACGCACGCTCGCCGCCGGCTTCCAACTCCACGTGGCGAAGCCGGTCGGATCAGCCGAGCTGATCGACGCCGTGGCGAGCCTCGCGCGGCCGGCGGTCTAGGCGGCTCGGGCTTCGCGTGGCGAGCCCTCAGGCTGAGGCGGCGTCGCGCGCCGACTCGACCTCCCGTGCCACGGCCTTCGCCCGGCGCGCGAGGGCGGAGCCGGGCGGCGCCATGAACGGGCGCTCGAACGCCCTGAAGAAGAGCCACGCGAAGGCGACCGAGAGCGGCGTCATGACGAGCAGCGTGACCGTCAGGATGTGGAGCCGCGTGAAGCCGAACCAGTACCACTTCATCAGCACGATGAGGTGCGTCAGGTAGAGCGAGTACGAGATCAGCCCGACCGGCGCGAGCAGCTTGACGGCGACGGGCGTTCGCGCCAGAGCCCTGCGCCACCCCTGTTCCTTCCTGACCGCCGCGTTCACCAGCACGAAGAAGCCGACGCCCCACGCCGGGTGCATCACGAGCCAGCCCGCGTCGTGCAGCCACATGTTCCACTCCGCGTGCGGCAGCGCGAGCGCGAGCCCCATCGCCAGGAGCAGCGCGGCGATGGCGGCGCGCATTCGGTAACACCAGCGCGGAAGCTTCACCACGCCGAGCGCGGCTTCGACGCTCAGGGCGCCCAGCGCCCACGTGAACCAACTCGTCGCCGCCGCCTCGCTCACCGGAATCTCCACGCCCGCCAGGTGCGCGACCGCACGACCCAACACGAGCCACGCGACGCGCGCGGCGGCGCACACCGCGAGCGTGCGCGCCCAGCCGTAGCGGCGTCGCAGGAAGAGCAGTAGAAAATAGGCGAGGTAGAGTTGCTCCTCCATGGCGAGCGTCCAGAACGCTCCGTTGATGGTGTAGACCGTGCGCGGGTCGAGGTTGTGGAGCATGACGAGGTGGAGCGCCACGTCCCACAGGTAGAAGCCCGTCACCTCGACGGGCGAGACGTACGCCGAGTGGCAGAGGTAGAGGACGAGCGCGGCGAGGTAGGGCGGGTAGAGTCGGCGCACGCGCCGCTTCCAGAAGGGCAGGAATCTGACCGGCGGGTCTTCGACGCCGACGGCGCGCGCCCTGCCCCAGTGGAGGTGTATGCAGAAGCCGGAGATGACGAAGAAGAGGTAGACGCCCGCGTAGCCGAAGTGGACCAGGTACGCCGTCACCTTCGGCAGCCAGTACTCCCACCCGCCCGCGGCGGTGAGCGGCGCGACGCCGAGCGCGTGGTAGACGACGACGACGAGCGCCGCCGCCCCGCGCATCGCGTCGAGGCTCAGCACGCGCCCGAATGTTCTCGCCTCAGCTCGGATGTCGATCATCGAAGTCGAGCATTATACGCGACGCCGCTTGAGATCGCCGCGCGCGAGCCGGGGCGTCGCGCCAGCCATTTGCATCGGCGCGATTTATTGATACCTTACCGCCGCCGTGAGAAAGAAATTGACGAAGGGCGTGACGGCGCGCGCGGCAGTCGTCGTCGCCGCGCTGCTGAGCGTGGCGACGGCGACGGCGGTGCCGCGCGACGCGATGCGGGTGACGGTCGAGCGCAACGCGGGCGGGGGGGCGAGCGCCGCGTTCAAGTTCAAGCGCGTGCCGGCGCCCGCGCGCGACGACGCGGCGACCGGCGCGCGGCTCGCGCTCGTCGTCGGGCAGCGCGACGCGAACGGCGCGCAGCTCGCCGCGCTCACAGACGGCGCGCTCCCCTCGAACGAGGACGAGCCGCGCGCCAACTTCTTCTTCAACGCGGGCACGGACGGCGGTCGCTTCCTGATCGATCTCGGGAGCGCCGTCGAGATCGCCGAAGTCAACTCCTACTCGTGGCACGCCAGCTCGCGCGCCGCTCAGGTCTACAACCTCTACGCGAGCGACGGCTCCGCCCCGAACTTCGACGCCGCGCCCGACGAGCGCACGCACCCCGCCTCGCGCGGATGGAAGCTCATCGCGACCGTGGACACGCGACCCGCGCGGGGCGAGGCGGGCACCCAGCACGGCGCGAGCGTCAATGATGCGGGTGGGAGTTTAGGAAAGTACCGCTACCTGCTCTTCGACGCCGTGCCGACCGAGTACGACGATCCTTTCGGCAACACCTTCTTCAGCGAGGTCGACGTGATCGCGAAGAAGTAAATGACGGCGCATGGAAGCGGTGATCTTGCGACAGCGGCGACAGGTCGGAACCGCCTGCCGCAAGCGGGCGGGTGACGAGATTGCGGAATGCGGATTCCGGATTGCGGATTCCGAGCAGAGGGCTTGAGTGCTCTTCAATCCGCATTCCGCATTCCGCATTCTAACAATCGGTAGACCCGCCCGCTTGCGGCAGGCGGTTCCGACTCAACAGCGATCAGGTGAGGTGAGAAGCGATGGCGTGTGTGGTGAGCTTGAAAACTTTCGCGCGCGCGGCGCGGCTCTCGGCGGTCGCGCTCGCGGTACTCGCGGGCGCGGGCTGCGACCGGCGGGGCGCGCGGACGACGAACTCGCGCCCGCCGAAGTCGGACTTCGAGCGCAGCATCGACACCGTCAAGCGCGGGCAGTACGTCAAAATCTACGTCATCCGCCGCAAGGACGCAGAGCCCCTGCAGCCGGACGACAAGGCTTACCTGCGCGCCAACACGCCGATGGAGACGGGGATGTGGATCGTCACCAAGGACAACCGCACGGCGATCGCCGGCGCGGGCTTCGAGTTCGAGCCCAAGCACCTCGACGCCCTATCAAAACGCTTCACGGTCGAGGACTACACAAACAAGTAGAAGTGATGAATGATGGGTGATGAGTCATGAGTCGAAAGCATTTTGCGTTTCACTCATGACTCAACACCCATCACTCATCACTTCTTTACGGCGTTAAGACCAGCTTGCCAAACTGCGCGCGATCCTGCATCAGCTCGTGCGCGTGGCGGGCTTCCCGCAGCGGGAGCGTGCGGTCGATGACGGCGCGGATCTTTCCGCGCTCGACGAACTTCATCGCCTCGAGCAGCTCCGCCTTCGAGCCCATGAAGGAGCCGAGCAGCGAGAGGTGTCGGTAGAAGACCTGCCGCAGGTCCGTGCGCGCGTCGTAGCCGCTCGTCGCGCCGCAGGTCACGAGCCGACCGTTCTTCGCGAGCGACTGCACCGAGCCGCCCCACGTCTCCGCGCCCGTGTGCTCGAAGACGACCTCGCAGCCCTTCTTCGCCGTGAGACGGCGCACCTCCCTCACCCAGTCGGCGTCCGCGTAGTTGACGCAGTCGTCCGCGCCCAGCTCTCGCGCCTTCTCCAACTTCTCGTCCGAGCCCGCGGTCGCGATCACGCGCGCGCCGCGAAGCTTCGCGATCTGAATGCCGATCGAGCCGACGCCGCTGCCCGCCGCGTGAACAAGCACGTCCTCGCCCGGCTGAACCCGCGCGCGAGTCACGAGCATGTGCCACGCGGTGAGCGTGACGAGCGGCAGCGCGGCGGCTTCCTCGAAACTCAGGCTCTTCGGCTTCGCGACGACGTTCACGGCGGGCGCGGCGACCAGTTCGGCGTAGCCGCCGTCGCGCCTGTAGCCGAGGATGTCGTAACCCGCGCACATGTTGTCGCGCCCGCTCAAACATTCCAGGCAGTGCCCGCACGAGACGCCGGGCTGCAACAGCACCTCGTCGCCCGCCCTCACCCAGTCCACTACCTCGCCGACCTCGCGCACTATTCCGGCGACGTCGTTACCCAGAATGTGCGGCAGCCCGATCTCGATGCCGGGCAGTCCGCCGCGTGCCCACACGTCCAGATGATTGAGCGCGCACGCGCGCACCTCGACCAGCACCTCGTTCGCACGGATGACGGGATCGGGCGCGTCGGCGTACTCCAGGACTTCTGGTCCGCCGTGTTGTCTGAAGACGACGGCTTTCATTTTTTGAGCACTCAGCGTTCAGCAGTCAGCCGGAGCGGCACACAGTCCGACTCTTCCGGCTGGGTGCTGAGTGCTGAGTGCTGTTGACTGATTTGATCAGAGCGCCCCCGCGCCCTCGGTCTGCTGCCGGGCGTGGTAGGACGAGCGCGTCAGCGGGCTCGACTCGACGTGGTGGAACCCCATCGCCATCCCGATCTCGCGCCAGCGCGCGAACTCTTCCGGCGTGACGTAGCGCTCGACCGGGAGCCTGCGCTTGTGCGGCTGGAGGTACTGACCGATGGTCATGATGTCGCACGAGACCGAGCGCAGGTCTCTCATCAGCTCGACGACCTCCTCGAACGTCTCGCCCAGGCCCGCCATGATGCCGCTCTTCGTGAGCATCCCGCGCTTCTCCCGGTCGCGCCTTCGCGCGGCGCGTTCCAGCAGGGTCAACGTCTGATCGTACCTGGCGTCGGGGCGGACGCGGCGGTAGAGGCGCGCGATGGTCTCGGTGTTGTGGTTGAGCACGTCGGGCTCGGCGTCGAGCACGGCGTCGAGCGCGTCTTCGTCGCCGTTGAAGTCGGGTATGAGGACTTCGACCTTACAGACGGGGTTGAGCCTGCGGACTTCGCGGATGGTCTCCGCCCAGTGCGACGCCCCGCCGTCCGCGAGATCGTCGCGGTTAACGGATGTGATGACGGCGTGCGCGAGGTTCAGGTGTCGAACCGCTTCGGCGACGTGGCGCGGCTCTTCCGGGTCGAGCGCTTCGGGCTGCCCCTTGCCCACGGCGCAGAAGCCGCAGTGGCGCGTGCAGGTGTCGCCGCCGAGCATGAAGGTCGCCGTGCGGTCAGCCCAGCACTCGAAGATGTTCGGGCAGCGCGCCTCCTGGCAGACCGTGTGGAGGTTCAAGCCCTCGACGAGCTTCAGCACCGCGTTCTGGTTCGTCGGATCGCCCAGACGAATCCTCAGCCACTCCGGCTTCGGTCCCGTCGGTCGCGCGGGCGCGGTGTTGCTCAAAACTTTTAGCTCGCGTGACACTCGTTATCGCTCCAGACTGAATGTTGACGTGCCTCTATTTTAGCACCCGCCTCACGCGTTGTCGTTCGGCGGCGCGATGAGACTCGCGAGCGTGTCGGCGTCGACGTTTCCGCCCGACAAGACCACTCCGACGCGACGGACGTTTGGCGGGAGCTTCCCGAAGAGCGCGGCGGCTGCCGGCAGCGCGCCCGTCGGCTCCACCAGAACCTTCAGGCGCAGCAGCAGAAACTTCATCGCCTCGACGATCTCCGCGTCGGAGACCGTGAGCACGTCCGCCGCGTTCCGTTGGAGCAGGGGGAACGTCAACTCGCCCGGCGACTGCGGGCGCGCGCCGTCGGCGATCGTCTCCGGCGGGTCGATCTTAACGCGCTCGCCTTTCAGGAACGACTGCCGCGCGTCGTCGCCCGCCTCCGGCTCGACGGCGAAGCACTCGACGCGGGGACTCAGCGCCTTCGCCGCCACGCTCGCGCCCGCGAAGAGACCGCCGCCGCCGAAAGGCAGGGCGAGCGCGTCCAGGTCTGTGACCTCCTCGAACAGCTCCATCGCGCAGGTGCCCTGACCAGCCATCACGAGGTAGTCGTCGTAGGGGGGGACGAGCACCGCGCCGCTCTCGGCGGCGAGGTCGCGCGCCACCTGCTCGCGGTCGTCCCTGCGCCGGTCGTAGAAGACCACTTCCGCGCCGTAGCCTTTCGTCGCCTCGACCTTCGCCCTCGGCGCGTCCGAAGGCATCGCGATGCGGGCGCGCACGCCGGCGTCGCGCGAGGCGACCGCGACCGCCTGCGCGTGGTTGCCCGACGAGAAGGCGACGACGCCGCGCTCGCGCTCCCCGTCCGTGAGCGCGCGTATCCGGTTCGTCGCGCCGCGCATCTTGAAAGCGCCCGCGCGCTGGAAGTTCTCGCACTTGAAGAAGACTTCGCGCCCCGCCCGCTCGTCGAAGGCGCGCGACGTTAAGACCGGCGTGCGGTGGACGAAGCGCCAGATGCGCTCGCGCGCCTCGTGGATGAGATCGATGGTCAGCATTTTTTCAAGTGACAGGTAAACAGTGACAGGTGACAAGCAAATCCGAATCTATTTCTTGCCTGTCACCTGTCACTTGTCACGGCTCTCTTGGTTTCTTCGAGTTCCATCTCGAACACTTCGGCGAAGCGGGCGACGAGGCGGTCTTCGACTTCCGCGAGCGCGAGATCGCGACCGAGCAGTTCCTTCATCGAGGTGACGGGTTCGCCCTCGCACGCGACGATGAGATCGAAATAGCCGAGGTCCGTGTTGACGTTTAAGGCGAAGCCGTGCGTCGTGACCCAGCGCGCGAGGTGGACGCCGATCGCCGCGACCTTGCCGCGCGCGGTGTGGACGCCGGTCAGCCCCTTGACGGGGAACCCTTCGATCCGGAAATCCGCGAGCGCGCGGATGATCGCCTCTTCCAGGTCGCGCACGTAGCGGTGCACGTCCTCGCGGTCGGGGCTCAGGTTGATGACGGGGTACCCGACGACTTGACCGAGCCCGTGGTAGGTCGCCTTGCCGCCGCGGTTCGACTCGAAGACCGCGACGCCGCGCCCGCGCAAAACGTCGGGCGAGGCGAGCACGGCAGACTCCTTCGCGCGGCGACCGAGGGTGATGACGTGCGGGTGCTCTAGGAGCAGGAGCGTGTCGGGCGCGGCGCGCTCGCGCACCGCGCGCTCCGTCTCCTTCTGAATCTGGTACGCCTCGTCGTAGCCCACGCGACCGAGGCGGCGAACCCTGAGCGTCCTCTCGCGCATCGCAACCCTTCAGCACTCCCCGCCGACTTCTGCGAACTCGCGCACATTGTAGCAGCACGCGCCGACGCGCGACGAACACGCGAGATGCGGTCATCCCCTAGACGTGCCGACCGGCTTCTCTATCCCTAATACAAAAAGAGCCGCACGGCGTCCGCCGCGCGGCTCCCCCGAACTGAAGTTCGGCTTACTACCTTTTGTCCTGAAGTTTCCAGTCTTTGACGGGAAGCTCCGGGTGCGCGAGGAGTGCCGCGGCGGGCTCGCCCCGCTCGACGCTGATCGCTTCCCTCACGCGCGTCAGCCCCGGCTCGCGAATCACCATCTTCAACACCATGCCGCCGAGCGAAGGCGCGGAGTAAAACTCCGAGGAAGCCTTGCCGTCCGGCGACGTAGTTTTGAAGACCGCGACTGGGTAGCCCGCGATGTTGTCGTCTCGCGTGTAATCATGTTCGGCGCGTCGCTGTTCGTGCGTCCGCTCGTCCGGCGCGGTCGCGGCATCGGAGAGTCTGATCATGCGCCCGTCTTGAACGCCGAACACGCCGCGCCCCGGCTCGCTGAAAATCTCCCGTCGCGTCCCATCCGCCATCTCCTTCGTCTCGTGCCACGCGCCCGAAGCGGAGCGCACGCGCGTCTCTGTGCCGACGGGCGTCGCGTTGCCCCTATCGTCGTAGTCAGTGACACGGTAGGTTACTGTGAGCGGGACGAACGGGCGCGGGTTTTGCCTCCGCGCCATTGCGGTCATGTAGCCCGCCACCGCCACCAGCGCGAGCGTCAATCCGATCGTGAGCTTTCTCATTTCGTTTCCTTTCCGTGAAGCCGTGAAGCTTGTAAAGCCTTTAGTCGATAAGCCCAGGACAACACAGACCGCCGCAGATTTGCGACATGACGTAGCCACAGTTTCCGGTTCCGTACTCTTTATAGCAGCAGTTGGAGCCTCCTGCCTGACACGTCCGCCAGAGGCAGTCATATCCCTCGACGGTGTAACCGCACCCGTAAGGTCCCTGGATGCGGGCACAGTCTTGACCGAACGCGGACGGCACGGCGTAAGCACCGCAGAAAACTGACAGCGCGAGAATCGCGAACATCGCCTTCGCTCTGAGTTTTACTTTGAGTCGTGAGAACATGGTAGCTGCTCCTTTGGGGTGAAGGCTCAAAGGTACGAGGAGCCCATCATCTTACCGAAGCGCCCGGCTGTCAAGCTAATTTCGCGCCGACCCGCCCCCGCTTGACCGCGCGCGCCGAACGGGCATAGGTTGTGCAAAGAATTAAACGCGCGCGAGTTTTGAAAACGTCAGACTCTTCGGGGTGACGTGCGGGCGCGCGGCGAAGGAGTTTTACCCGGCCGTGGAAATTTTCATCCGGTATTTCGTGAGGAGGATCGGAACAGTGAAATCTCTCGCCGCCGCCGCGGCTCTGTGCCTGTGCCTGCTCGCCGCGCCGGCAGACGCCTTCAGCCAGTCGCGCACGCGCCGCACGACCGCGCCGCAGCGCAAGCGCGCGCCCGCCGCCAAAGCCAGCCCCACCCAGTTGAACGCCGCGCGCATCAAGCTCGCCGATCAGATCAAGAAGCTGACGCGGTTCCTCTACCTCTACGGCCGCCTCTCGAAAGACCTCGAACTGACGAGCGCGCAGGCGAGTTCGTCGGAGGTGACGAGCCGGGCGAGGGCTTCGCTGGTCGACAGTGTCAGGAATTTGAGTACGGAGCTCGACGAGCTGGAAAGACAGTTCCGGTTCACGCCCGGACTCGAACGACAGTACAGCCAACTCCAGGGCGTGTCGCAGCGCGCGGCGGACGCGGAGGCGAGCGCCACCGCCGGACGCTTCGATCAGGCGGGCCGCACCCTCGTCGAAGTCGTCACGCAGTTGACCGACGTGCTGATCGAGATGTGAGAAGCTGTCAGTTGTCAGTTGTCCGTAGTCCGTTGCTCGGTCTCGCCACCCCGCACCTCGTGCGACGGACTATTGATCACGGACAACTGACCACTGACTACTGACAGCTTTACCCTTTCTTCGAGTAGTACCCCTGGCGCGCGCGGACGCGCAGGGCTGGGCGCGCGGGCACGCCGACTTTGATCTTGAGAAACTTGCCGGCGGGCGCGTCGTTGGTCGAGTAGTATTGGAGCAGGTACTGCGCGCGCAGCTCCGAGGCGATCTGGCGGAAGACGGTTTCGAGTTCGGAGCCGGCGTTGGGCAGGTAAGCCGTGCCGCCGGTGGATTCGGCGATCAGGCGCATCGAGTTCTGCGCGCGCGACGCGATGTCGTTCAGGCGCACGCTCGTCCCGCCGGGGTTGATCGAGTAGAAGACCACGTCGGCGCGCTGCACGTCGCGCTGCACGGCGGCGACGGCGCGTTGGTGGCGCGCCTGCAAGTCCCTGCGCGCCGCGGCGCGCGCCCCCTGCGGCGTCTGCTTGCCTTCCGCCTCCGCCTTCTGCTGCGCCTCGTACTCCGCCACGGTCTGCTCCCTGACCGCGCCGCTGAAGTTGTCGTCGCCGTCCGAGATGGCGAGGATGACGCGGCGGTGGCGACCCGGCGCGTTCTCCGCGAGGTACTTCGCCGCGAAGCTCACCGTGTCGTAGAACGCGGTCGGCTCGGCGGCGGTCGCCGCGGGGATGGCGAGCGCCTTCTCGGTCGCCTCGCCGGCTGACGTGAGCTGCTGCACGAGTCGCGGCTCGCGCGTGATCTTGACGATGGCGGCGCGGTCTGTCGGCTTCAAAACTTCTTTCAGGAAACTCGCCGCCGCGCGCTGCTGGAAGGCGAAGAACTCCTTCTGACTCACGCTCGACGAGACGTCGAACAGGATCGCGATGTCGAGCGGGACCTGTTCGGCGTCGCCCACCGCCGCGACCGTCTGAGAGCGCCCCTCCTCTTCGAGCGTGAAGTCCGCCGCCTTCAACCCCAGCACGGGCTCGCCCCGCTCGTCCGTCACCGACGCGGGCACGACGACGAGGTTCGAAGTGACGGTGTAGACCTCGTCGTCTTCGATCGCGTCCTCGGGCTTGGGAGACGGTGACGGCGCTGGCTTAGGAGTTTGCGCCGGCTGCGGCGTCGTCTGCCGCGCGGCTTGTGCGGTCGTCTGCGAGTTCGCCGCCGCGGCGGTCGCGGGCGGGAGTTGCGGGACGCGGACGGGCGTCGTTGGAGTGGGCGTCGGTTTAACGGCGGTGCTGCTCGTGCGCGCGGTCGTCGTCTTGCGCCGCGCGGTCGTCTTAGTTTGTGCGCCCGCCCCGCGCGTCGGGTCGAAGAGGACGCCCGCGCCGAGAAGGATGAGCATCAACGCCAGAGCTTTCCGCATCACGCCGCCTGCCATTTTCATCGCCCCCGCCCCCTGAAAAAACTCGCGGCGCGCGTGCCGAAACTTCGGGAGCGCGCGCCGCCGGAAATTAAATTTTAACGACCGCGAGCGCGCCTCGTGCGCGCGTCAGGCGTCGCGCTAGACGACTCGCGCGGGCGCGCGCGGCGCGGCGACGACTGCCGAGATGTTCGGCGGTCGTCGCCGCGCCCCCATCGTCCCGCGCGGCTCGCGGCGTTGTCACTACTGCTGCGGCGTCGGAGGCGGCGTCGCGGCTTCGGTCTTCGTCGGTCTCATCTCCGGCGCGGGCTGCATGATGCCGCGGTTGACGAGCACGCTCACCTCGACGCGGCGGTTCTGCTCGCGGCCTGCGCGCGTCGAGTTGTCGGCGATGGCCTGCTTCTCGCCGTAGCCGAACGGCGTGATGATGCGGCGCAGCGGGATGTTGTGCGTCTCGGCGAGGTAGCGCACGACGGCGTCGGCGCGGCGCTGGCTGAGCGCGCGGTTGGCGTTCTCGCTGCCGTCGGCGCTGGCGAAGCCGCGCACCTCGATGACGTAGCCGCGCGCCTTCATCGCCTGCTGCGCGATCCCGTCGAGCGAAGACCTGGCTTCGGGCGAGAGCACGGCGCTACCCACCCGGAAGTTGACGTTGACGCTCTGCTGCGCCGTGTAGTCGTCCAGCGCCGAGATGCGCTCGTTCGTCATGTTGACGCCGGAGATCGCCATGTCCGCGGACTCCTGCGCCGCCTTCGCGCCGCCGCGCGCCGCGTTGGAGACGGCGGCGAGCTCGTCCAGCTGGCCCGACAGGCGCTGCGAGTTCTGCTCGACCTGATCGATGCGCCCCTCGGCGTTGCCGACGCGGCTCTCGACGGGATCGACGCGCGACGAGATCGAGCGCGCGACCCTCAGGTCGGTGTCGCCGAAGCGCACCTTCGAGGCGACGAGCTGGCCGGCGGAGTTGCCGCGGCCGTCAACTTCGAGGTTGAGCCCGCGCAGGATGTTCGTCGCGCCGTAGGTCGAGCCGCCGCCGAAGAAGCCGCCCTTCGTCTTGATGCTCGTGCGGTCGGTCAGCGCGACGGTGGTGATGACGCCGTTGGCGTCCTGCACCTCGAAGGTGTTGGCGTCGATGTTGCGGCGCACGACGACGCCCTTGACGGTCATCTTCTGCCCGTCGGCGACGGTGCGCGTGTTGGTCGAGCCGACGGCGGTCGTGCCCTGCGCGCCGCCCTGCGCGTAGGCGTTCACGCCGAGAGAGGCGGCGAGCGAGAGCGCGAGGCTCGCGAGTCTGAATGTTTTCATGTTGCTCATCTTCTTCGTCTCCGTAAGTTTTATTTTCCTAAAAGTGCCCCTGCCCCCGCAGAAGCTTCCCTCCGGCGCCCGCGACACACGAATCGCGTCGACGAGTGTCGGGTTTCGCCCGGACGAACTACCGCGAGGTCTGGAGCGGGTAACTGTAACCCCAAAGGTTTACTGCAAAGGTTTTGGGAGAGTCAAGAGGCTTGATGAGGCGGGTGGGCGAAAAGG
>JAIVJC010000034.1 GCA_020200235.1 Acidobacteriota bacterium | reverse complement strand
GGCAGGAGGCGCAGGCGATAGGCGGCTGGAACGGACCCGGACCCTACAACATCGTCAACAACTACGTGGAGGGCGCGGGCGAGAACATCATGTTCGGCGGGGCGGCAGCCATCGTGCCGAACCAGACGCCGTCCGACATCAAGATTCTCCGCAACCACATTCGCAAGCCCGCCGAGTGGCGCGGCGTGTGGACGGTCAAGAACCTGTTGGAGTTGAAGCACGCCCGGCGTGTCGTCATCGACGGGAACGTCCTCGAAGGGAACTGGCCCGACGCGCAATCCGGGTTCTCCATCCTCTTCACGCCGCGCCCCAACGACTCCGGCGCGTGGGCGGTCGTCGAGGACGTGGAGTTCACCAACAACGTCGTGCGCCACGTCGCCGCGGGGGTGAACCTGCTAGGTCAGGATTACATCTATACGCCGGCGCCGAAGGAGATGCGCCTGCACAGGGTAAAGATCGTTAACAACTTGTTCGAGGACGTGGGCGGGCAGTGGGGCGGCAACGGCGCGTTCGCCCAGATCCTGAGCGGCTCGGACGACGTGGTGATCGAGCACAACACGGCGGTGCAGACGGGCTCGATGATCGTCCTGGACGGCGAGCCGAGCACGAACGTCCGCATCAAAAACAATGTCGCGCGTCACAACGACTACGGCGTCTTCGGCAGCGGCGTCGGCTACGGCAACAACGCGATCACGACCTACCTTCCCGGCGGCGTCTTCGCCGGCAACGCCGTCGCCAAAGAGGTCAACGCGCCGTGGAACACGGACATCATCTACCCGGCGGGCAACTTCTACCCGGCGACGCTGAACAACATGGGCTACGTCGACTTCGCGGGCGGTGACTACCGCCTCGCGCCTTCGTCGCCCTACAAGAACGCCGGCACGGACGGCAAAGACCTCGGCTGCGACATCGACAAACTCAACGCGGCGCGCTCCGGCTCCTCGCCCGCCCCCACCCCCACGCCGACGCCCAACGCGACGCCGACGCCCACGCCGACGCCCACGCCGACGCCCACCCCGACCCCCACGCCTCAAGGCCCGGCTTCGCCCGCGCTCGTCGCGGCGGCGCAGTCGCTTGCCGTCTCGCTCGCCGCCAATCCTTCGGTCGGCGAGGCGCAGATCGTGCCGCTCGTCGCCAACATCGAGCAGGCTTACGCGGTCTTCACGGGAGAGTCGGGCCGCTTCACGAACGCCTCGCAGATCGACACGAACCTGCGCTCGGCCCTCTACTTCGCGCGCGCGGCACGCGCACTCGCCGCCAAGGGCGCGACGGGCAGCGCGCAGAGCCGCCTGCGCATTTCGGGGACGAAGCTCGGTCAGGCGAAAGACCTGATGGCTGCCGTCATCAACTCGGGCAGCGCGAGCCCCGCGTCCGCGGCGTTCTCTTCGGTCATCGGCACGGCGACCACCCTCTCCGGCGCGAGCCTCGCGCCGTCGGTCGCGCCCGAAAGCCTCGGCGTCATCAACGGCGATCCGAACCTCAGCCCCCTCTCGTCGCAGACGGCGACCGCGCGCTTCGACGCCTCGGGCAACCTCCCCTTCGAGCTTGCGGGCGTGAGCGTCACGGTCGGCGGCAGCGCCGCGTCGCTGCTCGCCGTCTCGCCTTCGCGCGTCAGCTTCGTCGTGCCCGCCGGGCTCGCGGCGGGCGAGGCGGAAGTGATCGTCACGCTGCAGGAGGGCTACGTCTCGCGCGGCACGGTCACGGTCGGCGCGCTCTCGCCCGGCGTCTTCAACGCCGCCGGCACGCGCGACGCCCTCGTGATGAACGCCGCGACCTACAAGGGCGGCGCGTTCGACGTGTGGACGCCGGATAACCTTTCCGCCGACAAGCACACGCGCCTGATGATCTACGCGACGGGCCTGCGCGGCGCGTCGAACACGAACCCCTCCAACGATCTCTCGGGCGGATCGTTCAGCCGCGCGAACGTCGCCGAGTCGGTCACGGTCGAGGCGCGCCTGCAGAACGGCCTCGTCTACCAGCTCGCGGTCGAGTACGCGGGCGCGGCGTACGACGGCGCGGCGGGCGTCGATCAGGTCAACTTCGTCCTCCCCTCCTTCCTCCAGGGCGCGGGCTCTGTCGAGCTGACGCTCGTCGCGGGCGGTCAGCGCAGCAACGCCGGGACGATCACCGTCCGTTAGAAACGGACGCGGCTCCGCCGCTAAAACAGTCGCGGCTTCGCCGCTAAAACAGTCGCGGCTTCGCCACAACGGTTGAAGGCGCGGGAAGGCACCAGCGACCCGGCGCCCTCCCGCGCCTTTAACTTTGCGCGACGACTCGCCCCCACTCCGGCGGGCGGACGGTTTTGACAAGCCCACGACGCGCGTGCGATTTTTATCTTCGCCGCGCGGCGCGCGAAACCCGCCAGCCCGCGCCCGCCCGACGACTCCACGCTCTACAGAATTTCCGACGAGCCGTTGTTAAGCCCGCGCACGAGACAATGAAACAGGTCATCCGCAAAGGTCTCAAAGAGATCATCGTCGACGAGGTGCCCGACCCCGTCGCCGCGCCGCACCACGTCCTCGTCCGCCCGCTCTTCTCCCTCATCAGCAGCGGCACCGAGACGGCGAGCATCCACACCGACAGCCTGATGAAAGAGGTCGCCGACAACCCCTCGCACCTGCGCAAGGTCGCCGACGTGATGCGGCAGGCGGGACCCGTGCGCACGATCTCGGAGGTGCGCGCCAAGTTCAGCGAGTACGCCGTGCTCGGCTATTCGGGCGCCGGCGTCGTCGTCGACAAGCACGAGACCGTGACCGACATGGAGATCGGCGACCGCGTCGCCTACGGCGGCGAGGGCACGGGCCACGGCGAGACGATCCTGACGGGGCGCAACCTGGTCGCGCGCGTGCCCGACGCGGTGCCCTTCGAGCACGCCTGCTTCGCCACGCTCGGCAGCATCGCGATGAACGCCGTGCGGATCGCGGAGATCGGCCTGGGCGAGACCGTCGTCGTCGTCGGTCTCGGCCTCGTCGGTCAGCTCATCGCGCAGCTCGCGCGCCTGCAAGGCGGCGTCGTCATCGCCACCGACCTGAAGTCCGATCGCGTCGCGCTCGCGCTCGCGCTCGGCGCGGCTCACGCGGTCGAGCCCGGCGGCGCGCCGGTCAGCGACGCCGTCTCCGCCGCGACGAACGGGCGCGGCGCGGATCGCGTCATCGTGGCGGCGGCGCGATCATGAACCCGGCGGAGTCGAGCGTGGCGGTGCTGCTGCGCTACCCCGCGGCTGACGACGAGCGGGCGGCGGAGTCGTTCGCGCCGCGGCGCAGGGTCGAGATCGCGCGCGACAGGGTCGAGCCGCGGGGCGACGCGAAGGAGTTGCGCGTCGCGCTCGTCGGCGCGGGCAACATCGCGCGCTGGGCGCACGTGCCCGCGCTCAAAAAAATCCCCGGAGTGAAACTCGCCGCCGTCTACTCGGCGAGCGGCTCGCGCGGCAAGAGCTACGCCCTGCGCTTCGGCGCGGACTACTGCGCCTCCGACTACGACGAAATTCTGCGCGACGAATCGATCGACGCGGTTCTCATCGCGACGCGCAACCAGCACCACGCCGCGCAGGCGCTCGCCGCGCTCGCCGCGGGTAAGCACGTCTTCGTCGAGAAGCCGATGGCGCTGACCGTCGATGAATGCCGCGCGCTGGCGCGGGCGGTGCGCGAGAGTGGCAAGCAACTCACGGTCGGCTTCAACCGACGCTTCGCGCCCTTCTACCGCGAGCTGAAGTCGCAGCTCGCACGCCGCGCCGGCCCCGCCGTCGTGAACTGCCGCGTCAACTCGCCCGGCATCTCCGGCTCCTACTGGATGGCCGATCCGGCGATCGGCGGCGCGATCCTCGGCGAAGCGGTCCACTTCGTCGATCTCATGTTCTGGCTGCTCGACTCCGAGCCCGCCGCGGTCTCCGCCTACAGTCTGCCGACGGGCGGCGAGGGCACGGTCGGAGAGAACAACGTCGCCGCCTCGTTCCGCTTCGCGGACGGCTCGGTCGCGAATCTCACCTACTGCACCGTGGGCAGCAAGACGAGCGCGGGCGAGCGCGTCGAGGCTTTCGCGGAAGGGCTCGGTCTCGCGACGGAAGACTTCAAGCGGCTCGCGATCAAAAAGGGCACTCTCAGCGCGCGCTCGCGCTGGTGGGGCGAGAAGGGCTACGCGGCGCAGTTGGAATCCTTCGTCAAATCCATGCGCGAGGGGCGCGCGCCGGAGGTGACTGTCCTCGACGGGGCGCGCGCAACCATCGGCTGCCTCGCGCTGATGGACTCGGCGCGCTCGTCGGAGCCGCGCGAGATAGACTTAGCAGCAGTGATGAGTGATGAGTGATGAGGGAGAAGTGATGAGTGATGAGTAAAAGCAAGTCGCCTCTACTCATCACCCATCACTCATCACTTTTGTCTTTGTCCTTCGATGAAAGTCCTCCAACTCGGACCGTACCCGCCGCCGTGGGGCGGGGTGCAAGCCAACCTCGTGTCGATCCGCGAGTACCTGCTGCGCCGCGGGCACGGCTGCGCCGTCGTCAACGTCACGCGCCACCGCAAGCCGGAAGCCGACGAAGTTTATTACCCCGAGACCCCGGCGCAACTGCTCCGACACCTGCGCCGCCTGCGCTACGACATCATCCACCTGCACGTCGGCGGCGGGCTGCCCGCGCGACTCTTAGGGCTCGCACTCGCCTGCGCGACCGTCGGGCGCGGCAAGTCGGTTCTGACCTTTCATTCGGGCGGCTACCCGTCGTCGCCCGAAGGGCGCACGGCGCGACCCGCGACGCTGCGCGGCTTCGTCTTCCGCCGCTTCGACCGCGTCATCGCCGTCAACGAGGAGATCGCAGGGATGTTCCGCCGCTTCGGAGTCGCGCCCGCGCGCGTGCGCCTCATCCTCCCGCACGCGCTCTCCGCCGCGCCTACGGGCGTCGAACTCGGCGAGCCGCTCAGAGGCTTCTTCGGCGCGCACGAGAAGGTTCTGTTGACGGTCGGGCTGCTGGAGCCCGAGTACGATCTCGCGGCGCAGATCGACGCGCTCGGCGCGGTGCGCGAGCGCTTCCCCGGCGCGGGGCTCGTCATCATCGGATCGGGGAGTCTGGAAGGCGAGCTGCGGCGGCTGATCGCCGAGAAGCCTTACGCCGGACACGTCCTGCTCTGCGGCGACGTGCCGCACGAGGCGACGCTCCGCGCCGTCTCCGAAAGCGATCTCTTCCTGCGCACGACCCTCTACGACGGCGACGCGATCTCCGTGCGCGAGGCTCTGCACCTCGGCGTCCCCGTCGTCGCGACCGACAACGGGATGCGCCCCGGCGGCGTCGCGCTCGTCCCCGTCGCGGACGGGCGCGCACTCGTCGCGGCTATCGACGCGCACCTCTCGCGCGAGCGCGCGCCGCGCGGCGCGGGCGACGCGGCGACCGACGAGCGCAACGTCGAAGAGGTCTTCAAGCTCTACGAGGAGCTGCTCGGCTCGTGATCGAATCTCGTGCTGAACTGTCGCGAGTGGGCATGAGTGTGGCAACCGCGTCGGGGAATGGACGCGCGATTGAACGTTTACGCAGGGGGCGCCCGCGCGCGACGGGCGTTGCCGTCGGCGCGCGGTTCGCGTTAATCTTCTCATAGTAGTCAGGTCGCCGCGCGCGACAGCGGCTTCAGCCTCGGCAGGCGGTGGGCTCCGCGCTCGCCGGAGCGGACAACCCTTTATAGACCTACCCCGATCGATAGTCCTCGACGAAGAACGATATGGAACAGACCCCCGCGCGCAACTTCACGAAGCCGCTCTTGGTCGCGGCGGCGGTCGCGTTCGCCTACTGGGGCGTGCTCGCCAAGCTCGGTCGCTTCTGGTGGGAGGACGAGAACTACTCGCACGGGCTGCTCATCCCCTTCATCATCGGCTACATCCTCTGGACGGAGCGCGACGCGCTCGCACGCGCCCTCAGACGCCCCTCGCTCGCGTGGGGCGCCGCCGCGGTCGGCTCAGGCTCGTGCTCGTGCCGCTGCTGCTGCTCCTGCTCGCCATCCCGATCCCCTCGATCATCTTCAACAAGATCGCTTTCCCCCTACAACTCTTCGCCTCGCGCTGCGCCGTGGCGTCGATGCGGCTCTTCGACATCCCCGTGCTGAGACAGGGCAACGTCATCGAGCTGATGCCGCTCGGCTCTTCGACGACGAAGAAGCTCGAGGTGGTCGAGGCGTGCAGCGGCATCCGGAGTTTGATGACGCTCGTCACGCTCGCCGTCGTCTTCGCCTACTTCTCGTTCCCGAAGGACGATGGTAAGGGCGAAGGAGCTCGCGGCCGCTTCGCGTGGCTCAAGAGTTACGGCGTGTGGCGCTCCGTGATCCTCGTCCTCTCCGCCGTGCCCATCGCGATCATCACGAACGCGGCGCGCGTGAGCGGGACGGGCATCCTCGCGCGCTACTACGGGACGAAGGTCGCCGACGGGTTCTTTCACGAGTTCTCCGGCTGGGTCGTCTACGTCGCCGCGTTCCTCCTGCTCTTCGCGCTCGGGTGGCTGCTCGATGGGATCGCCAACCGCCAGAGTCGCCGCGCGCGGCGCGCCGCGAAGCGGGCGGGCACGGCGACCAAGGCGGGCGAGGCGTCGAAGGGTCAGACGGTGTCAGGGGCGTCGGCGGTCGCCGCGTCGGAGTCGCAGGCGCGCGCCGCGCCGGAATCATCGACCGTGGTCGCGAGCGTCGCGCCCGCGACCGCGAGGGGCGGGGAAGGGACGTGAGGCCGGAGATGAGATCACGCGGCTGGCACTTCTGGGCGATGCTCTTGCTGCTCTTCGCGGGCGGCGCGCTGGTCAACTTCTGGGAGCGCGCGGGCGAGGCGCACGTCGGGCGGCGCGAGCTTTCGCAGTTCCCGCAGCAGCTCGGCGCGTGGCGGCAGAGCGGCGCGGACGCGCGCTTCACGGCGGACGTGGAGCAGGTGCTGCGCGCCGACGACTACCTCGCGCGCGACTACGTGACGGCGGACGGGCGCGGCGCGAACTTCTACGTCGGCTACTACGCGACGCAGCGCAACGGCGCGACTTACCACAGCCCGCTCAACTGCCTGCCCGGCGCGGGCTGGACGATGCGCGAGCCCGGCGTCATCCACGTCACGCCCGCGGGCGGCGGCGCCCCCTTCGAGGCGAACCGCTACATCGTCGAGAACGGCGACAGCCGCCAGCTCCTGCTCTACTGGTACCAGGGGCGCGGGCGCGCCGTGGCGAGCGAGTACTGGGGCAAGGTCTACACCGTCATCGACAGCGTCAAGCGCCGCCGCTCCGACGGCGCGATGGTGCGCGTGATGGTCCCCTTCGCGGGCGACGAGGCGCAGGCTCTGCGCACCGCCACGGACCTCGCCGCGCAAGCCGCCCCGCACCTCCCGGCATACGTCCCCGACTGAGAAAAGGCTGGCGCGGTCGGCTCACCTTCGGGTAAGATTGATGTCGGCAGTTGCCCCGCCTTCCAAATCTCCAGAAAAGCGGAACGAAGTCGGGATTATTAGTTTCACCCATTGCGGATGACTCACGCCGCCGGTTGCCCCGGCGGGGGAGAGTCGGGACTTAGACGAAGAGACGCGATCACCGACGAGATTCGCGCGCGCGCCGTTGCCCCGGAGCGCGCGGGACAGGGTCGGGAACGCGGGGAGTTTTCGTAAAACAGATGAATCGACAAGAGTGCCAACGCTCCGGCGCACGCCGGGGTCTGCTCCCGTTCCTGCTCGCCACGCTCGCCCTGCTGCTGGTCGCCTCCGCCTGCTCCGATCCCGAAAAGGCGAAAGCCGAGCACCTCAACCGCGGCGAGGCTTACCTCAAAGAGAAGAAATATCAGGAGGCGTCGCTGGAGTTCCGCAACGCCGTCCAGATCGACGACCGCGCGGCGCAGGCTCACTGGGGCTTGGCGCGCGCCTACGAGGGCGCGGGGCAGTTCGCGCAGGCTGTCGATGAGATGCAGCGCACGATCCAGCTCGATCCGAACAACCTCGACGCGCGCGTCCGCCTCGGCAACTACTACATCGTCGCCTACCAGCAGAACCGCGACTCCAGGACGAAGGACGAGGCGTCGCGGCTCGCCGAAGAGGTCCTGCAGAAGAACCCCAACCACATCGAGGGCCACATCCTCCGCGGCACGATCCTCTTCACGGCGGGCGACAAAGAGGGCGCGCTCGCCGAGCTGAAGAAAGCCGTCGAGATCGATCCGCGGCGCGTCGAGTCTTTGATCAGCCTCGCGCTCTACTACCGGCAGACGGGCGACTCGGCGAGAGCCGAAGAGACTTACCAGCGCGCCATCGGCGTCGACGACCGCTCCGCGCTCGCGCACCTCGAGTACGCGCGCTTCTTCGTCCAGCAGAACCGGATGGACAGGGCGGAGGAGCAGTTCCTCCGCGCCGTCGAAGTCGATCAGCAGAACCGCGAGGCGCACCGCACGCTCGTCACCTTCTACATCCAGCAGAAGCGCCTCGACCGCGCCGAGCAAGCCGCGCGCGCCCTCGCCCAGCTCGACAGCGGCAAGCCCGAAGGCACAGCCGTCCTCGGCGACTTCTACTCGCAGATCGGGCGCCCCGAGGAAGCCGCGCGCGCCTTCCAGGAGACGATCGCGAAGTTCCCCGACTACACGCAGGCGCGCTACCGCCTCGGCGAGCTGATGATGCAGAAGGGCGACGCTGCCGGGGCTCTGGCGCAAGCCGAAGGGGTGTTGAAGAAGAACGCGAACGACAAGCAGGCTCTCCTGCTGCGCGCGCGCGTGAGGATGAACGGCGGCGCGCAGTTGAGGGACGCCGTCGAGGACTTGAAGCAGGTGCTGAAGCAGGAGCCGCGCGATCAGGCGGGGCTCTACTACATGGCTGACGCGCACCTGCGGCTGAACCAGATCGAGCAGGCGCGGGTCTTCGCCGGAGACCTCGAAAAGTACTACCCGAACGAAATCCATCCGAAGCTCCTCCAGCTGCAGATCAACCTCGCCGCGGGCGACTGGCAGGCGGCGCTCAGGCAGTCGAACGACCTCGTCGAGAAGCTCAGCCGCGCGACGCCCGACTCCCGCGTCACGCCGGAGATGATGAACGAGTTGCGCGCGAAGGCTCTCACCGCGCGCGGCTCGGCGCAGGCGCAGCTGAAGAACCTGGCAGCCGCGCGGGCCGACTTCACCGCCGCGCGCGACCTGCTGCCGAACGCGCCCTCTTCGCACACGAACCTCGCGGCGGTCGCCGCCGTCGAGAAGAAGCGCGACGAGGCGATGCAGCACTACGAGCGCGCCCTCCAGCTCGACGCGACGAGCTTCGACGCGCTGAACGGCATCATCGGCCTCTTCGCCCAGCAGAAGGAGTTCGACAAGGCGCACGCGCGCGTCGATCAGGCGCTCGCCGTCAAAGACAGCGCGCCGCTCCACTTCCTCAAGGGTCAGATTTACGGCGCGCAGGGGGGGGCGGCGAAGGAGCAGAAGAACCAGGAGCTGGAGGCGCAGTTCGCGAGGGGCGCGGAGGGCGAGATGCGCCGCGCGCTCGAACTCGATCCAAATTTCGTCCCCGCCTTCAACGCGATCGCCTCGCTCTACATCAACACCGATCAGCCCGATCAGGCCATCGCCTCGCTGCGCGAGTGGGCGGCGAAGCGACCCGACGACGCCGTGCCGCACGTCATGATCGGCATGATCGAAGACAAGCGGCAGAGCTACGACAAGGCGAACGAGTCGTACCGCAAGGCTCTGACCATCAGACCCGACCACATCTTCGCCGCCAACAACCTCGCGTGGAACTACGCCGATCACGGCGGCGGCAACCTCGACGAGGCGATGCGGCTCGCGCAGGGGGTCGTGCAGAAATTCCCGGACGAGCCGGGCTTCGCCGACACGCTCGGCTGGGTCTACTTCAAGAAGGGGCTCGGCTCCGCCGCCGTCGAGCAGTTGCAGAAGGCTGTCTCGCGGGCGCAGGCGTCGGGCGGTGACAACGCAGCCTACCGCGCGCGGCTGGGGCAGGCGCTCGCCGCCGCGGGGCGCAAGGCGGAGGCGCGCCAGCAGTTGCAGCAGGCTTTGAACACCGGCGCGGGCAAGGGCCTGACACCCGCGCAAGCCGAGGAGGCGCGACGCGCCCTCGCGACGCTTTGATGGCGGAATGCGGAATGCGGATTTGAAAGCGTCGACGTCGTCGCTCTTCTTTAATCCGAAATCCCCAATCCGAAATCCGAAATGGAGTAGTGATGAGCACTGAATTTCGACAGCGCACACCAGCCGAGTACGCGCAGATTCTCTGGCGGCGCAAGTGGATGATCGCGCTGCCGGCGATCGCGATCTTCTTCGCCGTCGCGGCGGTCGTCTGGCGGCTCCCGAACGTCTACCAGTCCACGACGCTGCTGACGGTGCGGCCCTCTTCGCTGACCGAGGGCATCGTCCCGCAGGTCTCCGAGGACGAGCTGACGATCCGCATCAACAACATCGCGCAGGAGGTCTTCAGCCGCTCGTCGCTGGAGCCGATGATCCTCAACTACAACCTCTACGCGCTGGAGCGCAGGCGCGGCGAGTCGATGGAAGTCCTCGTCGAGCAGATGAAGAAGAAGGACATCCAGGTCGAGCTGAACAAGAGCCGCAACGACATCACCAACGGCTTCCAGATTTCCTACAAGGGACCCGACCAGTTCATCGTCCAGAGGGTCGCCTCCGATCTCGCCTCGAAGTACGTCAACGCGCAGACGCAGTTCTCGTCGTTGAGTGCGAAGGAGGGGAGCGTGTTCATCGACCGCCAGGTCGAGGCGGCGAAGGCGGATCTCGACGCCATCGACGTGCGCCGGCTCGAATACCTCAAGGCGAACCTCGCGAACCTGCCGTCGTCCACCTCCGCGCTCGTCCAGCAGCTCTCCGGCCTCTACGAGCAGCAGAAGGCTTACATCACCGAGATCGGCCGCCTGCGCGATCAGCAGACGATGCTGACGACGCAGCTCGGCGCCGCGGAGAACAACACGCAGGCTGGCATCGAGGACGTCGCCGAGACGCTGACCGACCCGAAGACGACGCTGGCGTGGGCTGATCTCGCCAAGCAGGAGTCGCAGTTCGAGTCGGAGATTCAGGCGATGCTCGCCGCGGGCATGCGACCGAAGAACCCGGACGTGTTGGCGAAGAAGCAGGAGCTCGGAGCCGTCCAGAAGCAGAAGCAGCGGATGCTCGACGATTGGAAGGAGAAGATCGGCGAGAAGAAGGCGCGGCTCGAAAGGCGCGTCGATCCCAGCGCGACGACCTACAAGACGCAGCTCCAGTTCATGCAGGGCGAGGTCGCGCGCCAGCAGAAGCTGCTCGACGAGACGCGCTCTCAGATCGCCGGCATCTCCGCGCGCATCGAGCGCGTGCCGCAGGCTGAGGTCGGCTTGACGACGCTCGACCGCGAGTACCAGACGAAGAAGGCGGCTTACGACGACCTGCTCAAGAAGCAGGCGAGCGCGCACCTCGCGGAGGAGGCGTCGAAGTCGGCGCAGGGCGAGACCATCGCGGTCATCGACCCCGCCTCGCTCCCCGAAAAGCCCATCGCGCCGAAGCGCCCGATGCTGATCATCTTCGGGCTCGCGCTCGGCGTCGGCGTGGGACTCCTCTTCGCCGCCGCCTTCGAAGTCCCGCGCCTGATGACGATCCAGACGGTCGAGGACGCGCGCCACTACACGTCTCTGCCCGTCCTCGTCTCCGTGCCGGAACTGCTCACGGCGCGCGAGGAGCGCCGGCGCAAGGTGCGCCGCACCGCGCTCGCCTTCGCGAGCGTCGTCGCGACCGCCTTCAGCATCCCCGCGCTCGCGCTGCTGCTGAAGCTGACGCACGTGTTCGAGAAGCTGGGAACGTAAAAGCTGTCAGTTGTCCGTGGTCAGTAGTCCGTTGCTCATGCTGAGCGAAGCTGCTCACCGAAGGCGAAGTTAACAACTGACAACTGACGACGGACGACGGACAGTTTTGGAGTTGAGATGTACAAAGAGTTCTACGGTCTCAGAGAGTTGCCGTTCGCGCTGACGCCCGATCCGCGCTTCATCTACTTCACGCCGTCGCACACGGAGGCGATGGCGAACCTGCACTACGGCATCGAGAGCGGCAAGGGCTTGATCGTCGTGACGGGCGAGGTGGGCACGGGCAAGACGACGATCCTGCGCTGGATGATGCAGCGGCTCGACCGCACCGTGCTCGTCGGCTACGTCTTCAACCCGCGCCTCACCGTGCCGGAGTTCTACCAGCACGTCACGCGCGTCCTCGGGGTGGAGGAGTGGGAGAACAAGTCCGATCTCCTCTTCAAGCTCGGCAAGGTGCTGGAGTCGCGCCACGCGCGCGGGCTTCGCACCGTGCTCATCATCGACGAGGCGCACGGCCTCTCGACCTCCGTCCTCGAAGAGATTCGCCTGATGTCGAACTTCGAGTCCGACTCGGCGAAGCTCCTGCAAGTAGTGCTGACGGGGCAGCCGGAACTGCGCGAGGTCTTGAACAACCCGGAGCTCAGGCAGCTCAAGCAGCGCGTCGCCTTGCGCTGCGAGATCAAGCCGCTGCCGAACATCGAGGAGACGGAGAAGTACGTCAAGTCGCGGCTCGTGACCGCGGGCGCGCAGCGCACGGACGTGTTCACGCAGTCGGCGCTCGACTACGTCTTCCGCTGTTCCGAGGGCATCCCGCGCCAGATCAACAACCTCTGCGACAACGCCCTGCTCGCCGGCTACGCGGCGGGCGAGCCGACTGTCACGCGCGCGATCATCGAGGAGGTCGCCGACACCTTCGACATGCTGCCGCGCGCCGCCGCGGGCCGCCCCGTGGCGGACGAGCGCGAGAGCCCCGCGAGAATCTTCGACGCGCGCGGTCGCGCGGAACTCTGGTCGGCGGGCGGCGGCGAGAACGGCGGCGGCGGCGACGGCGGGTCGGGAGACGACCCGGCGTCGGGCGCCGCGCGCGAGGTCGAGCGGGAAGTCCCGCGCGCCTTCGACGTGAACGACATCGGCGCGGCGTTCAGACGCTGGGACGCGATGGGGGAGAGATAAATGGGCAGAGTCTACGAAGCTTTGAAGCGCGCCGCCGGCAACGGCGCCAGCGGCGCGACCGCCGACAAGGGCGAGACGCGCGCGGCGGACGCAGCCGACGCGACGCAGCCGGCGGGCGCCAACGGCAACGGGCACGCGGAAGCCCGCGCGGTCGATCTCGCCGCGCCGCAGGTGGCCGCCGCGCCCTCCGGTCTCTTCGAGGGCGACGCGCGCGCCGAGCAGGAAGACCTGCTCGGCCTCACCTCGGAATTTTTCCACGCGCCGGAGGAGACCGCCACGACGGCGGCGTTCTCCGCGGCGCACGCTTCAGCGTCCATTGAGCACACGGGCACAGCCTTCGCCGGATCGGCACTCTCCGGCGCCGAGGCTTCGCGTGTTGCTGGGGCAACTGTGGACGCTGTCGGGTCGGCGCGCGCGGCGGAATTTCCTTCGGTGGAGATTTCGACCGCGCGCGTCGAGCCACATCTGGTCGCCATCACCGACCCGCGCTCGCCGCACGCGGAGCAGTACCGCTCGCTCCGCACGCGCGTCCTGCACGCGGGCGAGCGGCGCAAACTCCAGGCTCTCGTCGTCACGAGCGCGAGCGTCGCCGAGGGCAAGACCGTCACGGCTTTGAACCTCGCGTGGCTGCTGGCGCAGACCGACGGCGTGCGCGCCATCCTCGTCGACGGCGACCTGCGCAACCCCTGCGCCGCCGACTACCTCGGCGTCGAAGCGTCCGCCGGTCTCTCGGAAGTCCTCGCCGGCGAGGCGACGCTCTCCGAGGTGATCGTCAAGGTCGAGCCCGGCGGCCTCTACCTGCTGCCGGGCGGCTCGACGCGCGACACGGTGGCGGAGATTCTCTCGGGTCCCAAGTTCAGCGCGGTGCTCGCGGAGCTGCGCCGCACGTTCGACTACATCATCATCGACGCGCCGCCGCTCGGCATCTTCACCGACGCGACGGTGCTGATCAACAGAGCCGACTCCGCGCTCGTCGTCGTCCGCTCCGGCAAGACGCGCTTCGGCGCGCTCGACCGCGTGCTCGAACCGCTCCCGCGCGAGCGGCTCCTCGGCGTCGTCCTCAACGGAGCCGAAGAGACGCCCGACGAGAGCAGCTACTACTACCAGCGCCGCTACTACCAGCGGCGCGAAGAGACGAAAGAAGTTATGAGTAATGAGTGATGGGTGATGAGTGAAAAGCAAAGTGCTCATCACCCATCACTCATCACTCGTCACTTGAGTTATGCCCGCACGCCGCCACAACGCCCGCACGTCACTGCTGCTCGCGGCGGAGGCGTGCCTGCTCTTCGGCGGGATGGTCGCCGCCGCGCTGATCCGCTTCGGGTGGCGGGAAGCTCCCTTCGAGCTGATCTCGCGCCACGGCTACTACAAAGCCGCGCTCGTCACAGTCTTCTGCCTCGGCGCCTTCTACCTCTACGACCTTTACGACTTCGTCGTGATGAACGACCGGCGCGAGCTGGTCCTGCGGCTCGTGCAGGCGCTGGGGCTCGCGTGGGTCGCGCTCGCGCTGGTCTTCTACGCGCTGCCGCAGCTGATGATCGGGCGCGGCATCTCTCTGATCGCGCTGCCGCTCGCGCTCGCGCTGATGGTCGGGTGGCGCGTCTCGATCCACTGGTTGACGGGTCACCCGCTCATCGGCGAGCGCATCCTGATCGTCGGCTCGGGCGACTTCGCAAGAGAGATCGCGCGAGAGGTGCTGGGGCGACCCGACGCGGGCTACCGCATCGTCGGCTTCGTCGACGACAAGCCCGAGCTGGTCGGCCAGTCCATCGTCAACCCGCGCGTCCTCGGCTTGACGACGGAGATGGGCGCGGTCGTCAAGAGAGAGAGCGTCGACCGCATCATCGTCGGCATGGGCGACCGCAGGGGCCGGTTCCCCACCGAGGAGCTGCTGGGCTTGAGCCTGTCGGGCGAGGTGGCGATCGAGGAGTGCGCGTCCTTCTACGAGCGGCTGACGGGGCGCGTCCACCTCGCGATGATGCGCCCGTCGTGGCTCATCTTCTCGGGGCGCGGCAGGCGCGTGCGCCTGGAGGAGTTCGTGCGCACGGCGATGCACCGCACGGTCGCTCTCGTCGGCGCGGTGGTCTCCCTGCCCGTCGCGCTCCTGACCGCCGCGCTCATCAAGCTCGAATCGCCGGGCCCGGCGCTCTACAAGCAGGAGCGCGTGGGGGTGAACGGGCGGGTGTTCACGATCATGAAGTTCCGCTCGATGCGCTCGGACGCGGAGAAGTCGGGGCCCGTGTGGGCGCAGGACAATGACGCGCGCGTGACGAGGGTCGGGCGCATCATACGTAAGATTCGCGTGGACGAGATTCCGCAGTTCTGGAACATCCTCCGCGGCGAGATGAACTTCGTCGGACCCAGGCCGGAGCGCCCGCACTTCGTCAAGCAGCTGGCGGGGGAGATTCCGTACTACGAGCAGCGCCACCTGATCCCGCCCGGGCTGACCGGCTGGGCGCAGATCAAGTACCCTTACGGCTCCTCGGTCGAGGACGCGCGGCAGAAGCTCCAGTACGATCTCTACTACATCAAGAACCAGAGCCTCACGCTCGACGCGGTCATCCTGTTCGAGACCGTCAAGACGATCCTCTTCGGGCGCGGCGCGCGCTGAAGAGCCCAACAACGCGGAGAAGTTTTCGAGAGGTAAGACAGCTATGAAGACACGGATCAGCAGACTCGCCACGCTCGCGCTCGCCGCCACGCTCGCGCTCGCCGCGACGCCGCTCGCCGCCGTCGCACGCCAGCAGCAGCCCGGTAAGAAGGAGAAGGACAAGCCGGCGCAGCAGCAGCGCCTCCCCGGCGCGCAGAAGCCGGGCGAGCGGATGGAGCCGGACGACACTTCCGCGCCGGCGCGCTCGGACGTTTCGCCCGCGGCGCAGGCGGCGCGCCACGAGGGGCTCGCCGAGGAGGAGGCGAACGTCACTCCCTACTACAACAACTTCATGTCCACCTACCGGCTCGGCCCCGAGGACGTGATCTCGATCCGCGTCTTCGGCAGCCCCATCCTGGAGCGCTACTCGAAGGGCGGCATCGTCGTCCCGCCGAACGCGGTCATCACGCACCCGCTCATCCCCGAAGGCATCCTGGTCGCGGGCAAGACGACCGATCAGGTGCGCGACGAGATCATCAAGAAGTTCGACGAGTACATTGAGAACCCGAAGGTTGACGTGACGCTGGAGAAGGCGCAGTCGGCGGTCTTCTGGGTGGTCGGCGACGTGAGTCAGCCGGGCATCCGCCCGATGTCGCGCCGCTTCTCCGTCCGGGAGGCGCTGATGCTCGCGGGCGGCGTGCTCGACACCGGCGACAAGAAGAAGATCGTCGTCGCGCGGCGCGGACCCGACGGCATTTTGCAGCAGTACCCCATCAACGTCGCGGCGATCGAGAAGGGTCAACAGCCCGACAACTTCTTCCTCGCGCCCGGCGATCAGGTGCTCGTCCCCGGCAACCGCCTGAAGACCGTCAACAAGGTGCTCGCCCTGCTGCCCGTCGTCAGCTTCTTCCGCATCTTCACGGGAGGCTTCTAAAGGAAATGCGGAATGCGGAATGCGGAATGCGGATTCACGGGCGACGCTGCGAGACCACGCGGCGTCAAGCCCTTCATGCGCCGCGACCCTCCGAACTTCAATCCGCATTCCGCATTCCGCATTCCGCAATCATCGCGGCGGCACTATGCGTCATCTGTAGCGCGCAGGTCGTTGCCGCGGCGGGCGCGTGGTCGCCGCAGCGTTCGGGCACGATGAACTGGCTGCGCGCCGTCTACTTCCTCGACGAAAACGTGGGGTGGGCTGCCGGGGGCAAGGGCAACGTGCTGAAGACGTCGGACGGCGGTCGCACGTGGCAGACCCTGCCGCGCCCGACCGAGGACGTGGTGCGCGACGTTTACTTCGCCGACCGCGAGACCGGCTGGCTCGTCTGCGAAGCCGACATCTTCTCCCCGCGGACGCAAACACGCTCCTACCTGCTCAAGACGGCGGACGGCGGCGGCAGTTGGTCGCGCGTGCTCGTGACCGGCGCGGACGTGGAGGTCCTGCTCGTGCGCGTCGTCTTCACCGATCACGCGCACGGCTGGGCGTTCGGCGAGCTGGGCGCGCTCTACTACACGCAGGACGGCGGCGCGAGCTGGTCGCGCCAGCGCGTGCCCACGCAGCGACTCCTGCTCGGCGCGTCCTTTCTCGACGCGGCGCAGGGGTGGCTCGTCGGCGCGGGCTCGACGATCTTGCAGACCGAAGACGGCGGCTCGCGCTGGCTCGGCGCGCAGACTCCTTTACTTGAGCCGACGCGAATCAACGCCGTCTCGTTCGCCGACGCGCGGCGCGGCTGGGCGGTCGGCGCGGGCGGCACGGCCCTGGCGACCACGGACGGCGGGCGCACCTGGCGCCGGCAGCAGACGAACACGGACTTCGATCTGTCGGACGTGAAATTCCTCGACGCGCGCGAGGGCTGGGCGTGCGGCGCGAACGGCACCCCCGCCCCGGATGAAGAATTAACTTCGCAGTGAATCAAGAAATAACTTTCCGTTGGAGAACCAAGATGCTCGCTCAAACGTCGATCCAAAAACTCACGCGCGCGCGCTTCGCGCAGGCTCTCATGCTCACGATGGTCTTCGCGGCGGCGGCGTCGAACACTGCCAGCGCGCAGCAGCCGAAGAGGACGCCCGCGCCGCGCTCGGGCGCTCAGTCCGCGACGCGCGCGCGGCGCGTCGGCGCGCAAAAGCCCGCGACCGCCGAGGCGAAGTCCGCGGGCGAGTCGAAAGCCGCGGTGGGCGGGGCGAAGGTCGATGCGGCGGCGAAGGTCGATGCGGCGACGAAAACTGACGGCGGCGTGAAGGGCATTGGCGAGAAGAAGACTGTCGCTGATGAAGCGAAGACCGCCGCGGTCGGGCCGAAGCCGGAGACCATCGAGGCTGAGCTGAGTCGCCGCCGCGCCGAGATCGGGGCGACGGCGAAGCCGGAGCAGCGCGCGCGTTTGCGGCGCTCTCTCGTCGACCGCCTGGTCGAGGTGAACATGAAGGGCGAGGCTCTCTCCGAGCTGCGCCTGATGATCCACGAGGATCGCTACGACCCCGCGTTCTTCTACAACACGGGCAACGCCCTCGCGCGCCTCGGCGACTCGAACGCCGCCGCGGACGCCTACCGCAAAGCCGTCAGCCAGCGCAAGGGCAACTACGCGCGCGCGCTCAACAACCTCGGCGTCGTGCTCACGCGGCAGGGCCGCTGGGACGAGGCGTACGACGCGCTCGTCGCCGCCATGACGCAGGAGAATTTCAACTACGCCGAGGCGAGCTACAACCTCGGTCGCCTCTACCTACTGCGCGGCGAGACGAACCTCGCGGTGCGCGAGTGGGCGCGCACGCTGCGCCTCCAGCCCGATCACGTCGAGGCGACGACGGCGCTCGCCCTCGCCTACGCGCAGGACGGCGACGAGAAGCGCGCCCTCGCCGTGCTCGCAAACTTCACCGCGCGCGCCGCGCAGGTCGGCGGCACCGTCCCGCGCGAGATCGCCTACGCGCGCGAAGAGATCAACGCGGGCATCATACGCGAAGAGACGAGGGGCGACGGCGTCGCGCCCGCGCCGATCGCGGCGTCGCCCGCCGTCGGCACGACGGGCGCGAGCCCCGCGCCGCGCGCCGCAGCGCCCGCCGCCTCTGCCGCGCCGGCGCGATCCTACAGCGTCGATCCCGTCAGCTACACGATGCTGCGCTCGGCGCGCGACGCGGGCGAGACGGGTAAGTACGAGGACGCGATCAAACGCTACCGCGGCGTGCTCGCGCGCAACGGCGGATACTTCCCGCCCGCCAACCTCGAACTCGGCTTGACGCTCTTCAACCTGAACCGGGCTGCGGAGGCGATTGCCGCGCTCGCCCCCGTCGCGGAGCGTGCGGGCGGGCGCTACCCCGTCGTCCACTACCACCTCGCGCGCCTCTACGAGAAGCAGAGCCAGTTCGAACTCTCCGCGCGCCACTTCGCGCTCGCCGCCGGAGCTTACGGCGACACCGCGCCGCAGATGCTCTTCGATCTGAGCCGCGTGCGCGAGAAGTCGGGCGACTCCGCGGGCGCGCTCACGGCGATGGAGTCTTTCGTCGCGTCGATCGCGCGTCAGGGCAGCGTGGTCGGAACCGCCTGCCGCAAGCGGGCGGGTGACGAGATTGCGGAATGCGGATTCCGGATTGCGGATTTCCAGCAGAGGGCTTGAGTGCTCTTCAATCCGCATTCCGCATTCCGCATTCTAACAATCGATAGACCCGCCCGCTACCGCAGGCGGTTCTGACAAAGCACGGAGGGCGCGCGTTCCGCGGAACGCGCGCCCCGTGCGCTTCTTTATCAGTTGTCTACTTCGCTACTTCGCCGCGACTTCCACGAGCTTCGTGGCGCGCAGGGTCGTGCCCTCGACCGTGCCTTCGACCTCGACCATCACGCCCTTCTTCGCCTTCGTCGCCTTGAACACTTTGGACGCGAGCTTGTTGCCCGCGTTGTCCAGCTTGTAGAGCTTGCGCCCCTCGGCGACGGCGAAGCCGCTCGCGGCGCAGTGGGGCATGGCGGCGCAGCCGACGGTGTGCGCCTGCGCCTCTTCGGCGTAGTCCTTGTCCTCGCCGGGCGCGCCCGCGCACATGTTGTCGATCAGGTAGCCCTTCACCTTGACGGTCTTCGCCGCCTCTTGCGCGTAGGCGAAGATTCCGGTCAGAGCCAACAGGAGGGGAACTGCGAAAATCTTTCGGGTCATCATGCTTTCTCCTTAAATGCCTCGTGAGGCGTGGTTGTTCGGGGTTAAGAGTGCAAGGGGAAACGTCACTGCTCGTCCTTCGGGCTGTCGTCGGCTGAGAGTTTATCCAGCTCTTCGGCTAAACCCTCGACCGCCTCCGCCACTTCCGCCTCTTCAGACTTCGGCGCGTGCGGGCGCATGTGCGGGAAGAGGATCACGTCGCGGATCGACTTCCTGTTCGTCAGAAGCATCGTCAGGCGGTCGATGCCGATGCCGATGCCCGCGGCGGGCGGCATCCCGTAGGAGAGCGCGCGGACGTAGTCCATGTCGGTCTGCATCGCCTCGTCGTCGCCGCGCTCGCGCTGCCGCGCCTGATCCTGGAAACGCTCGTACTGCTCCACCGGGTCGTTCAGCTCCGAGAACCCGTTCGCGATCTCCATCTGACCCATGAATAGCTCGAAGCGTTCTGCGATTGACGGATCGGATGGCGAGGCTTTCGAGAGTGGAGAAACAGGTTTTGGGAAGTCGGTAATAAATGTTGGCTGGACAAGATTCCCCTCGACCATGTTTTCAAACAAGAAAACAATGTGTCTTGAAATTTCGTCTTTGTCCTTCTCTCCTGAATAGTTCGTTAAGTCACTTTGTGCCGCTAGCCAGCATCCGAGCACAATAGGGTTCATGCTAGTAGCTACTTCTTCCTTAGGAATTTTATCTTCTACTTTGGAGGCTGTGACGAGATAAAAAACAAATTTATAGAGCAGATAAACCATCTTGGGATCGTCAAGCCATGAATTATTAAATGACTCGCCATTAAAAGTTAGCTCCTTCAACGCTTTTTCAGTATTCCACTGTCGTCCAATAGACCCTTTCATAGTCATTTTCAGGAAAGGCTGACCGAAGTTGATTAGATTATCCACGCGGTATGAATTTGTTAATCCGGGCACTAGCCCAATGCCAAAACGAAATTGTTTAGTCTTAGTTGCAGTCTCAATGGTCGCCCGTAGCATCTCCTCGCAGAAGTCCATCATGCCGTTCACGTCCATGTAGGCGCAGTAGAACTCGAGCATGGTGAACTCGGGGTTCCAGCGGTAGCCGAGCCCCTCGTTGCGGAAGTTCCGGTTCAGCTCGTACACGCGCTCGAAGCCGCCGACCAGCAGCCGCTTCAGGTACAGCTCCGGCGCGATGCGCGCGTAGAGCTTGATGCCGAGCGCGGTATGAAAAGTCTCGAAGGGTCGCGCCGCCGCGCCCGACGCGACGGGCGTGAGCATCGGCGTCTCGACCTCGACGTAGCCGTGCGCGTCCAGGTGCGCGCGCATCTGCGTGATCAACTTCGACCGGCGCTCGAAGACCTCGCGCGTCGTCAGCTCACCCTCGTCGCGCTCGATCTTCAAGCTCGACGCGATGAGATCGGCTGCCGGCGGCCGATTTCGGGATCGCTGATGCCGTGCATCTTGTCGGGCATCGGAACCAGTGCCTTGGCGAGGAACTGCATCTCGCGCACGTGCACCGAAAGCTCGCCCGTCTTCGTCACGAAGAGGAACCCTTCGACGCCCAGGAAGTCGCCGTGGTCGAGCAGCTGCAAGAGCCGCCAGCCGCTCTCCGCCTCGTCAATCACTGCGCCCGTGTCGTTGCTCACAGCCCGCGCGTCGTCCTTGCGCACGTAAATCTGTAGGCGCGACTTGCCGTCCGAGAGGTGGACGAAGGCCACCTTGCCCATCACGCGCGGCGGCGTCGCGACGCGACCGCTCACGCGCACCTCGACGCCGTTCAGTCCTGCGTTCGCCGCTTCGAGCTGTTCCGGCGAAGGTCGCGCGCCCGCCTCGACCCGCGGCTCGTGGGGTTTGAACTTCTCGACGACTGACGTGATCGTGTCCTCGCCCTCGGGCGGCGCGGTGACGTTCGTGCGCGGGAAGCGGTTCGGGTAGGCGTTGCCGACGAGCGCGCGGATCGCTTCCAGGTGATCGCGTCGCGCGCGCGTCTGATCGTTCTCGTCGAGGAAGGGCGTGGGCGTGTCTGTCATAAAGAAGGGTCAGCGGGCGAAAGGCGGATTATAGGGGGGCATTCGGCATTCGGCAAACATTCGTCGGTTGTCCGTGGTCAGTTGTCCGTTGTCCGTTGTTCGCGCGCGGCGCGTGATTGACACGGGCGACCGCCACGGATAGCAACTGACCACGGACAACTGACAACTGACAACTGACCACGGACAGCTCTCGACGACTGACCGCGGGCGGCTTTCGTGTTAGCATTTCGTCATTACGGGATGGACGAGAAGATTCTTTCACAGGATCGGGCGGCACAGGTGCGCGCGCGTCTGCGCGCGGAGGGGCGGCGGCTCGCGTTCACGAACGGCTGCTTCGACCTGCTGCACGTCGGGCACGTGCGCTATTTGCGAGAGGCGCGGCGCTTGGGCGACGCGTTGATCGTCGCGATCAACTCCGACCGCGCCGTGCGCGAGCTGAAGGGCGCGGGGCGACCCGTGATGCCGGAGGGGGAGCGCGCCGAAGTCCTCGCCGCGCTCGAAGCGGTCTCTTACGTCACCGTCTTCGACGAGCTCTCGCCGCGACGGCTGATCGCGGAACTCTTGCCCGACGTGCTCGTCAAAGGCGGCGACTACGCGCTCCCGGAGATACACGGGCGCGAGGAGGTCGAGGCGGCGGGCGGTCGCGTCGTCGCCCTCCCCTTCGTCGAGGGGGCTTCGACGACCGAGCTCGTCGAGCGGATCAGGGGCGGGGGGAGATAGCAACACCTAGGCTCGCGCGGAAGGAGTGTCGGTCATGCCCCTGTTGAAAGACATCGCGGAGATCATCGGGATCGCCGTGGCAGTCGTCACGCTCGTCCTCAGTCTCATCAGCATCATGCGCGCTAGAAAGATCGAGCGCGCCAAGTTCTGGCTCGACCTGCGCGACCGGCTCACGAAGTTCCACGACATACATGTCGCGCTCTGCCCCGACGGGGAATGGGACGGCGATAAGGGGAGCCCGGCGACGAACCGCGAGTGGCGTCAGTTGGACGCCTACATGGGGCTCATCGAGCATTGTTCGTTGATGATTGACGACTGGCTGCTCGACTGGGAGACGTTCGTCGCGATCTACTCCTACCGCATCGGCAACGTCGCGAGGAATCCATACATCTCGCAGGAGAAGCTGATTAACAGGGCGGATCGCTGGAAAACTTTTTTGGAGTTGATCAAAAGATTGGACATAAAATTCCACGGCACTGACAAATGGTTTGAAGACTACCCGAAGAGACCCCTCTCGCCGCCCATCCAGACGCTTCAAGTGATCCTCACAAAAGACCCCGCGGGCGAAGCGGGCACGCAAGATGAGCAGAGTGGTTGAGACATTGCCGATCTTGGCGGACGTGCTGCGGCGCGTGCTGGAGGGCGAAGAGCTGCGCCGCCTCGCGGACGAGGTGCGCGCCGGCGCGCGCGTCGTGTCGGTGGCGGGGCTCACTTCGGAGTCGGCGCGCGCGCTCGCCGTCGCCGCGCTCCGTAGGGAGACGGGGCAACGCTTCGCCGTCGTCGCGCAGTCGAGCCGCGACCTCGAAGCGTGGGAGCGCGACCTCTGTTTCTGGAACGACGCGCTGCGCGGCGCGAACGCGGAGCGCAAGGAGGGCGACGACGTCCTGCTGCTGCCGGCGTCCGAGAGCGACCCTTACGCGGGCTCTTCGCCGCACGCGGAGACGCTGGAGCGGCGCGCTCTCTCTCTGTGGCGGCTCGCGCGCGGCGAGGGCGCGTTCGTGCTGCTGACCTCGCGCGCGCTGGCGCGGCGCACCGTCAAGCCCGACGAGATCCTCTCGATGGGCGCGCTGCTCAAGCGCGACGAGGATCACGCGCCGGAAGACTTGCGCGAGATTCTGCTCGCCTCCGGCTACAAGCGCGAAGACCCGGTGGCGGCGGTCGGCGAGTTCTCCCTGCGCGGCGGCATCCTCGACGTGTGGTCGCCGGGTCGCGGCGCGCCGGTGCGCGTCGAGTTCTTCGGCGACACGGTGGATTCCATCCGCGAGTTCGACGCGGAAACGCAGCTCTCCGTCAGGCAGTTGCAGGAGATCGAGATCGTGCCGATGCGGGAGTACGCCGTCGGCGCGGACGATTTCCGCCTGTGGGCGATCGCCGCGCGCGAGCGCTTCACCGAGGAGCGCTACGCGCGCGCGCTCGCGGATCGCACGGTCTTCGCGCAGGAGGGCGAGACCTTCGCGGGCTGGGAGTGGCTGATCTCGCTCGTGCTCCCGACGAAGGCGACCGCGTTCGACTACCTGCGCGACACGGTGCTCGTCGTCGACGAGCCCGCGCAGATCGAGGGCTACCTCGGCACGGTCTACGAGACTCTCGCCGCGCACCACGCCGACGCCGATGCGGCCGACGAGATCACGCCGCTACCACGGGCGCGTCGCGGAGCTGGCTGACGAGGTGCGGCGCGCGTCGAAGGAGCGGCGGCAGGCGACGCTGTTCGTGATGCCGAGCGCGGGCGTGGCCGAGCGCGTCGCGGAGATGCTGGCTGACTACAACGTCGCGGCGCGGCTCGCGCTCGCGGGCGAGGCGGGCGCCGCGGGAGACTTTCAGGCGGTCGTGACGACGGGCAGGCTCACGGGCGGCTTCGAGCTGCCGGGCGCGCGCCTCGTCGTCCACGTCGAGACCGATCTCTTCGACGAGGCGAGCGGCGAGACGGTCGAGCACCGCGCGCCGGGGACAACGCCCGCGACCACGCAGGCGAAGCGCGACGCGAAGAAGAAGTCGAAGACCGCCGCCTTCCTCTCGGACTTCCGCGATCTCAAGGTCGGCGACTTCGTCGTCCACGTCGATCACGGGCTGGGTCGCTTCGGCGGCTTGCAGAAGTTAGACCTCCAGGGGCGCACCGGCGAGTTCATGCTGCTCTACTACGCCGACGAGGCGAAGCTCTACGCGCCCGTCGAGCGGCTCGATCTCGTGCAGCGCTATTCGAGCGCGGAGGGGCACGAGCCCGTGCTCGACCGCCTCGGCGGCCTGGGCTGGCAGAAGACGAAGGCGAAGGCGAAGCGCGCGATGCGCGACATGGCGGACGAGCTGCTGCGCCTCTACGCGGAGCGCAAGCTCGTCGGCGGCTACGCCTTCTCGTCCGACACGCCGTGGCAGCGCGAGTTCGACGACGGCTTCGAGTACGTCCTCACGGTCGATCAGGAGACCTCCATCGAGGACGTGAAGACCGACATGGAGACGGCGACGCCGATGGACCGGCTGCTCTGCGGCGACGTCGGCTACGGCAAGACCGAGGTCGCCATGCGCGCGGCGTTCAAGGCGGTGATGGACGGCAAGCAGGTCGCGGTGCTGACGCCGACGACCGTCCTCGCCTACCAGCACTTCGAGACCTTCAGCGCGCGCTTCGCGCCGTTCCCCGTCCGCATCGATCTGCTCTCGCGCTTCCGCTCGACGAAGGAGCAGAAGGAGGTCGTCAGGAAGGTCGAGGCGGGCGAGGTGGACGTCATCATCGGCACGCACCGGATCCTGTCGAAGGACCTGAGCTTCCGCGATCTCGGTCTCGTCGTGGTGGACGAGGAGCAGCGCTTCGGCGTCGCGCACAAGGAGAGATTGAAGCAGCTGAAGAAGAAGGTTGACGTGCTGACGCTCTCGGCGACGCCCATCCCGCGCACGCTCAACATGTCTTTGATGGGCTTGCGCGACATGTCGATCATCGAGACGCCGCCGCGCGACCGGCTCGCCATCCAGACGCAGGTCGTGCAGTTCTCGGAAGCCGTCATCACGTCCGCCATCGATCTCGAGCTCGGCCGCGGCGGTCAGGTCTTCTTCATCCACAACCGCGTCGAGACCATCGAGACCATCGCCGCGCTCGTCCGGCGGCTCGTGCCGTCGGCGCGCATCGCCGTCGCGCACGGGCAGATGAACGAGAAGGAGATGGAGCAGGTGATGCTCGACTTCATCGCCTTCAAGTTCGACGTGCTCGTCGCCACCACCATTATCGAGAACGGGATAGACATCCCCCGCGCCAACACCATCATCATAAACCGTGCCGACAACTACGGCCTGGCGCAGCTCTACCAATTGCGCGGGCGCGTGGGACGCTCTAACCGCAGGGCTTACGCGTACCTTTTGATCCCGTCCGAGGCTGAGCTGACGCCGATTGCGCGCAGGCGGCTGGCGGCGATCAGGGAGTTCTCGGACCTCGGCGCGGGCTTCCGCATCGCGGCTTTAGACCTTGAGCTGCGCGGGGCGGGGAACCTCTTAGGCGGCGAGCAGTCGGGGCACATGGACGCGCTCGGCTTCGATCTTTACACGCAGATGCTGGAGCGGACGGTCGCGGAGCTGCGCGGCGAGGAGATCGACGACGAGACCTCGGTCACGCTGAACCTCGGCGCGGACGTGGCGATCTCCGAGGACTACATCTCCGACATGGGGCAGCGGCTGCGCACCTACAAGCGCATCGCCTCGGCGCGCGACGACGAAGCGCTCCGAGCAGTTCGCGCCGAGACCGAGGATCGCTACGGTCGCGTGCCCGAATCGGTCGAGAACCTTTTCGCCTACTCGCGCCTGCGCCGCCTCGCCGAGCAGATGGGGGCCGTCTCGATAGATCGGACCCCGACCGGCATCGCGCTCAAGTTCGGCGAGCGCGCGAGGGTCGCGCCGGAGAAGTTGATGGCGCTGGTGGGCGAGCAGGGGGGCGCGAACTTCTCGCCGAACGGCGTGCTGCGCGTGGAGCTGCCGGTGGGCGAGCGCGCAGACTTGATCGAGACCGCCCGCGGCTTGTTGCTGCGGGTGCGCGCGGCGGATTAGAATCTGCGGCGTTAATCAGGAGGGCGGAGGCGGGGCACGCCCGCCGCCCGCCGGGCGCGGCAGCCCGAAGCCGGATTCCGCATCACTCGCGTTGAAATCCCGACACAATGAATCAGCGACCGCGAGGTCGCAAGCGGGCAGAGGACTTATCCACGCCCATACAATTATTCCGAGCGGCAGTCGTCCCAAATTTTGCGCCGCCCGGTAAGGAGTTAAAACTACTGTGAAACCGAAATCATTCGCGCGCCTGTTCCCCCTGGCGTTCGCCGCCGCCTGCCTGCTCGCCGCCCCCGCGGCGCGGGCGCAGGAGGAGGGCGTGCCGAAGGTCGTCGACGAGGTGATCGCGCAGGTCAACACCGAGGTCATCACGCTCTCGATGCTGCGGCAGGAGATGAAGGACGCCGCGGGCGCGCTCGCGCAGGCGAAGGGCATCCCCCTGGAGCAGGCGCAAGCCGAGATCGCCAAGCGGCAGACGGAGATGATCGTCACGCTCATCAACGAGCAGTTGCTCGTGCAGAAGGGCAAGGAGCTGGGCTTCGCCGACGGCGTCGAGAAGGAAGTCAACGGGCGCATGCTCGAGGTGATGAAGCAGGAGGGCTTGAAGACCATCGAGCAGCTCGAACAGGCGATGCGCAACAGCGGCGTCGATCCGGCGGCCGTGCGGCAGCAGTTGCGCGCCGAGGTGATGAAGCAGGCGGTCTTGCAGAACGAGGTCAACTCCAAGCTCTACTGGGGCTTGACCGAGTCGGAGCTGAAGAACTACTACGCGGCGCACCAGGGCAAGTTCGCCAAGCCGGAGACCTTCGCCCTCTCGGAAATCTTCCTCGTCACGAAGGGCAAGGACGAGGCGGAGGTGCGCGCGCGCGCGCAGCAGATCGTGGCGCAGCTGCGCGGCGGGGCGGACTTCGCCGCGACCGCGAAGGTCACGTCCGAGCGCGTGGACGAGAAGGGCGAGCGCGTCGCGGTGACGACGGGCGGCAAGCTCGGCAACTTCTCACTCGAAGACATCTCGAACCCGGAGGTGCTCGCCGCGGTCAGGAACCTGAAGGTCGGCTCCGTCTCCGATCCCATCAAGCTGCCGGACGGCTTCATCATCCTGCGCGCCGACGGGCGCACGCCCGCCGGCGCGCCCGCCTACGACGAGAGGAAGGCGCGCGAGCTGATCGCCAACGAGCGGCTCGACAAGGAGCGGAAGAACTACCTCGCGGGCCTGCGCCGCGACGCCTACGTCGAGGTCTCGCCCGCCTACCGCGAGCAGGTGATGCCGCTCCTAGGCGCGCCCGCCCCCGCGGCGGCGGCGACGCCGGCGGCGACCGGCAAGAAGAAGGAAGACAAGAAGGCGGAGAAGTCTCCGGAGAAGTCGCCCGAGAAGTCTTACGCCAACGGCGCTAAGAAACCCTGAGAGCGGGGGACGGGGGATAGGGATCGGGGGTTGGGGAAATCAATATCGGTTTCCCCAACCCCCGATCCCTATCCCCCGTCCCCTTATTTTTATGCGTCTCGATCAGTTCTTACGCGCGAGCCGGATCGTGCTGCGGCGCACGGTCGCGCAGGAGTTGTGCGACGCGGGCGCGGTCACGGTCAACGGCGTGGCGGCGCGCTCGTCGCGGTCGGTGCGCGAGGGCGACGTGATCGCGCTCAGGCGGCGCGACCGGCTGACTACGTTGCGCGTCGTCGGCGTGCCCGCGTCGCGCAACGTCTCGAAGGCGGAAGCCGCCGCGCTCTACGAGACGATCAGGGACGAGCGCGCGCGCGACGACCATGATGACCCGGAGTAAAAATGTCGCCCGGTGAGCCCGCGGGGTGAGCGCGCTATCAGGACGGCGCGCACCGAAACCCCACACAGTTCGCTCGACCCGCCTCTCACTCCCTCCCCTCCACCCCGGATTATTTGCCCACTTGCCGTTCGCCTTTCAAGCGGCTCAAGCCGGTAAAAAGGTGTCTGTGCGTCTCATAAGCGGACGGGGCGCCGGGCGCGGGCGCGAGAAATCCACAGGCTAAGCTCTTCAAAAGAGAGACGCCGCCGGAAAAAGTTCAAGTGGTATGCGAGTTGCCAAGCTGAAAAGCATTGGCGAATCGTAGTTTCCTCCTCGTGTTCGCAAAGTTAATCAAGGGGACTGTATGAACATTCTGGACAACTTTTTCTCCGAAGACCTGGCGATTGACCTCGGCACCGTCAACACGCTCGTCTACGCGCCCGGTCGCGGCGTCGTCGTCAACGAGCCGTCGGCGGTGGCGATCCACAAGTACACGGGCGAGGTGCTGGCGGTCGGCGGCGAGGCGTTCAAGCTGGTCGGTCGAGTGCCGAAGGACGTAGACGTCTTCCGCCCCGTGAGGAACGGCACGATCGAGAACTTCGAGGCGGCGGAGAAGATGCTCGTCGCCTTCATCCGCCGCGTGCAGGACGACCGGCTCAAGCGCAGCCACATGGTGATCGGCGTGCCCGGCTCCTCGACCGAGCTCGAACGCCGCTCCGTGCGCGACGCCGCGCGCGACGCGAAGGCGGGGCGCGTCGATCTCGTCGACGAGGGGCTGTGCGCCGCGATCGGCGCGGGGCTCACCAACGAAGACGAGCGCGCGCACCTCATCGTGGACATCGGCGGCGGCACGACCAACATCGCCATCGTCGCCTCGGGCGCGGTCGTCTCGTCGCACAGCCTGAAGACGGCGGGCAACGCGATGGACGAGGCGATCAGGGATTACGTCCGCGCGAAGTACGAGATGCAGCTCGGCGAGCGCACCGCCGAACAGTTGAAGAAGCAGTTGGGCGAGAAGCGCGCCGCCGGGGAGTCGGTCGCGGAGCCGCAGCGCGTCGAGGTCGTCGGCAAGGAGCTGACGACGGGGATGGCGAAGGCGGTCGAGATCGGCTTGGACGAGGTGCGCGAGGCTCTGGAGCCGGTCGTCGCGGAGATCGTCGCGGGGGCGCGCCGCGCCGTCGAAGAGTCGCAGCCGGACGTGACCGCCGACATCTACCAGACGGGGCTGATCCTGACGGGCGGCGGCGCGCTCCTGGACGGCATGGCTGATCGTTTGCAGCGCGAGCTGAAACTCCACGTCGCGGTCGCCGAAGACCCGCTCTGCGCGGTCGCCGTCGGCGCGGGTCGCCTGCTCGCCGAAAAGGAGCGCTTGCAGCGCGCCGCGATCCGCGAGGACGCGCCGGTGTGGCAGGCTTCCGAAGAGCTGGTCGTGAACTGGTAAGAGCCGCGGGCGGGTAAACCGTGACGGGCGACGGGGAACGCGGAAACGTTTTTCCCGCCGCCCGTTTTTATTTTTGCGAGTCACCCGGCGTCTTTTTCGTGTCGGGAGAAGTACTCGCGCGATCCAGATCGCGAGCCCCTGAAAGGGGCGAAAGAATTTAGCCCGCGGCGCGAGCCGTGGGATCAGGACGCAAACAATCGAGAGCCCCTGAAAGGGGTGAAAGAATTTCACGTCAAGATTCTTTCGCCCCTTTCAGGGGCTCCCTATTGTTTTTGATGACGCACCCCATGGCTTACGCCATGGGCTAAATTCTTTCGTGCTTACAGCACTTAAAAAGGCGCGCCCTGATCGCCGTCTCAGTTAATCGTCGTCTGATCTAATTAACTCTTCAACCCCTCGCGGCTCCCGGTCTCCCGCTTCGAGTCGTCTCAACTCTGCGCGCAGGATTTCGGCGCGCGCCTCGTCGCGCTCGACAGTCGCGAGTCGTCTGTGATCCTCGACGACGCTGAGCGCGCGCGTCGCTTCGTTCAACCCTTCGCCCGGCGCGCGCGGGAGAAGGATGAGACCGACGACGTAGAGCGCGAGCGTGAAGAAAGAGATGTAGCCGGTGGACGGCGCGACCGTCGGCTGCTCGCCGAGGCTCCCCTGGGTGACGCCTTCGACGAGCGCGCCCGCGACGCGGCGCAGCCATCCGCCTTCGGGCGCGTAGAGGCTCGCGAGCAGCAGGTGCTTGAGGGCGAACGCCGTGCCGAAGAGCGCGACGACCGCGCGCAGCGTGCGGCGCGCGTCGAGCGAGGCGAACTGGTTCTGCCAGAGCGTCCAGAGGAAGAAGAAAGAGAAGAGCCAGCGGAAGAGTCCGGCGTCGGGCAGCACGCTGTTGAACGCCTGCGCCGAGGCGAAGAAGAGCGAGAGGAGCGTGAGCGCGTGCGAGAGGTTGGCGAGCGGCGCGTTGTCGTGCGAGAGCCACCCCGGCAGATCGACGAGACGGCCGCGCGCGAAGAGCGCGAGCAGCAGGACGGCGAGGACGAGCGTGACGAGCGGCGGGGCGACGAAGGCGAGCGCGCGGCTCGCGCCCTCGACGCGCACGCCGCCCGCGAGCGCGGCCGTCAGGAAGATGGTCGGCAGCAGCAGGTGGATTGTGAGCAGGCGGTTCGTCTCGCGGCGATTCGCGACGCGATCAGTCTCATCGCGACCATTCGCGTCGCGCTCTCGCTTCTCGCGCCCGGCAGTCTCGCGCCTCTTCGTCATTAGACCTCTTATAAAAATGGCGACAGGTCAGAACCGCCTGCTGCAAGCGGGCGGGTGATTGACGCGAGAAGAGCCCGCCCGCTACCGCAGGCGGTTCTGACAAGGACAGCGACGGTTGTCTATTTCCTCTCGCGTAAAACTCTCGCCGGGTTGAGATCGCCCCACGTCGTCTCCGCGCCCTGCTCCAGCTCCGCCTTCAGCTCGGCGGCGGAGTGGATGCGGAGGTCTGGATCGTCGACCGCGAGCGCGCCGCCGGGCGACAGCTTGATCGCGAGGTCCACTGCCTCGACGCCCTGGCGGAAGAGCGCGTCGTCGTTGTAGAGGTGACCCCAGCCCTCTCGGTAGAAGGCGTAAGCCGTGTAGAACTGCGTGCGCGCGTCTCTACGCGCCGGGTCTGCCCTGAGCCACTCCTCGCGCGCCGCGCGGTACTGCTCGCGGCGGAACAGCTCGCGCGCCGCCTGGAAGCGCGCCTCGTCCACCGCGTAAGTCCCCACGCTCGCGCTCGCCTCGGTGCGGAGTTCGCTGAGCGTGCGCGGGGCGGTCGCGTAGAGCCAGACGACGAACGCGGCGTAGAAGAGCGTCCACGCGATGCCGCAGGATTGGATGAGCTTGTGTCGCATTGCTATACTCTGGGCTCAAGGCGCACGCCGCGAGGCTAACAGCATTGCCGAGAGCGTACCCGACATTCTACCCGAAAGAGAGTTCGACCGACCCATGATGAGAGACCTGCTGATCGCAACCGCCCTCCTCTGCTGCTCCGCGCTGACCGCCGCCGCGCAGTCGCACCCCGACAAGCACGCCGACGAGCACGCCGACAAACACAGTCACGAACAGGCACACACGCCCCAGCAGCAGCAGGCGGCGAACGTCCGTCTAGCGCCGGGCGAAGTCGTCCGCCGCGGCGAACCCTTGGGCGACTCGCCCGCCGTCAAGTTCGCCGACGTGTTGAAGGAGCCCGCGAAGTACGAGGGCAAGCGGGTGGTCGTCGAGGGCGTCGTCGAGCGCGTCTGCCAGACGCAGGGCTGCTGGATGGAGCTCGCGCCCGAGAAGGGCGCGCGCGGCGTGCGCGTCGCGATGAAGGATCACGCCTTCTTCGTCCCCTTCAACGCGGCGGGCTTGAGGGCGCGCGTGGAGGGCACGATCAACGTCAAGACGCTCAGCAAGGCTGACGCGGATCACTACGAGAAAGAGGGAGCGAAACTCACGCGCAACCCCGACGGCACGGCGAACGAGATCAGCTTCGTCGCCACGGGCGTCGAGCTGCGCAAATAAACGATGAACGATGAACGATGAACGATGAACTGTAAGACTACTGCTTTCTGTTCATCGTTCATCGTTCATACTTCCTCGTTCCATTTATGAAGCCTTTCAAGATCAGGGACGTTGAGATCAGCCCGCCGCTCGTGCTCTCGCCGATGGCGGGCGTGACGGACGTGCCGTTCCGCGCGCTGCTGAAGCGCAGAGGCGGGATCGGCTTGACCGTCTCGGAGTTCATCTCGGTCGAGGGCTTGACGCGCAACAACCCGAAGTCGAAGCGGCAGATGCGCTTCTTCGACTACGAGCGGCCGTTCGCCGTGCAGATCTTCGGCGGGCAGCCCGAGCGCATGCGCATGGCCGCCGAGATGGCTGAAGAGATCGGCGCCGACATCCTCGACGTGAACTGCGGCTGCCCCGCGCCCAAAGTCGTCAAGCACGGCGGCGGATCGGGTCTCCTGCGCGACCACTCGCGGCTCGAGACGATCCTGAAAGAGATCAAGCGCGCGATCACGATCCCGCTCACCGTTAAGATCCGCGCGGGCTACTACGACAACAACATCAACGCGGTCGAGACCGCCAAGCTCGCCGAGGCGTGCGGCGTCGAGCACATCGCGCTGCACGGCCGCACGAAAGAGCAGGGCTACAAGGGGCGCGCGAACTGGGACCTGGTGCGCCAGATCAAGGAGACGGTGAGCGTCCCCGTCTCAGGCAGCGGCGACGTGACGACGCCCGCCGAGGCGTTCGCGCGCTGGCGCGAGACCGGCTGTGACGGCATCCTGATCGGGCGCGGCGCGATGGCGAACCCGTGGATCTTCCGGCAGATCGAAGAGATCATCGCGGGGCGAGAGCCCTTCGAGCCGACGCTCGCCGACAAGCGCGAAGTGCTGATCGAATACTTCGACCTGCTGAGAGCCGACATGCCGGAGTTCGCCGCCGTCGGCCGCATGAAGCAGCTCGCAGGGCAGTTCACGCGGGGCTTGCCCGGCGGCTCGCGCTTCCGCCAGGTCATCTACCACTCGCACGCGGTCGCGGAAGTCCTGGATCGCATCGAGGAGTACTTCGAGACCGTCGCCGCGGGTCTGACTTACGTCGGCGAGGGCGAAGCGAGCGAGCCGGAAGACGCGCCCGCGCTCGACTCGTGCGAAGCCGCGACGGTGGAAGTCTGAAGCCGGGGAGGGGAGTAGTCGTGACGGACGAGCAGACGAGACGCGAAGACGACGACCGCGCCGGCGAGCGCGGCGACGCAGCCGAAGCGGACGCCCCGACCTCGGCGGAAGAGAACGAGGGGATGAGCACGATCCTGAGCGCCGATCCGCTGGACGGCGTGCAGGACAACAAGGGAGAGGGCTAATCTCCGCCCGCTTTGTCGGAACCGCCTGCGGTAGCGGGCGGGTATGTCCGACGATAGAATACCCGCCCGCTACCGCAGGCGGTTCCGACCGCGAAACCGGACCGCACCCGCCGGCGTCAGACACAGTCCCGCACGTTTGAACCCGCACCCGAGTCGAATGTAAGGAGTAGAAGGATGTTCAGATCGCTCTTGCTCTCCGCGCTGCTCTTCGCCTGCGCTGTCGTCGCCTCCGCCCAAGCCTCGCGCGCCGACGACCTCGCGCGCCTGCTGCGCTTCCCGGACATCCGCGGCGACCAAGTCGCCTTCGTCTACGCGGGCGACATCTGGACCGTCCCCGCGTCGGGCGGAACCGCGCGGCGCCTCACGTCGCACGCCGGGATAGAGCTGTTCCCGAAGTTCTCGCCCGACGGTCGCTGGATCGCGTTCTCCGGCGAGTACAACGGCACGCGCCAGGTCTTCGTCATCGCGGCTGAGGGCGGCGAGCCGCGACAGCTCACCTACCGCAACGAGGTGGGACCGCTGCCGCCGCGCGGCGGGTGGGACAACCGCGTGCTCGGCTGGACGCCCGACGGCAAGAACGTCCTCTTCCGCGCGAACCGCGTGGGACCGAGCGACCGTCTGGGTCGCCCCTACCTCGTCCCCGTCGAGGGCGGCATGGAGCAGCCGCTCGCGATCACGGAGGCGGGCGGCGTGAGCTATTCGCCCGACGGCAGCCGCGTCGCCTTCACGCCGATCTCGAACGAGTTCCGCGGCTGGAAGCGTTACCGCGGCGGTCAGTCGCCCGACGTGTGGATCTACGACCTCGCGGGCAACACCGCCGAGCAGATCACGACGACGCGCGCGCAGGACATGCTCCCCGTCTGGCTGGGCGACACGATCTATTATTTGTCCGACCGCGACTGGACGATGAACGTCTTCGCCTACAACACGCGCACCAAGCAGACGCGCAAGGTGACGACCCACGCGGACTACGACGCGCAGTGGCTGAGCGGAGCTGTCGACGAGCTGGTTTACGAGTCGGGCGGCTACGTCTACCGCCTCGACGCGAAGTCGGGTAAGACGGAGCGTGTGCCGATCAAAGTCTACGGCGACTTCGCCGACACCGTGCCCTACTTCCAGAACGTGAAGCAGTCCGTCGAGACCTACGCCATCTCGCCCACGGGAGTGCGCGCCCTGTTCGGCGCGCGCGGCGACATCTTCACCGCCCCGGCGAAGGAGGGCGAGGTGCGCAACCTCACCGACTCGCAGGGCGTGAGGGAGGTCGCGCCCGCCTGGTCGCCCGACGGTCGCTGGGTCGCGTACCTCTCGGATCGTTCGGGCGAGTACGAGATTTACGTGCGACCCTCGGACGGCGCGGGCGCGGAGCGGCGCGTCTCGACCGACGGCGACGTGTGGCGCTACCCCGTCGCGTGGTCGCCCGACAGCACGATGCTCTCCTACGGCGACAAGAAGAAGCGCCTGCGCGTCGTCAACGTCGCGTCGGGGCAGACCACCAACGTCGACAGCAGCATCCACAACGACATCACGACCTACTCGTGGGCTCCCGACAGCCGCTGGATCGCCTACACGAAGCAGGGCGACAACCAGTCGTCCGAAATCTGGGTCTATTCCGTCCCCGACAAGCGCACGCAGAAGCTGACGGGCGGGATGACGAGCGACACCCAGCCGGTCTTCGATCCCAAAGGTCGCTACCTCTACTTCCTCTCGAACCGCGACATGAACCTCACGTTCAGCTCGTGGGAGTTCGACTACGTCTACACGAACCCGGCGCGCGTCTACGTCGGGCTGCTCTCGGCGGACGCGCCCCCGCTCTTCCTCCCGACGAGCGACGAGGAGCGCTCGAAGACGAAGGAGCAGCCGCTCACGCAGCCGCCCGCGCCCGGTCAGCAGCCGCCGCCGCAGGGCGCGAAGCCCCAAGCCTCTCCGGGGGCGTCGCCCGAAGCGCAAGCCTCGCCGTCGCCTTCGGCGTCGCCCGCGCAGGGTCAGGCATCCCCGACGCCCGCGGCGACGGACGCCAAAGGCGACGAGAAGAAAACGAACGCGCCCGCGGTCGCGCCCGTCAAGATCGACTTCGCGGGCTTCGAGAGCCGCGTGCGCGCCATTCCGGGTCAGCCCGCCAACTACCGCCACCTCTCGGCGACGAACGACGGCGTGCTCTACGTCTCGGGGCCGGGCAGGCTCTCGCTCTACAACCTCGAAGCCAAAGCCGAGCAGCCGATCATCGAGGGCATCGGCGACTACGAGCTCTCGGCGGACGGCAAGCGCATCATCTTCCAGCAGGGGCGCGACAACTACGGCATCGCGCCGGTCGCGCCCGCGCAGAAGCCGGATCAGGGGCTGCTCAAGCTCGAAGGCATGACGATGAAGATCGATCCGCGCAAGGAGTGGGCGCAGGAGTACACGGACGCCTGGCGCACCATGCGCGACTGGTTCTACGACCCGAACATGCACGGCGTGGACTGGAACGCGATCCGCGCCAGGTACGCCGCGCTCGTGCCCCACATCGCGAACCGCGAAGACCTGAACTTCGTGATGACCGAGATGGGGAGCGAGCTGATGGCGGGTCACGTCTACGTCGAGCGCGGCGGCGATCCGCCGCGCGTCCCGCGCAACGACGGCGGGCTGCTCGGTGCGGAGATCGTCCAAGACCCTTCCGGCTACTTCCGTGTCGCCAAAATCTTCCCCGGCGAGAACTGGCAGGAGTCCTTCCGCTCGCCGCTCACCGAGCCCGGCGTGAAGGCGAAGGTCGGCGATTTCATCACGGCGGTCGACGGTCGCTCGACGAAAGGCGTCAGGAACTTCTTCGAGCTGCTCGAAGGCAAGGCGCAGCGCGTCGTCACGCTCTCGTTGAGCGACCGCTCGGACGGCGCGGGCGCGCACGACGAGCGCGTGCGGCCCGTGCGCAGCGAGTCGAACCTGCGCTACTTCGACTGGGTGCAGGCGCGCCGCGCGATGGTCGATAAGTTGTCAGGCGGTCGCATCGGCTACATCCACGTGCCGAACACCGCGGCCGAAGGGAACCGCGAGCTGTTCAAGGGCTTCTACGCGCAGGCGAACAGGGACGCGCTGCTGATCGACGATCGCTACAACGGCGGCGGCTTCATCCCCGACCGCATGATCGAGCTGCTGGAGCGCAGGCCCGCCAGCTACTGGACGCGGCGCGGCGGCGACGTCTACTCCTCGCCCGGCTTCGCCCACACGGGACCGAAGGCGATGCTCACGAACGGCTACGCCGGATCGGGCGGCGACGCCTTCCCCTTCTACTTCCGCGAGCGCAACCTCGGCAGAATCTTCGGCACGACGACGTGGGGCGGGCTGATCGGTCTCAGCGGCACGCCGTCGCTCGCCGACGGCGGGAGCCTGAGCGCGCCCACCTTCCGCTTCGTTGACGAGGGCGCGCCCGCTTCGTCCAATCCCCGAAGGGGCAAAATTAAACAGCCAGGGGCAACGCCCCTGGAACGCGCGCCCGAAATGATGTCTCAGCCCCGAAGGGGCGAAATAAATCTCGTGGGGAATTTATTTCGCCCCTTCGGGGCTCCACATGGCGGTAATGCCGGACTGACCAGGGGCGTTGCCCCTGGCTATTCAATCGCGCCCCTTCGGGGCTCAACTTATACGGACGGTGCGCCGAGCCGATTTTGTCTGCGCGGCATCATCCAAGATCGAATGGAGCCGCCGCCGCGTCGTCCCGCTTTACCGCCACACGTCGGCGGCGTTAAATTAACTCATCACGAATCAACACCGATCACGCGAAGGAGTGTCCGTCAGATGAGAACCCTGAGGAAGGCTTGCGTCTTGGTCTTCGCGCTGAGCGTGCTGCTCTGCGCGCCCGCCGCGCCGCGCGCGCGGGGGCAGGAGGGGGCGCCCGGTCTCGCCGAGTTGAACGCGCGCATCCGCCGCTTCGCCCCGACCGTCATCACCGCCGACACCTCGCGCCTCTCGCCGCGTGACCGGCAGGCGCTCGCCCGTGTCGTCGAAGCCGCGAAGCTGCTCGACCCGCTCTACCGCCGCCAGGTCTGGAGCGGCAACGAGGCGCTGCTCGCGCGCCTTTCGCGCGACCGCACGCCGCTCGGGCGCGCGCGCCTCCACTACTTCATGATCAACGACGGCGCGTGGTCGCAGCTCGACGAGAACGTCGCCTTCCTCGCGGGCGTGCCGCGCGTGCGCCCGCCGCAGGCGGCTCACTACCCCGACGACATGACGAAGCAGGAGTTCGAGTCGTGGGTCGCGACGCTCCCGCCCGAAGAGAAGAAAAAAGCCGTGGGCTTCTTCCACGCCATCCGCCGCGACGCGCGAGGGCGGTTGATCGCAGTCCCTTACAGCCGCGAGTACGCGCAGTTCCTGCGCCCGGCGGCGCGCCTGCTGCGGGAGGCGGCGGGACGGACGACGAACGCCACGCTCCGAAAGTTTCTGAACAAACGCGCCGACGCTTTTCTGAATGATGACTATTACGCGTCCGACGTGGCGTGGATGGATTTGGACTCGCCCATCGACGTGACGATCGGTCCTTACGAGACTTACTCCGACGAGCTCTTCAACTACAAAGCCGCCTTCGAAGCATACGTCACGCTGCGCGACGAGGCGGAGTCCGCCAAGCTCTCGCACTTCAGCAACTACCTCCAGGAGCTGGAAAACAACCTCCCCATCGATCCGCGTTACCGCAACCCGAAGCTCGGCGCGGCGTCTCCGATCCGCGTCGTCAACGTCGTCTTCTCTTCGGGCGAGGGCAACACGGGCGTGCAGACCGCCGCGTTTAATTTGCCGAACGACGAGCGCGTCGTGCAGGAGAAGGGCTCGAAGCGCGTCATGCTGAGGAACGTGCAGGCGGCGAAGTTCGACCAGACGCTCGTCCCCATCTCGCGCGTCGTGCTCGCGCCCGCCGACCTCCGAGACGTCTCCTTCGAGGCGTTCTTCACGCACGTCCTCGCGCACGAGCTGATGCACGGGCTCGGCCCGCACAACATCACGGCGGGCGGGCAGGCGACGACCGTGCGCGGGCAGTTGAAAGACACTTACTCGGCGATCGAGGAGGCGAAGGCTGACGTGACGGGGCTGTGGGCTCTGCAGTACCTGATCGACAAGGGGGTGGTCGAGCGGCGGATGGAGCAAACGCTCTACACGACCTTCCTCGCGAGCATGTTCCGCTCCGTGCGCTTCGGCATCACGGAGGCGCACGGCAAGGGCATCGCGCTCCAGTTCAACTACCTGGCGGACGAGGGCGCGATCCGTTTCGACGAGCGCGCGGGCACGTTCGCTGTCGTCCCCGCGCGCTTCAAGGAGGGCGTGCGTAAGCTCGCGCACGACATCATGACGCTCCAGGCGGAAGGCTCCTACGAAAAGGCGAAGGCGATGCTCGACCGCTACGGCGTCGTCCGCCCGCAGATGCAGGGCGCGCTCGACCGCCTGAAGAACGTGCCCGTGGACATCGAGCCCATCTACCCTTACGCCGCGCGTGGTCGCGGGTAAACGTTAAGCGGGGCGCGCGGACGAATCGTCATCGCGATTCAACGTCTCGATCTCTGACTCGACGGCGCGCAGCGTGCGTTGCAGCATCTCGCGGTGGGCGCGCGTGGTGGAGCGTTCTAATTGTTCGAGCGTGCGCGCGCGCGAGAGCCGGAGCGTTTCGAGCCGCTCGCGCCGCCCGCGCGCTTCCGTAGAGTCGTCGAGCCGGGGCGCGGCGCGGCTCCGCGCTCGCTCCTCCGCCTCCTGCTCCACCTCCTCGGCTGACTTGCCCCAACCTCTCGCCATGACTCGATCCCGATTAAGCCCTGTCGGAACCGCCTGCGGTAGCGGGCGGGCCTGCCGATTGTTAGATTGCGGAATGCGGAATGCGGAATGGAGAGCGCCCGAGCCCTCCTGCTTAGAATCCGCAATCCGAAATCCGCAATCCGCGATCCCAACTCCCGCCCGCTACCGCAGGCGGTTCCGACTTCACTCCAACGATAGAGGGCGCGGCGTCGTGCCGCCGAAGAACCAGCTCGCGCCGACCCTGAGGCGGTGCTGCCACGTCGGCAGGCGCTGTGTGTAGAGCGCGAAGCGCGCGCGCCGCGCCATCGCGCCGCTGACCACGTTGCCGCCGACCAGCACCGCCGCGTTCTCTGTTCCTAAGCTCAGGGCTTCGCCCAGCTCGGCGAAGCGCTTCGTCTCCAACTCCTTGCCTTCGAGGAACGCGCGCACGTTTTTGCCTGCGAGCGACGACTGCTGGAAGGCGAGCTGCGCCGTGCCCGCGAGCGTCGGCGGGATGTCGCGGAAGAGCGCGAGATCGCCGAGCGCGAAAACGCCCTCGCGCCCGCGCACCTGCAACGTCGGCTCGACGACGACGAGCCCGCGCCGATCCTTTTCCACGTCTAACTTTTCGATCAGCGGGTTCACGCGCACGCCCGCCGTCCAGATCGTGCCGGCGCACTCCACTTCCGACTCGGCGCCGTCGTGCTCGAACCTGACCGCGTCGCGCGTGAGCCGCACGACGCGCGTCTTCGTGTGGACTTCGACGCGCGACTCCCTGAGAGCCTCTTCGACCACGCCGCGGAGCTCCTCGTCCATGCCGGGCACGACGCGCTCTCCCATCTCGAGGATCATCACGCGCGGCTCGCCGCGGATGCCGCGCCGCCGGAAAGCCTCCGCCAGCAGGTCGCCCATCTTCGTCGCGAGCTCCACGCCCGACGCGCCCGCGCCGACGACGGCGAAGGTGGCGGCGGAGCGCGCGTCCTGCGGCGGCGCGTCGGGCGGGATGCGGTCGAGGGTGTCGATCATGCGCAGGCGCAGATC